>JBLNCE010000075.1:0-16355 GCA_050260415.1 Bacteroidota bacterium | reverse complement strand
TTCATTACCACCGTACAGGCCAAGAACGCGCCTGTTTCCCGCACGCGTTCCGCGGCGATCGCGCCAGCGGCGGGCAGGAGATCCACCCGGGGGACAGAATAATTAGGAGTTTGAGTAAGGGGTAATCATCGGTGTTTTGCAGCTCGACACGAGTACGAGTACCCGTCCTCCGTAGCAATACTCAAGTGATAATCTAGAATGCTACTGCGGAGGGTGGACCGCTTCGCTGAGTACGAGCACGAAAAGGAGCCTATGCCCGTGATCGGTATCCCACGTTCCCTTTTCTACCACCATCTCTATCCCTTCTGGTCTTCCTTCTTTGCCGAACTGGGCGTGGCGCATCAGCTCTCGCCGCCCACCAATCAGGCCATCCTAACCAGAGGCGCCGCCCTGGCCGTGGACGAACTCTGTCTGCCCGTCAAGCTCCATCTCGGCCACCTCGCCTATCTGCAAGATAAAGCGGATTATCTCTTCTCCCCCGGCTTCGGCCGCTGGGGCCGCCGGCGGCACTTTTGCCCAAAGCTCATGGGGCTGCCGGATCTGGCCCGGCATATCTTTCCAAACGCCAGGGAATTCTGGCACGACCTCGACGCGGACGATAAGCCCCGGACCGCGGCCTGGGAGGAAGCGCTGGCCGGGATCGCCCCCGGCATTACCAAGAAGGAGATCGCGCGGGCGGGCAGGATCGCCTGGCGGCAACAGTTGCGCTTTACGGCACTCTGCCGGCAGGGATTCACCCCGCCCGAAGCCATCGCCCACCTGACGGCGGGCGCGCCGCTCGTCCGGCCGGAGGGGAACCCGCGCCTGGCGATTGCCGTGCTCGGCCACCCTTATCTGGTCTATGACGAACATGCCAATCAACAGTTGCTGCGGACCCTGCGCGCGGCCGGGGCGCGAATCCATACCGAGGAAATGCTGCCGGCGGACGAGCATTACGCCACCTGGCCCCATCAGAGCAAAGAAGTCTACTGGCCCCTCGGCCAGCAAATCCTGGCGGCGGGGTTCCATTATGCGCGGCGGCGATCGGTCGGCGGGCTCATCTTCCTCACGGCCTGCCTCTGCGGCCCGGATGCGCTCCTCGGCGAGCTGCTGGAGCGGTACTTGGCCAAGACGCCCGGCGCCCCGCCCCTCCTCCGGCTGACCATCGACGAGCATACCGGCCGCGCGGGCCTTTTGACCCGGATCGAGGCGTTCATCGATCTCCTTGCCTGGCGGAGGAAACATGCCGCGTTATAGAGTCACCTTTCCGCACATGGGGGCGGGCACGGTCGTGGTGCAGAGCTTCCTCACGGAGCTCGGCTTCGAGGTGGTGCTGCCGCCGCCCACCTCCCAGGAGACGCTCTCCCTGGGCAGCCGCCATACGCCGGAATTTGCCTGCCTGCCCCTGAAAGTGAACCTGGGCAACTACCTGCAGACCATCGGGGACGGCGTGGACGCGGTCTTCATGGCCGGCGGCATCGGTCCGTGCCGGTTCGGTCTCTACGGCGAGGTCCAGCGGGAGATCCTGCGGCATCTGGGCCACGATCTGCCGTTCATCGTCTTCGAACCGCCACGGAAGAGCCTCACCGAGTTGACCAGTTCCGTTACCCGATTTCTCGGGATGCGTTTCTGGCGGAATCTGCCCCGCGCTACCTTTATCGGACTAAAAAAAGCGTTGGCCATCGACCGGGTCGAGCGCCGCGTCGCCGCGCTCGCGCCGCACCTGCCGCTCGCATCGCGCCGCCGCATCTGGGACAGCAAGCGCGCCTTCCTCGCCGGCCTGTCACAGGCCGCAAGCGTGCGCGAGATCGACCGGTTGTTCGTGGAAAAAATGGACGAGTTTGCGGCGCTGCCAAAGGAGCCGCCGGAAGACAAACTGAGGGTCAAGATCGTCGGCGAACTGCTCGTGGTCATGGAGCCGGCGATCAACTTCCACCTCGAGGAGCGGCTCTCCATGATGGGCGTGGAGGTCGAGCGCACGATCCTCTTCTTTGACTGGATCCGGGACAATATCTTCTATAGCGCCCTGGGCCTGGATTGGCAGAAAAGCCTGCGCGCCCTGGCCAAGCCCTACCTCGCCCACTACGTCGGGGGCCACGGTCTCGAGTCCGTGGCGCACACCGTGGCCGCCGCCCGGGACGGCACCGACGGCGTGATCCAGCTCGCGCCCCTGGGCTGCATGCCCGAGGTCATCGCCATGGGCATCCTGCAAAAAGCCGCCCGGGACAAGCAACTCCCGGTCCTCTCCCTCCTCCTCGATGAACACACCGCCGAGACCGGCGTGTTGACAAGGCTGGAGGCGTTCGTCGATCTGATGCGGAACAAGAGGGAGATCATGGGGGGCAAGGGGAGATGATTTGCATTTCGCTTTCTCGGGGTCGGAATCGGAATCGGAATCGGTATCGGCATCGGCAAAGCATCGAACCGTTGAACCTCGATTGTTAGAAAAACCTTTCGATTCCGATCCCGATACCAACCCCGATATCGGCTATTTGGGTACATGATGATTAGGAGGCCATGCACATGCAGGATCTCTTCCTCGGCGTCGATGTGGGCTCCGTCAGCGCCAATCTCGTGCTGCTCCGGGAAGACGGGAGCACCCTCGGGACGGTCTATCTGCGCACCGGCGGCCGGCCGCTCCACGCGGTCCAGCAGGGATTGGAGCGGTTGAGAGGCGCGGCTGGCGCGGGGAGGATCGCCGGCGTGGGGGCGACCGGGAGCGCCCGTAACCTGATCGGGCTGGTCATCGGGGCGGATCTGATCAAGAACGAGATCACCGCGCACGCGGTAGCCGCCCTCCACTACCAACCCGAGGCCAGAACGGTGAT
The DNA here is from genome assembly GCA_050260415.1 of Bacteroidota bacterium. Taxonomy (GTDB): domain Bacteria; phylum Bacillota; class UBA4882; order JAAYXC01; family JAAYXC01; genus JBLNCE01. The sequence goes on along the minus strand of JBLNCE010000075.1, from coordinate 13,548 downwards.
CGAGATCGGCGGTCAGGACTCGAAGATCATCATCATCCGCGACGGCATCGCGGTCGACTTTGCCATGAACACGGTTTGCGCCGCGGGGACCGGCTCGTTCCTCGATCAGCAGGCCGCGCGGCTTGGGATCGGGATCGAGGAGTTCGGCGCCCTCGCGCTGGCGGCGGCGAACCCCGTGACGATCACCGGGAGGTGCGCGGTCTTTGCGGAGTCGGACATGATTCACAAGCAGCAGATCGGCCATCCCCTGCCCGATATAGCCGCCGGGCTCTGCGACGCGCTGGCCCGCAACTACCTAAACAATGTGGGCAAGGGCAAGGAGATTCTGCCCGCGATCGTCTTTCAAGGCGGCGTGGCGGCCAATCTCGGCATGCGCCGCGCCTTGGAGAAGGCCCTGGGCCATGCACTGGCCGTGCCGGAGCATTATGCCGTCATGGGCGCGTTGGGCGCCGCCCTCTTGGTGCGCCGCCAAGCCCTGGCCGGCGGCCCGTCCAGCAAATTCGCCGGCTGGCGGCTCTGCGAGGAAGAACTCACCACCACCGGCGGATCCTGCGGCGGCTGCGCAAACAACTGCGAGATCGTCGCCGTCAACCGGGGCAAGAAGCTGCTGGCCTACTTCGGCGATCGCTGCGGCAAGTGGTCCCACGCCGCGGCCGGTAATGAAGAGGCCGGGTGAAGCGATCTACGAACCCGTGGACTCAAACCTCCGTAGTCCCAGACGCCGAACCCCATTGGCCGCGGCAAAAAAGGCTACGCCGACTGCCAGTGTTAGCCGCGTTCCTGCCAATACCCGGGCCGCCTTTTATGGTGCGCTACCGCCAGGACAAGGATCCGTTCCGTTTCGACTGTATAGAGCAGACTGTATGGAAAACGCCGGCACAGCTTACGCCGGATTTCCTCGCCGACAAGCGGGGACGCTTCGGGATGCTCCCCGATTAGCCGTCCCGCTTCCCCGAGATCGAGCAGAAACGAGACGCCCAGGCCCGGCACCCGCTCCTCGTAATACCGGAACGCCTCGATGGCCTCGGTGGTGGCACGAGCGTGAAAAACAACCCCCATCATGAGATGGAGGACCGCATCCGCCGGAGCACCTCTTCGAGCGCGACCACCCCAGCCTTCCCTTCCCTGAGTTCCTTTAGCCTGCGCGTGGCCTCGCCGACCCAGAGGCCGAGATTCTCCGCATCCGAGGGCGCGTCCAGACTGAGGATGAGCTTTTCCGCCAAGATCGCCCGATCGTCGAGGTCCAGCAGCATGGCTTCCGCCTCGACATCCTTCGCGGCGCGGTCATGCTCCCGGAATATGCCCATGCCATCGCGCGCCGAATCGCCCCGGCCACCGCCATAGCGGCCGCTATGGTCGTTGCCCGATTCATACCTCGTCTCCCATAGCGTTAAGTATCTAACCAGGGCTTCTCTGATGAGGTCCGCCTTGGTCCGGCCCTCCCGTGCGGATCTGGCGGCCAACTTTTCATCGAGATCGCGCGGCAGACGGATGCTGAACATGAAAACACCCCCTGTAATACGATCGTAATACAGCGGCGCAGTTGGTGTCAAGGATCGTATAAAAATCAGGAGACTATACACCCAACTGTACGTTCGTTTTCTCTTTTCTTGCCGCCATACAGACGGCGTCATGGGCTTTTGTGATTACCGTTTGATCAGTTCGGCGACGCGCCGGATGTGGTCGGGGGTCGTGCCGCAGCAGCCGCCCACGAGCGTTGCGCCCGCCGCGACGCATTCGGCGATGCCGTCGGCGAAGGCCTCCGGGCTCATGTCAAAGACCGTGCGCTCGCCGACGAGATGGGGCTTCCCGGCGTTGGGTTGCGCGATGAGCGGCAGGTCCACGCTTTTCCTCATGATCCCAATGATGGCGGCGGTCTCGCGCGGGCTGAGATCGCCGCAGTTCGCGCCGACTGCGGCCGCTCCCGCTTCGGCCAATGCGGCGGCAATCTCCGCGGCCGCGTTGCCCATGACCGTGCGTCCGCCGTTGGCGGTGGTCTTGAACGAGAGCGTCACCAGCACGGGCAACGGCGATACGTCGCGGCAGGCGCGCAGCGCGCAGAGCGCCTCGCGCAGGTCCAGCATGGTCTCCACGATGAAGCCGTCGACGCCTCCAGCGGCGAGGAATGCGGCTTGCTCCCTGAAGGTCTCATAGAACTGCGCCTCGGAAAAGTCTCCGTATGGCTCGAGCAATTGCCCGGTCGAGCTGATGTCGCCAAGCACATATTGACCAACAGTCACCGCGGATTTGGCGAGCCGCGCGCCGGCCAGATTCACTTCTTCAACGTCGACGCCCACGCCGTGCGTCTCGATGGAGATCCTGTTCATGGTGAGCGTATTCGTGATCAGCAGGTCGCAGCCGGCCTGGGCATATTGCTTGTGCACGGCAAGTACCGCCTCCGGGTGGGAGACGCAGTTCTGTCCGCCCATCTCCAATCCCGCCGCGGCTAGCTGCGTGCCCATCGCGCCGTCTAGCAAGATTGGCGACCGCGCCACAATAAATTCCGCAAGATTCATGGTCTCGATCCTTTCTTGTTCGTACTCGTACTCGGATTCTTCCCCCGCCCGCGTTGAGAGCAAAACATCGCCACGACGCGAACCAATATTGGTTAACCTAAGCTTTAAGCCGACGTCACCTTGCGTCCGCCGCGGGTGCTTCGCCGATGCGGACATTCTCCCTCCATGCCGTAAGGGCCTCCAATAACGCCTCGCGCGTCTCGACGATTGTATCGAAAGCCAGACGCAGCATGGGATTGAGACGGGAGCCGATGAAGGCCGCCCGGCAATCCGTCTGCAAGCCGATGATCAGCCGCGGCCGCTTCGCCATCAACCGATGCATATACGCCAAGCCCAACTCCACGCAGGCGCCCTCGTCGGGGATCCGGCCGTCCAGGACAAAGAGGAAAATATCGCAGGCGGTAATCTCGTCGCGGTCCATTGCGAACACGGCTTTCCGCCGCTCGTCAGGGCTCATCAGGGTATAGGGGGGCTTGCTGGACTCGACGCCGTCCCGCTGCGGCAGGAAGACCGCGAACCCGGCCTCCTCGAGCTGCCCGGCCAGGTTCTGGTTGAAGGCGCGTTCGCTCTCGCAAAAGAGCGGGCCCGCGAAGTAGATCTTCGAGCCGATTGCCTCCTTCTCCGGAGCATAAGCGGCGACACCCCGATATAGCCTGGGGCAAGGGCCAGGAAGATCTCCGCTCCCGATCTCGGTCTGGATGCGCTCCTGGGGTTGGGAGGCGAGCGCCCCCCACAGAAACTCATACGCCGCCCGCCCGCTGATCCGGTGCCGGCCCTCGAAGTAGTCGATCTCTAGCTTGTCCCCCGCCCCGAAAACCCCGTAGACGCTCCGCGCCTTGTCCACGCTCCGCTTGACCGCCTCGATGGGAAAGATGGGATCGTGGTCGCCCGCCTCGACCAACAGCGGCCGCGGGGCGATAAGGCCCACGAGGTCATACATCTCGCCAAAACGATACAAGCCGGGGACGTAGTTACACGGGCAGTGATGCATGGCCAGGATGCTCTCGCGGTAGGTGGAGTAATAACCGCTGATCGCGCTGGCCTTGATCCGTGTGTCGAGGCAAGTCGCGTAGAAGGTGAGCATGCCCCCGCCGGAGATGCCCATGGCGCCCAGCCGCCCGGCAGCGAACTCCGCCCGGGTTTCCAGATAATCCACGAGGCGCCGGGCGTCATGGACGCGCAGGCCGATAACCGATCCCCCAAGGTGAAAGGCGAGTGCCGCCGCATGGTGACAGCTGTTGGGGACCGGTTGGCCGAGCACCGTGTCGAGATACGCAAAGTCCGTCCGGCGCTCGCCAAAGCACGCGATCTCCGGCGCGGCGACGGCGAATCCCTTTCGGCAGAGCGCCACGGCAAAGTCCCTCTGGTAGCCCTCGGGCGTCCCGCGTTCCGCCCCGTCCTCCCAGAGCCCCACGATCTCCTTGACCCCGTAGCCATGGCCGTGGAAAGCCAGGATGCCCGGAAAGGGGGGCTCTCCTTTGGGAATCAAGAGATAGACCGGCATGAGCGCAGCTTCGCCCGTGCGGAGGAGAACCTTCTCCCTGATGTAGTCCCCCTTGTCGACCCGCTCGAGGAGCTTGGGCGCCAGCGGCACGGTGGGAAGGTCCTGAAATCCGACGGTCCGCGCCAGCAGATCCCTGGTCTCGGCCTGCCAGTGGACGGCTTCCCCGAGGTTACCCGCCTTGAAACGGTACGGCGCGTCCTCCGGGCGGTATAAATGCCAGAAGGAACGGGCGGTTTGGAGATCTTGGGCGGTAGCCTGGCAGCTCAAACAGCAACACCCCTCAGCACAAAAACCAACTTCTTCCTTGGAGCGATATTCGCGGCCCAAGAACTCGAATCCTGCCGTCTTATGGTATTCCTAGGCGCCCTTCCAGTTGGGTGGGATTGTAGCACGGCGGGGTTGATGGCTCAAGCGATCGTTAGTCCCTCATTCTCCCGGCGGTTCGCCAAAACCCGCGACGAAGAACTCGGGGTGGGCGCGGAGGTATGCGGCGAGGTCGACCTCGCGCACGGAGAGCGGGCCGCCGCCGAAGCCGGTCGTCATGATGGCCCCGCTTGCTTTCCCGCTTTCCACCGCGCTGACCACGCCCGTGTGCGCCGGCTCTCCGGGACCGTCGCCAAAGGCGATCAGCTGGCCGGGCAGGCCCTGGCCGGAGGGGTACCAGAGGCCGAGTGCGTTCAAGAAAGCGATGACGTTCCTGATCCGCCTGGGAAAATTGACGTCCGTGGGGGGACCGCTGTCGGAGGGAAATGCGCCGGGGTTTTGATAATACAAACGGCGCATGAGGTCGCGCAGGGGAATCCCCGCGCCCTCACAGGCATAAACGAAGATGTCGATGCAAACGAGGCCCTCGGCCGGGCTCGTGCTGGCGAAGTTGACGTCCGTGCGCCCAAGCATCGCCCGGGCGGCGGCCAATACCTTGTCCCTGGTCGCGGCGGTGGCCATTCTGCATCACTCCGACGCATCTTATGCCAACGGCCGCACCCGCGGGACCGTGACCGTTCGACAAAGTCCATGATCCCAGAAGAAAACCTCCTTGTCTTCCTCACCCGTTCACCCCTTCACCCCGTCACCCCTTCTCTCCCCCTCTCCTCCACTCCCACTCTCCCCTACTCCCCAACCGGCACCCTCTCGGCCACCTCGACCGGACCCCGTCCCTTGATAATCCTACCACGCTGATAACAGCCACGGAGCATCACCGTGGGATAGACCAGGCAATCGGGTCCGATCATCGTGCCCGGGGTGGACACACAGTTGCACCCGATCTGGGTGCGATCGCCGATGATGGCGCCGAACTTCCTGAGCCCGGTGGCGATACGTTCCCCTCCCACCACCACCGAGACCTCGCTATGGTCGTTCTTGACGTTGGCCGTCTTGACCCCGGCGCCCAGGTTGACCCGGCGGCCGAGGATGCTGTCCCCGACATAGGCCAGATGCGGGACGGACGCCCCGGGCAGCATGATGACCTTCTTTAGCTCCGTGGCATGGCCGACGATGCAACCCGCGCCGATCAGGCATTGGCCGCGTATATAGGCGCCGTGCCTTATATGACAATCGGGCCCGATCACCGTGGGCCCCTGTACATAGGCGCCCGGCTCGACGATCGTACCGCGGCCGATGGATACATCAGGCCCCACCCAGGCCCCGGGCATGATCTCGCCTTCGATGGATGCCGCCGGTGCCTGACCCAGCCACGTTTCCAGCCGGTTGAGGGCCTCCCATACATACCGGAGGTCCCGGAAGAGCTCCTCCAGGCCGGTGCCGTCCAGGTCAAAGTAATCACGCGCCTGTAGCATGCGCCAACACCTCTTCCATGTTAAATATGGGTTTCGAAAGCAGCTTGATTGGCTATGTCGCGGGGCGGCCTTGGGGCGAAAGCTTGTCCGCGCCCAAACCGCGGAAAGCCGTGGTAAAGCTTTCACTCTCGAAACCTTGGTATGATACCGGCACCGCGGCGATGGCTTTCGGCGCGCTTACGGAACAGGGGCAAAGTGATCCAGCGCGCCGATCCGGCCGAGGCGCTTGCCCAATCCAGGCTGGCCCGCCGCCACTTCAACCCCGGCGCAGCAAAGCTCTTGCGCCCGTGCCCGTGCGAAGTCCACCAGCGCGCGGCCGACCCCCCGCCCGCGAAGCTCTTCCGTTACAACCAGTTCCTGGATGCTGGCCACCGTGCCGCCGTGATGCAGGACCCGCATGTAATAAAGACTCACAAACCCGATGACCCGCTGATGCAAGGTCGCCACAAAGGCCTCTTTGCCCTTCCCCTCCAACAAATCCTGAAAGACCTGAGTGAAGCTGGCCTCCTTGGACCAACGGATGATGTTCCCCGGTAATTGACGCACGAGCCCCAAGACCGCCTGCAAGTCGTCCGCCTGCATCCGGCGAATACATAGTCCACCGGCATGTAAACGCATTGTCTCACCCCCTTGCCCGTTTCTTGACAAAGACAGGAAAAAAGACTCTTCCGTTAGCATAATATGCCTATAAGATCAGTCTTAGGACAACCCCTGGATTGGCTGGGAACCTAACGCGCCTTCAAGCGCCCAGGCCGCCGCGCCGATCAGGACGGCATCCTCGGTTATACCGGCGGGCTCGATCCGCATCGGACGCATGAACGCAGCGAGCGCGCGCTCTCGTACCTCCTTCTCCACGGCGAGCATCAGCTTCCTGTCGGATGCCATCCAACCCCCGATCAGCACCATCTCAGGCTGATACAGATTGATCAGGTTCGCCAACCCGATCCCGACCCAGCGGCAGGCCTCCAGCAGGATCTCCGTGGCCAGCGGGTCGCCCTTCTCGGCCTCCCGGCAGAGCCACTGGCGGGATAGCCCGGCGGGTGCCCGCCGGAAACGCCGTCCGGCGGCCAACATCTCACGGGCGCGCCGCACGAGGTTTTCCTCCCCGACCAAGGCCTCCAAACACCCGCGATTGCCGCACCAACACGGTGGCCCGGCGGGCAGGACCGTCAGATGGCCGGCATGCGTGCCTCCCTCCAGACAGCCCCGCCGAACGATGCCCACGCTGACCGTCGTACCCAAACCCAGATAGAGCAAGACCTCCGTCCCGCGTCCCGAACCGACCGCGACTTCCGCCAGCGCGCCCAACCTGGCTTCGTCACCCAATGAAACAGGGAAATCGACCGCTGTCTCCAGCACCTTGCGCAGCGAAACATCGCGCCATCCGAGCGCCGGAGCGTGTAATACCACATCGCCGGGCCGGTTCAGGATCCCCGGCACCCCGACTCCCGCCCCCAGGACGAGACGGCCCATGACCGTGGCATAATTCTTGATGGCGGCCAGGGTATCGACGGCGGCCCTGATCAGGCTCTCGCCTTTGGCCGGCGCGCACGGTCGCGAAAACCGCTTGAGGATCCGCCAGCGAAGGTCCATCACGGCGCCGCGTACTCCGTCCGGCTCCAGTTGCACCGCGCCGAGAACCGGGCCGCCCGTGTTGATATCGAGCAGGATCGGCCGTCTGCCGATGGATCCCACCATGCGAGGTCCTTCAACGATCATCCCGCCCTCGATCAATTCGTCCACCACCGCCGAGACGGTCGCCTTGCTGAGCGCCGTGACCTCGGCCAGGCTTGCCCGCGAGACCTGCTCCCCCTCACGAATGAGCCCGAAAACCAAACGGCGGTTAATCTGACGCACAAGCTGGAAATTTCCGGTTTGCATGACGTCCCTCGTTTGTTCGGCGTTCAAACTAATTCGTTCTTCGTCATGCGTTTTCCGATTCCTGCTCGACATAATAAATTCATTGGCGTCCGCCGCCTTGAACGGCCAGCCCGACGCACCGCTTTTCCTCGCAATAATATCGTAATGAGGATGCGGTTTTTTCCATCCCGGCAAAAGGTTTTTTAGCCTAGGCCCGCCTCCTGGAAACCGGACGCTTGGAGCTGCGGCGGGCACAAACCCGCCGCTCTTATTCCCGGCCTTCCCCCGCGGCCGGAAAGGCCAAACGCCGCGAAGCCCGGCGCCGTTGCTTCCTGATCGAAAAAAGCCCGCCGGTAGGCGGGCCTCGGTAAAGGGATGTTCCGGTTCAGCCCCGCTTGAACAGGCTCTTGATGGTCTCGGCCAGGACCTTGCCCAAGGCGCTGAAGAAACCGCTTCTCGGCACGCTGCTGGCGGCGATGAGGTTCGTGCGCCCGCATTCTTTGCCCTCGATGGTCACGACGACCCGGCCGAGAACCATTCCCTGTTTGATCGGGGCCGTAACCTTGGCCGGCAGCGTAATCGCGGTCTTCGGACTGGCCGTGACGGTCCGGTCGACCACGGCCGCCAGTTCGCGCTCCACCACCACCGGAACCTGATTGCGCTTGCCCAATGTCACGGGCAGGTTGGCGACGACCTCCCCTCCCTTGTAGAACTGGTAGGCTTTGAGTTGGCTAAAGCCGTAGTTGAACAGCTTTGAGATCTCGGCGTTGCGGATCTGCGACGTCGGCGCCTTCATGATCGCGGCGATCAGCCGGACGCCGGCCCGCTTGGCCGTAGCGACGAGACAGAAGCCGGCCTGTTCCGTAAAGCCGGTCTTGAGGCCGTCGCAACCGTCGTAGAAGCGGACCAGGTTATTGGTGTTCCGCAAGAATGACTGGCCGTTGCGCAGGTAGTCGATCCAGGTACCCGTCCACTTGAGGACGCCGGGATGCCGGAGCATGGCTTGAGCCAGCACGGCTTGGTCGTGCGCGGACGTCACATTGCCCTTGGCCCCCGGCGCGTCGGGGGTCAGGCCGGTGCAGTTCACATAGACGGTATCCTTGAGCCCCAGTTCCTGGGCGCGTTTGTTCATGAGCCGGACGAAGTTCTCCTCCGAGCCGGCCATGTGTTCCGCGAGCGCGACCGAGGCGTCGTTGGCGGAGACGATCGAGATCGCTTTCATGAGATCGGCGACCGTCATCTGCTCGCCTTGTTCCAGCCAGATCTGAGAGCCGCCCATCTTGCAGGCCTCGGGACTGGCCGTGACGATCTCCGAGAGCTTCATACGTCCCGAATCGACCGCTTCCATGACGAGCAGCATCAACATGAGCTTTGTAACGCTCGCGGGGGGCAGCACGGCATGCTCGCCCTTGGCGAAAAGGATCCGTCCCTGGCTTGCCTCCATGAGAACGGCCGACTCCGAGCTGATCGAGACCGGCGGCCCTTCCGCCGCGCGCGGCGTGAAGGCCGTGACCGCCGGACACAACAGAGCGACGAGGAGCAGACAGGCGATAAAGCGTCGCATCGATCGGTTCCCTCCAAAACAAAGGACTGTTCTCTCAGAGTTTTTGCAGAGAACAGTCCTAATATACCGGAGGGCAACCTTGCGGGCTGGCCTTCTCGCCGCCTTGCCAGGGCCCAAACGCGATGGTTCAGCGCGTTTTTCTCCAGGCGGCAGCTTCGGCAATATGCCTTACCCCGGTGCGTCTTTGGGTCTCCGTCGGCCCTGGCAATCGGCCTTCGGCATCCATCGGTTCTCAGAACAGGGCCTCGTTTTTGGCGCGTGAGTCATGGCTGGGGACTGGGGACTTCCGCCTTCGGCTCAAGCGTCGCGGCGATCTCCACCCGGTCTCGTCCAGCTTCCTTGGCGCATTCCATGGCCTTTTCCGCCAACAAAACCAATTCTTCGGCGGCGCGTTCCAGATGGGCGGCATCGGGTCGTTTTACCGCGGGCAAAGCCGCCGGCGCCATTGCGGCCACGCCGACGCTGCACGTGAGCCGCACCCCCGCCGGAAACTGATGGGCGCCTATTTCCCGGCGAATCCTCTCCGCCAAGGCGAACGCCCCTTCCCGGTCGGTTTGGGCCAAGATCAGCGCTATCCCCTCGCCGCCGAACCGGCAGGCCACGTCGTAATCGCGCGCCGTCCGGCGGACGATCCGCGCCGCATCGCGCAATACCTCGTCACCGGTCTTCTGCCCGTGCTCCTCGTTCACCTTGCCGAAGAGATCCAGGTCCAAGAGCACCAACGCCAAGGGCTGCCTGAAACGCCACGCCTTCTTTACTTCCTCCCTCAACCGCTGCGACATATAGAGCCGGTTATGCAAACCGGTTAGGTTGTCCACGGTCGCCTGGCGGTAGAGCCTGGATAGGTTCAGGTATAGCCGCGCGTTTTCCTTGGCGGCGTCCTGGTTCTCCTGATTGAGAGAGACGTTGGCCAGGGAAAAAGCGGCCTGGGGCGCAAAACGCCGCAGCAACTCAAGGTGCTGAGATTTATAACGGCCTTCCGTGCGAAGCAGGAGCAAGACCCCCACTATGCTCTCGCCGGCCGCAAGGGGCGCGACCAAGGCCCACCGGTAATGCGCGAGAAAACCTCCCGCCTCATCCAGCGGGACCCGCGAGATCGCCGCCGGGCCGCCCGATACGCGATCCAGGAACCGCCGGTGAAGCTCCGCGTCGATTACCGCGCTGCTCAACTGGGACTGGTCCAGGCCATGGCTGGCCTTCAATCGAAAAGCCAGGTTCTTTTCGCCGAGATAGAGCAGGCCGGCCTCCGAACCAGTATCTTCACACACCGCCGCTAGAACACGCTTCCCCAGGTCCCCGGGGCTCCTTTTCTCGCCGAGCGCCGATCCCAGATGGGCAAGGGACTGGAAGAAGCGGCGCGCGACAGACTGGCGCCACACGGCCAGGGCCAGGAGCATCCCCAGAAGAACCAAGCCTCCAAGAACGTAGGTCACGGCAGTCACCCCTAATTAACTCCCGGATTCTTGTCCCGCCCGCGTCCCGGGGTTTCTACGCCGATCATACGGGAAAGCAGCATCTCTCCGATCCGGTTGACGTCTCCGGCGCCCATGGTCAGAACCAGATCGCCGGGCCGTGTATGAGCGGCGAGATAGTCGACCGTCTCCGCAAACGAGGGGATGTACATCGCCTCGTGTCCCTGTTCTTGCAGTAACAGCGCCAGATCGCGCGCGTGTATCTGGCCGTCGTCGCGTTCGCGGGCGGCATAGATATCTAGGATCAAAACCCGATCGGCCTGGGATAGAGCCGAGGCGAAGTCATGGAGCAACGCTTTGGTCCGGCTGTAGGTGTGCGGCTGAAAAACGCACCAGATGCGTTGGTGGGGGCAGTTGCGGGCCGCGCCGATCGTCGCCGCGACCTCGGTCGGATGGTGCGCGTAATCGTCAATCACCGTCACGCCGTTATGTTGACCCTTGCGCTCGAAACGGCGCTTCGTGCCGCGGTACCGGCCTAGAGCGGCGATGGCGACCTCCGGGTCTACTCCCAGCAGACTTGCGGCGGCCAGGGCGGCCAACGCGTTTAGGATATTGTGCATGCCGGGTACGTTCAATTCCACCCGGTCCAATGGACGGCCGTACGCGAACGCGGTGAAACTCGGCATGCCTTGGCGGTCAAACCGGATCTCGCGCGGGTGAAAATCCGCCGCCTCACCCTGGCCGAAACTGATTACCCCCGCGCGCGCGCCGGCCACCGCATCGGCCACATTGGGCAGTTCCGTACGGGCGATGATGTGCCCGTCCTCCGGCACCAGTCGCGCGAAACGAGCAAAGGCTCCCTTGAGATGCGTCAAGTCACGGAAGAAATCGGGATGGTCCGCTTCGACATTGAGGATCATGGCGATGGTGGGGGAAAGATGGAGAAAACTCTCCACGTATTCGCAGGCTTCGGTCAGGAACAACTCGCGCCCGCCCAAGCGGACGTTGCCGCCGATCTGATCGAGTTCGCCGCCCAGCGAGATCGCGGGATCCAGTCCCGCTTCCGTGAGAACGACGCCGAGCATGCCCGTGGTCGTGGTCTTGCCGTGCGTGCCCGCCACCGCGATTCGTTTGGGGTAAGTCGCGGCCACCCCGCCGAGGAGGATTGCCCGTTCGATGGTCGGCAGATTGCGCGCTCTGGCCGCCTGAAGCTCAGGCTGCTCGTGAGGGATGGCCGCTGTATAAACAACCACATCCGCCGCGTCGATATGCGCGGGGTCATGTCCGATCTCGATCTGGATTCCCTTGGCGGCGAGCATCGCGGTGAGACCCGAGGCCTTCCGGTCGCAGCCGCTCACGCTGTGTCCCCTGGCCGCAAGGAATTCCGCCAGCCCACTCATGCTGATGCCGCCGATACCGATAAAATGAACCCTGAGACTGACCCCGGGCTCAAACAAACGCTGCAATAAAGTCACTCCCACGCGGCTTCTCAGAGAGGTGAGACACGGCAGCACTATTATAGCACGTTGCGCATAGACCTTACAAGAAGAGGCAGCGCCCTTTACATAAGGCCGGGGCAAATGGTAAGATGAGGGCGAGACTTGGCCCGTATATCTTTGCGGAGAGTGACGACACCTTGTCCAGAGAAGTCGCCCTGCTCGGCCTGGGGATAGAAAATCTGGCTCTGGCCCGATACTTGCTGGCGCGCGGCGACCGTCTGACCGTCTGCGACCGTCGCACCGCGCCCGAACTTGGAGACCGTTTCGGGGAACTGCGCCAGGCGGGAGTCGCGTTCCAACTCGGCCCGGATTACCTGGCCCGCCTGGAGCGCTTCGATGTCCTCTACCGGAGCCCGGGTCTTCCCCTCTTCGAACCAGCCCTCGTTTCCGCCCGCGACGCGGGCGTGAGTATTACCAGCGCCATCAGGCTCTTCCTCGAGATCTGCCCCGTACCGGTCATCGGCGTCACCGGCAGCAAGGGCAAAGGCACGACCTCCAGCCTGATCTTTCAGATCCTGCAGCAGGACCGGCAGGAAAAGGGCGGCCGTGTTTGGCTGGGCGGCAACATCGGCGTGGCACCGTTCGCCTTCTTGGACGAAATCGGCCCCGACGACCTGGTGGTCTTGGAACTATCCAGCTTTCAGCTGGAGGATGCCGACCGAAGCCCCTCGGTGGCCGTGGTTACGAACATCTTCCCCGAACACCTGGCCGCGAGCGACCCGAACAACCCCAACTACCACCGCTCGTACGGCGACTATATCGAGGCCAAGGCCAATGTCTTCCTCCACCAGGGTCCGGACGGCACGGTCGTCCTCAACGCCGACAACGAGATTTGCGCCGCGCAGGCCGGCCGGGCGCGCGGCCGGCTCCTCCAGTTCAGTCTGCGCGAGGAGACTGAGGGTTGTTTCACGGCCGACCGCGGCCGGGGACGCTGGCTCCATCTCCGCCGGGGTGGCGTGGAGACACCCATCTGCCCGACCAGCGCGGTCCAGATCCGCGGGGAACACAACCTGGCCAATATCTGTGCCGCGGCCGCGGCCGCGTCCGCCGTGGGCGCCGCGGTGGATGCCATTCACGACGCCGTCACGGCCTTCCAGGGGCTCGAGCACCGGCTGGAGTTCGTGCGGAACGTGGACGGCGTGCAGTATTTCGACGATTCCTTCGCCACCACGCCGGAGGCCAGCGCCGTAGCCATCCGCGCTTTCCAGGAACCCCTCGTCCTGATCGCGGGCGGCGCCGATAAAGGCGCCGACTACCGACCCTTTGCCGAGGCCGTCCTGACCGGCAACGTCAAGGCCGTGGTCCTGATCGGCTTGACAGCCCCGGCCATCCGCCGCTCCCTCGAGACAGCCGCCCTGGAGACAGGCCGCCCCCTGCCGCTCTTGCTCGACGGCCCC
>JBLNCE010000074.1:0-3810 GCA_050260415.1 Bacteroidota bacterium | reverse complement strand
CGCGATGAGCTCCGGGAGGCAGCCGGGGATCGGCTTGTAGCCGTCCGGCGTTTTCTTCATGCCAATGGTGCCGCCGGTGTAGGCGATCAGGATGCGGGGTTTGTTCACGACGCTCACCCCCTCATGGAGTTCTAAAGTTCCACCGTGTACGCCGCAAATACCTGCGCCAGCGGCAACTCCATCTTAGCTAAATCCAGTTTATTAGCTAAGATTATTATAGTTGGAATGGGCGGGGATGTCAAGGATTTGTCGGGGTTATAAGCACTGCCCGCAGGGGCCCCCTGGGCGCGTCTGGAATTGGCAGGAGGTGCCAGTTGTTTTGTTGAATTTTGGTCTGGACCAGGAACGAACCTTCATGGGCCCTCTTAATATTGTCCACTACCAGGTGGCTGTTGTACCGGACAACTAATTCGAAAGGATGAACCATATATGAGTATAACCCCCGCGCCGGTAAAACCTCCCGTTTCCGCGAACGTGCTGGATCAGCTTGACATCCGCGTCGGCACGATCGAGGCGGTCGAGGACGTGGCCAAATCGGACAAGCTTGTGCGGCTGCTCGTGAACCTCGGCGACCACAAACGGACGATCCTCGTCGGCATGAAGCAAGAGCGCGCGGATCCCCAGGAGATCGTCGGCAAGCAAGCGCTCTTCCTGGTGAACCTCGAACCCCGCAAGATGATGGGCTATGTCTCCGAGGGCATGCTCTTTGAGATCGGCTACGCCGACGGCATCACGCCCGTCCTGGCGACGCCCGAGCGTCCGGTGCCGGACGGCGTGCGCGCCGGCTAACCCGGCCTTGCTTTGGGAAGCAATCGGTCTAAGGACGTCTTTACCTTCTCCGAGGCTGAGAGGGCGGCACGGATGCCGGGTGAGGTTCGTGGTCTGGCCACGGATTACGGAATTCTGGAGACATTGCGTCCTTACCATCGATGAGATTACTCGGCCTTTTGGTAGATTTGAGCGTATGTTAAGCAGTCTGTGGAACAGGTGAAACATGGAGACCGACAACGCAATCGGAGAAGCGCTCAAGAAAGCCGGTATAGGAGACGTTCTCGAATGGGCCGGATCGAGGCCGACACTCTCGCTGAATGAGCTCAACCGTCTGTTGGGCACGGACGCGGCCCCGATTGAACTGGAGCATTACATGGCGGCGGAAGCGAAGAAACGCGGTCGGTATGACCGGTTTGTGCGCGAGCAACTCGTGCGGCAGTTGAACTATTATTGTCCCGCTGGCTTGATGGCGTCAACACATAGGCCTGAATACGTGCAAGCATCGGCGTGGTCCTTCTGGTCCTCGTTGTTTGAACCGTCGCACAAAAGATTCGCTGAAACTGCATTCAAGCGGACCTTTGAAACCATGAAACAACTGCCGACATGGGTTCCGCGGGATGCGGACGATCCGTTGCTGGTGAAAGCGTTCGAAGGATGCTCCTTTACCCCGACGGAAGCCGCCCGGAAACGCGAAGCGGCGGTGGAGCGCATGTGGAA
The DNA here is from genome assembly GCA_050260415.1 of Bacteroidota bacterium. GTDB lineage: Bacteria > Bacillota > UBA4882 > JAAYXC01 > JAAYXC01 > JBLNCE01. The sequence continues at coordinate 2,322 of JBLNCE010000074.1, read as the reverse complement.
GCTCGCCATGGGAAACAACCGTGGGTTGGGAAATGAGCTGGTGTTAAAGAACTTACGTAACGCACCAAGAGGGTATGGGATGATCTACGGGCTTTACACCGTCGATGGCGAGGTCTGCAATGGGGGTTTCATCCAGCTCTACGGGAATACCGCCGGCGCACCGGTGCCCTTTGCGATTGAGGCATTCAGGGTAATCGGCCGCGAAGCTATAGCGGCCGTGGTGGCGGAGTCGTTGGCATCTGTGCGACTCTCGCGCCCGGCCTTATTGCTCCCCGCGTTGCGGAAGAAATACCTTATTGAGCAGCAAATTCGTGCCCCTCGGGAACTTGAGATCCTCGATCATGAGTATTACAACCTTGTGGAGCATGAGGAAACCGAGTGGCTCGATATCGCGATCGAGGCACTTGTGACGGAGAAGCCCGAGTATTTTGATCCCGGCTAAGCTGGGCGTCGTTATTAACCTCGGCTATTGGAGCAACCCTCATGTAAAGCCTCGTCTTCCGCGATCGCGGCAATCGAAACAGGCGCAGCGGACAGGCGCACCCACGCCCACGGGCCCTTACTCGCTCTGTCCACCACCCGCTCTTTGGAGAGAATCCCGCTGATCCCCGTCACCATACCCGGCGCCGGTGGGAAACCGCATCAAAACTGGGATTACGACCCGATTACCAACCGCCGCTCCCTTCCGGCGCGGTACGAGTCGGATGCGGCCGTTGCGGCGGGAGGCTGAGGTGTATCTACAAGGCTCGGTCTCATTATCCCGGGTAACCTGAGACGGCGCTGGCTAGGGTTGTCCATCGACGGCCGCCGCTCGTGATTGGTGATGTTGCGTAGGGGCGGGGTCTCCCCGCCCCAACCTGCAGATGGGATTTGGAGGCGCAGCATATTTCCGGGTGGTTGGCATGGGCTGCGAGGAGCGGGCCATGTACGGATTGCCCGCTGCAGCCTGGGAGGCAAAGGCTACGGCCGCCAACCGGTATTCGGCTCCACGGGCTTGGTGCAACTGTGGGACAGGGAACCGGCGGCACCCGAGCGATGGGTTGGGTATACCGATCCGGACGGGGATCAGGGGTGGCTCCGACTTGGCTCCCTGCCGGAGAGCACCGCGGAGTGGGCGGCCTTTCTCGCCGCTGGCCCGTTTTTCCAATTGGTGGCCGCGTTCTTTGGTCTGTTGCTCAACAGCCTGGCCAAGCGGCAATCCGCCCGATTGTTCGGCCTCCTCCTCGCGCTCGCCAACTCCTGCGGGCAGCTCATCTATCAGGTCGTAGCGCTAATTCGCGGATCCGGCGGCGACGAATACCTTATCGCTTATTACCTGGGCATACCCAAGGCCGCGGTTTCCATACCCCTGGCCGCGACATTCGCGCTTGGGCTCGTGTGGGCTTTTCGTCGCTTGGAGGGCTGGCGGCAAAGGTTGAAGTACGGAGCGGCATTGTGCGCCGGGAGCATTCTGCAGGGACCGCTCTTGATCTTGGGGAATCAGGCCGTGCAGGACCAGATCGATGCCGGCAATCCGTTTTTCCGGCCGGTCCGCGGTTTCTCCCTGCCGGTCCTGCTCGCGATGCTCTTTGCCGCTCTAACTTTGCTCTTCTTCCCGACGGTTCCCGCCGCAGGAGGGTAAGTCGGGAAAATCGCGAATAGTCACCATCGATTTGGCGGGCGCCGCCGATTCTGATTATCCGGCCGTACCGGTTATACGAAAAAGAGCGCGATCATCAGCTGCGGAGGTTAACATGCGGACCGACGGATGGCTCGCCTACGACGATCTTGCCTGGACCGAATCCATCATCGCCCCTCCCGCGGAATATGCGGCGGAGACCGAGTTCTACACCAGGCTCATCAAGGAAAACAGCAGGATAGAAGTAAAGACCCTGCTCCATCTGGGCTCCGGCGCGGGCGGCAACGACCACACTTTCAAAAGGCACTTCCGGGTGACGGGCGTGGATATCAGCCCGCGGATGCTGGCGATCGCCAGAGCGGCCAATCCCGAGGTCGCTTACGTTCAGGGCGATATGCGTGACGTCGACCTGGGGGAGACCTTCGACGCCGTGGCCATACCCGATTCCATCGAATACATGGCGACCCTGCCGGACCTGCGCGCGGCGATCAACACGGCGTGCCGGCATTTGAAGCCCGGTGGCGTGCTGCTGATCACCGCCGGCATCAGCGAGGAATTCAGGAACAACAATTTCGCCTATTCTGGGTCCAGGGACGGGATCGAATTGACCGTCTTCGAGAACAACTACATCCTGCCCTCCGATCCCACCAAATACGAAGCGACCTTCGTCTACCTGATCAGGCGCCGGGGCGAGTTGAGCATCC
>JBLNCE010000073.1:0-19709 GCA_050260415.1 Bacteroidota bacterium | reverse complement strand
TCTCTGGGCAACAAACCAGGATAGGCCGCTGGTGAAAACGGCCCAGCCGCCCCATGGAGGGCAGGGGTGACCAGAGGAACAAGCTGAATTGCCCACCAAGACTATGGCCACAGGAGACTGTGGCTTTTTCTTTTTTTGTGAGGTATAACCTAAACCTGCCCGACAATCGAAATTTTGGAAGATGGGAGAAAAACCCGTAGTTCCCTGCGGCTTTACCGCGCAAATTACGGCGACATCTGACATTAACCGACAAGATCGATCTGGGTAACACGGTCATGACCGGTATGGCAAGCGAGGCCTTTGGGGGGTCATAGCTTAAAACCAGGTGAGATGGGAAAAAGATGCTTTGGTAAAGAATCGTATCTACTTGCATGTTTCGACACGACAGAATATTCGTTTGTGGTATCATATTGTTGATGTTTGCTAGTGTTGTTATTGATCGCCAACATCTACCGTGCTTTCGACCGGAGAGCTTGCAAGAGGATATACGATGACTCATTTTGAGGGGTTGATGGGTATGTCGTCAATCAAGCGGGTTTATATCAGGGGTTTTATATGTCTGGTCTGCCTTGCTCTCATGACCCGGTTTACATACGGCGTAGCCATGAGCCCGCCGGCCCCGGCCGTCGACCCACTGGCACCGGAGTCATACGGCGCACAGTGCACGTTGACTTGGCATGAGCCGACCGATGAAAACGGCATGCCTGTTCCCGGAATTGCCGGCTATACCATACAGCGCAGTACCGATGGTAATTTTACTGCCAATGTGATCAACGTTGACGTCGGCAGCGTTACTAGCCACCAAGTTACCGGCCTTAGCTTAGGCATGACGTATTACTTCCGGGTATATGCCAGGGATACGGAAGGCAATCCGAACAACATGAACCCCTGGGACGCCGTGAGCAACCCCACCGGTGTGCGTTGGTCACAAATCACGAGGACCACGTGCATAGCGGATCCGGGACCCGGCGGACCGTTGGCGCCGGTCATACAGAAGATCACTCCGCCCGACCCGCCGAACCACGAGCCCGCGGTCAATACGTATTATTGCGCAACACCCAATCCGGCCGTATATTGGTCGGCGTCCGAACCGGTACCCGTGCCCATGGAAGCAATCTCGGGCGGCGAGTATTATTCTCTCGGGCTAAAGCGGGATGGGACCATATGGGCCTGGGGTATCAACGACAATGGCCAGTTGGGGGACGGTACCACGGCCAACAGCGCGATTCCACTACAGGTGAAAGGCATTGGCGGCGCGGGTTACCTCACGGAGATCGCCGATATTTTCGGGGCCCGCCGGCACGCGCTTGCCGTCGGGCGCGACGGTACCGTCTATGCATGGGGTAATAACAGTGACGGTCAGTTGGGCAACGGCACAATTTCTAGTAGTCTTCTGCCGAGCCAGGTCCTGGGCCCCGGCGGCGGCGGGCTTCTTACCGGAGTAACAAAGGCTTGCGGCGGCTATTTTCATAGCCTGGCCCTGAAAGCGGACGGAACGGTCTGGGCTTGGGGAAAGAACAACTACGGCCAACTCGGTGACGGGACCACGACGGGCAAATCGACCCCCGTCCAAGTCAAGGGTCCCGGCGGTGCTGGTTTTCTTACGAATGTCGTCGCCATCGGTTCGGGAGCGTACCACTCCCTGGCGGTCAAGGCCGACGGCACCGTATGGGCCTGGGGCAATAACCAGTTGAATCAGTTGGGAGACGGGACCGCGACTCACCGCTACACACCGGTGCAGGTTAAGGGCCCCGGCGGCGCCGGGTATCTCACGGGCGTGACCGCAGTCAGCGGCGGCAACTATCACGCCATCGCCCTCAAGGGGGACGGAACGGTATGGGCCTGGGGGTATAATAATCACGGGCAGCTCGGGAACGAGACGTACACGGACAGCGCGGTCCCCGTGCAGGTAAAGGGCGCGTTGGGCGTGGGGAACATTACGAACGTCAAGACCGTATACGGCTGCTATTGGGGTGCAACCGCGCTCAAGCATGACGGGACGATCTGGACCTGGGGCTATAACAACTACGGACAGCTCGGCAACGGCACCACGGCGGACAGCAACTACCCGGTCAAGGTCAAAGGAGCGGGCGGCAGCGGTTACGTTACCGACGCCGTCCGACTGGGCAGCGGGCATTACCATTCGATCTACCTTAAGCAAGATCGAACCCCGTGGGGCTGGGGCTATAACTATTACGGCCAACTTGGCGACGGGACGGCGGCGAATAGAAGCTACCCCACGGCGGCGCAGATTCCGGCGACCTATTCGACCGGACAGCAGCAGGTCGAGTTGAGCGTAACCGAACTGCGCGAAACCCCCGGCGTATTCGTGGAATACCCCCGGCGGAATGTTGTCTCACCCGATCTATCCTATCAAACCGACTGGAACCTCCCGGACGGGCGTTATGCTCTGCACGTGCGCGCGGCCAACAACGTGTCCTGGTCGCCCTGGTCGAACGGCGCCGTCCTGGCGATCGACACGGTCCCGCCGTCGCTGGCCTTTGGGACCGTGCCGCCGGTAGCCGATACATCGCTCGCGGTCTCCGCCGCCGCCATGGACGCGGTCGCGGGCGTGGCCAAGGTGACCTTCCATGCCAACGGGCAAGCCGTGGAAGATACTTCAGCTCCTTACGAGGCGGTCTGGGATTGCGCAACCTGGGCAGCCGGGTACTATGACATCTCGGCGCAAGCGGTGGACAAGGCCGGCAATGCGACCGGAACGGTCTGGGCGACCGTGGAAGTCCGCCGCGACGGCGATACGGAACCACCGAGCATACCGATGAATCTCTTGGCCGAAGATGTGACGGACACCACGGTAACCCTTATTTGGTCCGCCTCCACCGATAATATGGGCGTCACAGGGTACAAGGTTTACCGGGATGGAACGGAAACGGGTACATCAACCGATACGCGGTTTGTGGATACGGAATTAACGCCTAATGCCACGTATACCTATACGGTCAGCGCCTTCGACGCGGCCGATAACGAATCCGACGCCAGTACGCCCATAACCGTGACAACTCTTTACGGCGGGCTGGCCGACTTGACGGTCGTGGAAATAACGGCTCCGGCCAGTGCGGCCTTTGGACAGACGATCGCCGTGGACTGGAGCGTCAGGAATGCGGGGACCAACGTCACCACCGATCGTTGGGCCGACCGGGTGTTCCTGTCCGCCTCGCCGGCCTTCAACCCGGCGGAGGCCATCTATCTAGGCACGACGGAGCATAACGGAATCCTCATCCCCGGCGGCACCTATGCGGCGAACGCCGAGGTTACCTTGCCGAACGGTATTTCGGGCTCATATTACGTTCATGTCTGGACGGATTACGCGGATCAGGCGGAGGAGGGTGATGAAAACAACAACACGGGGACGAGCGCTCCCATGGCCATCACCCTTGCCCCGACGCCGGATCTCCAGGTGTCGAGCGTCTCCGCCACGCCATCCGGCATCGTCGCGGGCGGCAGTGAGATCGAAGTCGGGTGGGCCGTCCATAACATCGGTGAGGCCAATGCCGGCGCGATCTGGCACGATAATGTATATTTGTCGCCGGACCCGGTTTGGCCTGGGTCGGCGGTTTTGGTGGGCCGCTTCCTGCGCCCCTCGCCGCTCATACCCGGGGCAGGTTATTCACAAACGCGCGTGGTGACCATTCCCGCCGATCTGCCGGCCCAGGACTACTTCATCTACGTATCGGCCGACGCGGATAATGTGCTCTACGAGCATAACGCGGAGCAAAACAATACCGGCCGGAGCGCGGAGGCGTTTAACCTCACACCGGGAACACCCGCCGGCGAGCTGCTGACCAACCCCGGTTTCGAAGACGGACTGGCGGGGTGGTGGACATGCGCCAACTGGAGCTTGGACGCCACCTACACATATGCCGGCGACCAGGCGGCGCTTTGCGTGGTCCCGTCCGGCACGGAGACAAGCCTGTGCCAGGGCCGTGATTTCGGCAAGAACATCGCCGGCCGCGAGTTTACCGTCTCCGCGTGGATCAAGTCGGAAAACATTGCCAAGATCCGGCTCAGGCTATGCTGGCGCGATGCGGAAAACCACTGGCTCTGGCGCGACGTCAATTCCGCGAACCTGAGCGGCACGGAGGATTGGAAAAAAGCCGCCGTCACCGGCGTCGCGCCCGGCGGCGCCACCCAGGCGTGGCTGCTGATCGAGCCGGTCGTGCGCGACGGTGCCGGGCGTTTCTGGGTGGACCAGTGCTCGCTGTGGGAGACGCTCCGGCCGAACATGCTCGTCAACGCCGGCTTTGAAGAGGGACTGACGGCGTGGTCCGGCGACGGGGTCTGGACCGCCGTCGAGACGGGTGTGTATGAGGGCAATCGCGCGGCCTATGCGCAAATTCCCGCGGCGGGCTCCGCTCAGCTTTGCCAGGGGATTGACCAGGGCCGAAGCATCGCGGGGCGGAGTTTTGCGGCGACGGCATGGCTGAAGACTTCCCAGGTGACGAAGATCCGGTTCGAGCTGGGCTGGCGCGATGCAAACAACAACTGGATCCGGCAGGGGAAGGACGCGGTCAGCCTAACCGGGACAAACGATTGGACGATGGTCTCCCTGGAAGGGACAGCCCCGGAGGGTGCGACCCAGGTCTGCCTCGTGGTTGTCCCGGCGGTGACGGACGGGCTGGGAGCCGTCTGGGTCGACCAATGCGGCCTGGAGGAACGGCCGCCGGTTAATCTGCTCCTCAATGCCGGTTTCGAAGAGGATCTCGACGCGTGGTCGGCGGCCGCTCCCTGGTCCCTCTGCCAGAACGAGAGCCACCAAGGGTCCAAATCGGCGTTGTGCCTGGTGCCAACGGGCGGTATGATCGAAATCTCCCAGGGACACGACTTTGGCCGCTATATCGAGGGAAACGACTTCACGGCCTCGGTCTGGATCAAGACCGAGGCCGTCACAAACGCCAGATTGAGACTATGCTGGCGGGATGCCGACGATAACTGGATCTGGAGCGGCGTCAAGGAGGCGAACCTTGCCGGGACCAACCCCTGGACCTGGCTGACGGTGGCTGGAACCGCCCCGCTCGGCGCAACCGAAGCCGTACTCGTGATCGACTCCGCGTCGCCCGACGGCACGGGGTGTATCTGGGTTGATGACAGCGGCCTGACGGAGATGCGCCACGCGGGTCTGCTCATGAACGCGGGATTCGAAGATGGCCTCGAAGCTTGGGATGCCGTGGGGGCCTGGCAGATTGCGACAGTAGGCACCTATTACGGCGGCAAAGCGATCGAATACCGGGTGCCCGTGGGCGGTGATGACCGCCTGGCCCAGGGGTATGATTTTGACCGGGATATCGCCGGCACGGATTTCATCGCCTCAGCCTGGGTCAAGACACAGGACGTGACGGGAATGCGTATCCGAATCTGCTGGAAAGACGCGCTGGGTAACTGGATCTGGCAGGATGCCAATGCCGTCACGTTGTCCGGCAGCAATGACTGGTCCCGGGTGATCGTCGAGGGAACGGCGCCGCTGGGCGCCACGCAGGCTTGGCTTGCGATCGAACCGGCGGCCGCGGACGGCGTCGGCTGTTTCTGGGTGGACGACTGCGTGCTGCTGGAAAAGCCGCGGCCGAATCTTCTTCTAAACCCCGGTTTCGAGGACGGCTTCTCCTCCTGGCAGCAGGCCGCGCCGTGGTCGATCGCGACCGACCCCGTCTTTCTAGGCGGGGAGGCGGCTTATTGCCAGGTGCCGGCCACGGGTGAGGCCACGCTGAGCCAGGGTATTGACTACGATAGGAATCTTGAGGGCTTGACCTTTACCGCCTCGGGATGGTTCAAGACGCTGGGTGTTACGGAGATCGTTTATCAATTGCGCTGGCGGGATTCCGGCGGCAACTGGATCCCCAGCCACACGCCTGAGGCCGCCCTATCGGGGACGGCCGCGTGGACGCGGCTGGCGGTGGAAGGAACCGCGCCGCCGGGCGCCACGGAAGCTTGGATCGTCATCGCCCCGTCGGTTCCGGATGGAACGGGCGGGTTCTGGGCGGACGGGCTGTGCCTCGCGGAGAAGCCCCGGCCGAACCTGTTGGTGAACCCCGGCTATGAGGACGGCCTCAATGCTTGGCAGGCGGGAACCGGCTGGGCCGCGGAGACCGGCGGCAGGGCCGGCGCGCATTGTGCCGGACTCGCGATCCCGGCGGGCGGTTCTCCGAACCTCTCCCAAGGGTACGATTACGGCCGCGAGATCGGCGGCGCCGAGTTTCTCTTTTCCGCCTGGATCAAGACCGAGAACGTCACAAGTGTCGCCGTCAAGGCTCGCTATAAGGACGCCGCCGGCAACTGGTCGGCCGGCGGTGAGAGCATATTGAGCCTGAGCGGCACACGCGCCTGGGAAAGGGTGCTGATCGAGGGGACCGCGCCCGCGGGCGCGACGCAGGTCTGGCTGTCGTTCGAGCCTACGGTCTGCGACGGGTTGGGAACCATCTGGGTGGACGGCGGCGCGATCGAACCCAAAACCATCCTGAGCATCAAGAGTCTCTTGGCCGCCAGCCCATACACCGTCTCGTTCGACGCGGACTTCTTCCTGCCGGGGCAGATCAGCGGGTACGAGTGGGATTTCAACGGCGACAGCCTGCCCGAGAGCTTGCAGGAGAATCCGGACTGGACCTTTGCCGGCCCGGGCGAGTATCCGGTCGGATTGAAGGCCATGGCGGCCGACGGCTCGGTTTACGCGACGGTCAAGCACGTGACCGTGCCTCCTTCGCTGAGCATAAGCGTCACATGGTCCGAAGCCGGCGGGTTCGTGCTGGCCGAGACGGTCAACTACGGGGCGCAGTTTGCCTCGGCGACTTGGGAGTTCGGCGACGGCCAAGGATTGACCTCGCCCGAGAAACAGGTGGTCCACGCCTACCGGGACGGCGGCGCTTACACGGTCAGGGTGGATGCCGTCGATACGCTGGGCAATCCCGCCGGGACCAGCATCATCATCCAAGCCCCGCCCAGCGTCGAGGCGGCGCCCAGTGTTGTCCAGAATGGCCTGGCGTATCTCCTCAGCGCCAATGCCGCCGTCCATTACGGGGGCCAGGTAACGGCCATCCTCTGGCACTTTGGCGACGGCGAGACGGGAACGGGCGCGACGGCCGAGCATGTCTATCATGGTCGCGGGACATACACGCCGGTAGTTGAGATAACCGACAGCTTCGGCTACACGCACCTCTTCACCGCGCCGACCGTGACGGTGGACTTCGTGCTGTCTCTTTCCCTGACCGGGGGTCAGATCTGCCAGGGACCGACGGTTGTGCAAGCCGAGGCCGTCTATGACGGGGAAGTAACCTCGATCGCGATCCTGGTGGACGGCCAGGAAAAAGGCGTCATGGCCGGCAAGACGATCGCGATCGATTGGGATACCTTCCTGTCGGCGAATGGGACGCATGTCGTGACGGTCAAGGCGATCCTGCCGGGAGGGCAGGAATACATGCTCGACCGAACGGTGACGGTAAGCAATCCGGTTTATCGGGTGACGATGGTAGGGATATAAGGATAAGACGGGAAAGGCAATGATTTATCTCTCGCAGAAGCGTAAAGGACAAGAGCCTCACTTGTTATATGAGGAGGGTTAGAATTGTTTAAGCACAAAATCTATCTTATATTAGGTATTTTATTCACGCTTATCTTCATTATGTCTTCTTTTGCGAATGCCAGTGATCCACTTATTACTGATCTAGTTATCAATGACGGAAGTTATTGGGAATCGAACGATACATTCGCACTTGGTACTAATCAGTATACTGATAGTATTCATTATAAGATAGTTAAAGGACCTGTTTTTTGGCAATCATGGCTAAAAACCGCTAATGCATCACGCACTTATAGCGGGGATACTCTGGCGACCTTTCGCGTCACGCAAGATGTATTCGTTCTTGTTGCGTATTGGACGGCAAACTGGCAAGTGTATCCGGACGATGCTCTATGGCTGACTAACTGGATAAACACAGGTTGTAATATCATCAGTAATTATGACGAAGAATTTCATGGGGAATACCAGCTTTTTATACGCCAATTTACGAAGGGTTCCATAGTCTCACTTGGCAGCAATGGTAATAGTAATTACCCCATGTATTCCGTTTTCATTTCTCCTGTCCATCTAATAAAGAGTGTGCTACCAACAATGCATTACACCCCTATATACTTTACAAAATTCACCAATAGTATAAATCTTTCAATTGAGGTTGAAGATTACTTGGCAAGTTTAGTAAATGATACAGATCATTATAAACTAGAAACTACCTGGTCGTACGACAATCATAGCCAAATTTTCGCATCAAATTGCAATGAAGTCACTTTAACAAAACAAGACTATTTAAACTATGCATTTTCATCAGTAGAAGTTGAAGTAAGTCTGTATTATCGGAAAAACATTACATCAAATTGGTATCGTATTCGTGGTGATAGTTATTTTTGGCTTTTTGACAATGTGTGGTATGATTACTATTCTAAACAGCCGGATGATATCGTCGGACTCACGAAAGAAGATGACGGCACATATTTACTGTCAATAGACAGATACCTTGTCAAGGACAGATTGAATAGTAGTTTTTCAAGAGATGATTATTACTACGCGCCGCCTTTTTGCTATAGGCTCAATGAAATTACTTCCGACTGGACGCCGATGCATATGGAACTCCTGAGCATGGTGAGGATAACCCCTCTAACGCTCGATCCACCCACGGCTTCTCCGGGCGATCGCGTATATCAGCTTGAAGAAGACCAAGCGTATGAGGTCAATACTCCATATGATGTTACCGATCTCAATATTTCCGAAAATACTGGGGTGCAAACAGAGTATCTCGTTAAGGGCATGATCATGAACGCCGCCGGGGTCACATCCGAGGCCACGATCAAGGTCCGGATTAGGATCCTGGGATCGCGTCTTGAGACAGAGTCATTCCGCCAGTCTGAGGCCGCTGCAGTACCAAGCCTTTCGGAGACTTTGGCCCCTCCAGGAGAGGCGGTTCATTTCGAAATCAATCCCGGCTGGGCAACCGACAGTGAAACGTGGTTTGTCGACGATCAAGCGGTGGATGAATCGACGGTATCAGCGCCGGCAGATGGTTGGAAAACGGTTATTTGTAAAGCATCATCGACGGAAACATGCAATGAAGCACCCGGCCGCAAGGGTATCCCCGGATACTGGACGTATGGCTACGATCAACCAGGCTACCTTTTCGGTCCGCCATATAACCAGATTACGGATCGGACTTGTTACTGGACTCTTATTGCCGCGACACTACGAACCGTACCGGCGATGAATTATAACGCGTGCAGTATGCCGTATGACCTGAACAACGGTATTACCGCCGACCTCCAGACCGGCGACGTGAAGATCGCCCAGACCGACCTGGTGCTGCCAGGCCGGGGCGGGCTGGATCTGGCCCTGACGCGGGTGTACTCCGCGCGGGCCAACCTCCGTTCCAACTGGGGTTGGTTCTACCATGGCGCCTTTGGCTCGCCATACACGGACGCGGCGGCGGGCGCGCGCACCCTCTACGGCGACTTCCCGGGACCCTGGGCCGCGGCGATACCCTGCTTCGCCGACCTGAAGGACTTCCCCTCAGAGAGCATCCTCACCGAGCCCATGCCCGGCTGGACCTATGACCTGCCGCGAGTCACACCGCTTTATGTATACTGCGACGGGCGGCTCTACCCGAACTGCCTGGAAGCCGAGCGGCATCACTGGGGCCTCCCGGTCAACTACTACTGGGCACAAGGGTGCGAGAAGATCGGCGACACCTACTATTACCGCGACGGTAACTTCCGCCTGGCAAAGAACGGCGATGACAGCGTTGTCCTGACCAAGGCGGACGGTACGGCCTACACTTTCCCCTGCTTCGAGCAGCCGGAGGAGGGCGGCTGGTCCTCCGGCTGGCTCTACGGGCCGCTGGCTTCCATCACGGACAAGACCGGCGCCAACACGATCACCTTTGCGTATGACGGCGGCATGGCCACCATCACGGACAGCGCCGGGCGGCAGATCGTGGTCTCCGCAGCCGGCGTCAGCGTCAACGGCACGCCCGTCGTCTCCTTCAATGTAAGCCATGAAGGTGAGTGGAATTGGTGTTTCGGCGGCGATGATTACGAGCGGATCGTTTATATGGTCACGGACGCGGCCGGCCGGACGAGCACGGTGACGGCGGGCTTTGAGGCCATCGACGTGGTTTCCGCGACGGGCGCCGCGACCCATCTGGACTTTGCTCTCCTGGATGCGATGGACTGTATACCCGACGACGGCTTGGTCCTCACGGGCGGGATCGCGAACGGGCGCGAGCTGTCCGTGACGTACGAGCACCGCCGGGATCGATGGGATACGATCTGGGGCTTTGACGTGGATACCATCATCGCCATGGAATTGACGGACGGCGAGGAAACCGTCACCGCCGACTTTGCCGTCAGTGAACTGCACGGGGAGTCGATCTGGGGCGGCGACGCGCTCTACGGCATCGCCTGCCCCGGCCCCGCCACCCTGGACGACGGCCACCGGATCAGCCAGTACACTTACGAACCCCGGCAATTCGGTTATACCGGCGGCATGACCCAGGCCAACAATTACCTCGATCTCCTCACCGGCGTCCAGGTCTCCCAGGGCGAGTCCTCATATACCCGCACCCTGGGCTACGACGCGGCTTGCAACCTCGTATCCACGGCCGGTCCCGACGGAACGGCCACCTACACCTACCGCACCATCGACACTCCCGAACGCTACTTTGTGGGCGTGGAGACGGTGACACACGGTCCGCAGACCATCGCCTACGGCTACGACGACCGGGGGCTCCTCGAATACGTCATAAACGGCGACGCGCCGCCGGCCCAGTACAGCTACGACACCTACGGCAATGTGTCAAGCATTGTCGATCCCAAGGGCAATACCACCCAGATAACTTACGACGACGCCTATCACCTGCTGCCCAAGACGGTGACCGCCGGCGACCGGGTGCAGAGCTACGAGTACTTCTACCCCTTCGGCTGGCTGAAGTCCACCACCGCCGGCCCATACGCGACGAGCTACACCTATGACGCGGCCGGACGGGTCCTGACGGCCACCGATGCGTCCGGCACCACGACCACGCAATACAACGACGACGAACGATGGGTGGAGACCACCGACCCGGAGGGCTACCGGACGAAATCGTTCTACGACCCCCTCGGCCGGACGACGCTCGACGAGTCCTACGACCCGAGCGGCATAGTTCTCGGCCGCACGAGCTACGCCTATGACCCGCAGCACGACCGGCGCCTGGCCTCGATCTCCGACTTTGGCGTGGTGACGCAGACCTACGCGGTGGACGAGGACGCCAACACCAGTACGGTCACGGACGCGGACGGCAACACCTCCACCACGCGTTACGACCTCCTGGGCCGCACCACGCAGACGGAGACCACCCTCGCGGAAGGCGAGCCGCAGATCACGACCTACACATACGATCCGCTTACCGGCGCCCTGGCCTCCGTCACCGACCCCGCCCGGACGGTGGAGTATCACTACAACAGCCGCGGCCTCGTCGATCTGGTCACATACAGCGACGGGAAGACCGAGGAGACTCTCTACGACGCCAATGGCAATCCTGAGCAGGTCAAGGATCGGAGCGGCCGGTGGTTGACCTACGAGTACAACCAGTACAACGAGGTGACCGCGATTAAGCTGGGCGACGAGACCGTGGCCAGCTATGCCTATGACAACCTCGGCCGCCTGACCGCCGAGAGCAACGGCGAAAACGGCGCGGCGCGAGGCTATTTCTACGACGCCCAGGGACGCCTGGAACACGTCACCCAAACCATCAGGAGCCGCCAGTACGATCTGTTCTATCATTACGACCTCCACGACCGGGTGGACAACCTGACGCTAAAGAACGCCCAAGGCGACGTGCTCGCGCAGTTTGCATACGACCACAACGCACCGTCGCAATCGGTCTCCGCCCTTGTGAACGGCACGATGCAGAGCTTCGGCGTCCTCGACATCGGTCCGGGCGGCCTGCTCTCGTTCCTGCATCTGGGCAACAACGTCTCCCAAGGTAACGAATGTATGAGATTATATTGTTTGTTCTAGTGTTGGTGGTGGCTAATGTTGGAGTTTTCTTAAGACTTCTCGTAGAGAAAAGCTATTAGCTTATATTATTGATATGTTGGTTGTATTGTTCTGTCTGGTTAAACTTGTCGTCAGGGGTTAGTGGGTTATATTTTTGCCAAACATTACATATTAGAGAAAGAAGCGAAGAAAATGTCGCAAAAATGAATGATCATGGATTATGGGGCACTAATATTGTGGTCAATCATAGTACTGTTACGCATTGTATGGGATCTGCATTTGATTTAAATATGGACGCAATCGACTCTGATAAACAAAATGATGTCATTGAGATTGCAAGACAATGTGGGTTTTCTTGGCAAGGCCCAGCAGATATAGTTCATTTTGGATATTATAATTATAGGACTCTGGGTTATTCTTCAAGGTCTGATATGATAGCTAGAAACAGTGTAAGCTACTTAAGTGGGGGAGCAAGATTTTGCTAAATTCAAATGGATTTTAATTGAAAATGGGGAGTAAAAATATGATTAAGAATAAGTTAATTATTTACTTAGTTCTTGGGGCCTTAATAATTATTTCGATTACCATGATAGTTGTGATTTATATTAAATCTATTAAAGATAGTGAGATAATTGATAAAGCTGGTATATCACTCAAAAAGATTGATCAAAAGGTTCCCGATCTAGTAGGACTTGAGGGTGCATATTCGCCAAAGATCGAGTTAATTATTAATGATTTCACAATAGAATGTTTTAAAGTTCAGTTACAGGAAGATAAGACGCGCGTTAATAGCATTACTTTTTTGTTAAAGAAAATTGACGATGTTAAGTACATGAATTTCTGTCGTTCTGATTATTTCAATATTGATCAAAAATACATTAAAGCTATAGCGAACAATACACCATTAGGAACAATAAAATTCGAAGGAGAATTCTTACCAGTAGATGATGGAGATTATTGGCTTGTACCTTATGATGAACCGGTTGTGAAAGGAGGACTTTTAATAATCAGTGAAAACAAAGTTCTCTATGAGAAAAAAGACCAGGAGTTTACTTTTCTAATTGGAGAATAAAAAACTGCTAATCCATCGGAGGCGGGTATCTCCCGCCTCTCCTCATTTCCCCAGCCTATCGCAGTGGATGTGCATCGCCTCCCGGAGGAACGCGGCCAATCCGGGCCGGATCTTATCGATACTCTCCGTAAAGCGGTGGTCGTCCACGTACAGATCCCCCAAGCCCCGGAAGATCTCCGGCGTGCAGTCGTAGAAGCTGTCCGTGATGTGTTGGCGCCATTCCGCCACGGTAGCCTGCACTTCCGGATCGTACGGCCCCCGGTCCATGCGGTCGGCGATCCGCCGATAGATCTCGCCGCTCTTGGCCATGATGGCCGCCCAGTCCGCCTTGGTATACTTGGCGGTCTTCCGCTCGCATTCCGCCACGACTTTCGGGTCGTACTTGCGGCGCACCTCGTCGGCGTACTTGGCCTGGTGTTTCTCGATCTCCGCCAGATCGAAGCCCTCGAACATCTCTTTTTTCTCCATCGGGCATCCTCCCTCCATCGCGCGCAATGTCTTGTCCACCGTCCGGATGATCTCTTCCAGCCGCCGTTTCTTCTCCGTGAGCAACTCCCTGTGGGCCCGCAAGGCGCGGCCCCGGTCAAAGTCGGGCCGGTCGAGGATCTCCCGGATCTCGTCCAGGTCGAAGCCGATCTCCTTGAAGAAGAGGATCTGCTGTAACCGCTGGAGGTCACGGTCTGAGTAATGCCGGTACCCGGACGGAGTGACCGCCTCCGGCTTCAAGAGCCCGATCCGGTCGTAATGATGCAGCGCGCGCACGCTGATTCCCGCCAGATCGGCCACTTCCTTGACCTTGTATGGCATTTCCGTCACCTCCCATGCTCATCTTAAACCCTGACGTTACGTCAGAGTCAAGCGAAAGTTTTGTTCAGGAAACCCGCCCCTACGGACGATGCCATCTCATGGAAATCTTGCCTTGACATCAGGGCGGTATGTTTGGTTTGATTGGATCGGGTAATCGGTGACGGGTGCATTGGGTCGGGGAGACCCCGCCCCTACGGATAACGCGTTTCACGTACGAAAACCGTGCGGAAAGGGCGGTGCATCACCCATGCCCGAACTGCCCGATATCACCATCTACGTCGAGCGCCTGCGCGCGCTGGCCCAGGGGCAGCGTTTGGAATCGATCCGTCTCGCCAATCCCTTCGTCCTGCGGACCGTGGCGCCTCAGCCCGTTGAGTTCAAAGGCCGAATCCTCCAGGACGCCGGGCGGATCGGCAAACGTATCGTCATGCGCTTTGAGGGCGACCTCCACGCCGTGATCCACCTGATGATCGCGGGCCGCCTGCACTGGCGCCCATCAGGATCGGCCATCCCCAAGCAAGCGGGCCTCCTGGCGTTCGACTTCGCCGCGGGCACCCTCCTCCTCACCGAGGCCGGCTCCAAGCGCCGCGCCTCCCTGCACCTCGTCGCCGGAGCGGAGGCGCTCGCCGCCTTTGACCGCGGCGGGGTGGACGTGCGGCAAGCCTCGCCCGAGACTTTGGGCGCCGCGCTGCGCCGGGAGAACCGCACGCTCAAGCGGGCCTTGACCGACCCAACGATCGTGGACGGGATCGGCAACGCCTACTCGGACGAGATCCTGCACCGGGCGCGGCTGTCCCCGTTCAAGCAGACGGGCGGACTGACGGAGGCCGAGATCTCGGCGCTGCACGAGGCCGCCGCGGCGGTGCTGAACGAATGGATCGTCCGCCTCCGGGACGAGGCGGGCGCGGGATTTCCGGAAAAAGTGACCGCCTTTAGGCCCGAGATGGCCGTGCACGGCAAGTACCGCCGACCCTGTCCCGTCTGCGGCGCGCCGGTGCAGCGGATCGTCTACGCGGAGAACGAGGCGAACTATTGCCCCGGTTGCCAGACCGGCGGCCGGATCCTTGCGGATCGCTCCCTCTCGCGCCTCTTGAGAGACGACTGGCCCAGGACCATTGAGGAACTGGAACGGATAGGCCGGTAAGCGCATGTGGAGCCGAGGGAGGATCGCCTTGCGCCCCGCCCGGCTGGTCGCCGCGATCCGCACCGTCGATTCGTTCAAGCGCGACGCGGAGATCAAGTTCTTCTCGGCTGCACGGAAGAGGAAATGCAAGCGCTCGACAGTTTCCATAATGACGGCGGCCTGATGTCGGGGATGGTTATCCGGCGGGGAAAGAAGGGTAACGCGACGCGGTTCTACCCGACAGGGTGCCGGCATTACATTATGGAGGCTTTACGTTTGGAACCAACCGCCCACATGGTCGCGCCCACTTTGCTGATTCTCTTTGGCGCCGCCTTGCTCAAGGCCACCCTTGGTTTCGCCGACGTCCTGCTGGCCATGCCCCTGCTCACGCTCCTCCTCGGCATCCGCCTCGCCGCGCCCCTGATGGGGCTCGTCGCCTTGAGCCTGACGGGCCTCATGCTCTATCAAAACCGGCGCGCCATCGACTTCCGCGCGGCGCTGCCCCTCATCGGCGCGGCGGTCTGCGGCATCCCCCTGGGGGTGCTGGGAGTGCGCCACTTGCCGCCGCACGGTGTCACGGTGGTCTTGGGTGTGGTGCTGATCGCGGTTGGTCTCCATAATCTCTTCCGCCCAAACTTGGGGACGCTGTCACATCCTTCTGGGCGTACGGCCTCGGCTTCTTGGCGGGGATCCTCGGCGGTGCTTACAATGTCGGCGGCCCGCCCGTCATCCTCTATGGCACCCTGCGGCGCTGGCCCCCGGCGCAGTTTCGAGCAACTCTGCAGGGCTGTCTGTTGCCGATCAGCCTGGTGGTTACGGCAAGCCAGGGCCTGGCTGGACTCTGGACGACACGGGTCTGGCGGCTGTTCGGGCTCTCGCTCCCCGTGGTAATTGGGGCGATGATGCTGGGGGGCCGGCTCGCGGCGCGGGTGCCGGCGCGGCAGTTTGAGCGGGGGCTCTATCTGGCCCTGATCGTCTTGGGGATTATGCTCTTGCGATAAGAGATGAAAACCGTGACCGATCTTGAGTGGCACATCCAGGCCACGCCGTTGGCGGAGGGAATGGACGCAACATAAGGGGAGAGAGGGCATCGAGGGACCACGAAACACCCGCCGGGGACAGCCGCCTATTTCTCCCTCATATCCTCCGCGAACACCTGCGCCAGCGGCACCGCCAGTTTCTCCAGCACCGCGGAGGCGGCCGTCTCCGCCCCTTTGAAGACGCGGTAATCGCGGATCTCGCCGGAGGCGAACGTGTAAATATAGATCTCCCGATTCGCCGGGTTGACGAGCCAATACTCGCCGACCCCGCCAGCCATATAGACCTGCATTTTCTTGAACATATCCTTACTGCGCGTCGATTCCGAGAGCACCTCCACCACCATGGAAGGTACGCCGGTATACCGGCCGCGGTCGTCGATGTTTTCCGGATCGCAGACGACCAGGATGTCGGGCTGAACGATATTCTCCTGTTCCTCCTTGAAGAGGGTAACCTCGAAGGGTGCGGTGACGGGTTGGCACTTTCTGCCCCGCGACCATTCCTGGATACGGTAGGCAATTTCCAGGACAATTCGTTGATGTTCCCATGACGGCGAGGCCAACTGATAGACCTCGCCATCGATATATTCATAGCGTGCATCGCTTACTTCCGAAAGTTTACGGAATTCCTCGGCGGTCATGCGCGGACGCTCCGCATTATAGGCGACTGCGCCTTCGGCGGCCTTTGGCGCTTTGGCGCGAGGTTCCTCCCAGTATTTGAGCACGGCGATCCGCTTGCCGTTACGGGTGATGTATACCTCTTCCACCCGGGCAAGCTTCAAATAGGTGCCGAAGTTGTTCTGCGCCTCAGTCGAGGTCACTTCCATTCGGCTCATCCAATCTTAGCTAAGTTTAATATATTGGCTAATATTATTATGAACAGGGTGGACGGGGATGTCAAGGACCGGGGTTTTTCGAGAAGCCTATGAGGCGGATGGTTCGTGCTATCTTAAGTCACGTCCTGCTTGCTTGGGAGCCGATCTATTCCTTTACCGCCCCGGCCAACGCGGGCGCTGAATCATCCAGATCCACGGATCCTTCCGGGTGGAGGGCCGGTTGTTCGAGGGTTTGCGCATGATCCCGGCCGAGGCGCTTGAGCTCGAACCAGAGCCAGAGCCCGGTGATGAGCGCCGAGGACAGGTCGGCGATGGGGCCCGCGATGAGCACGCCCTGCAGGCCCAGGAAGCGCGGGAGGATGAGCAGGGCTGGGATCAGGATCAGCACCTGGCGCGAGAGATTCAGGATCATGGCTTGTTTGGGCTTACTTACGGCCTGGAAGTAGTTGGCGCCAATGATCTGGAAACCGACCACGGGCAGGACCAGCATGAAGGTGCGCAAGGCGCGGGCGCCCATTGCGATGAGCTTCGGGTCGCCGGGGTTAAAGGCGGCCACCAAGGCTTCGGGCATGAGCATCACGGCGATATAGCCCAGGCTGACGACGGCCGTGGCGGCCGAGATCGCCAGTTTCAAAGTCCGCTTGACCCGGTCGTATTTGCGGGCGCCGTAGTTGAAGCCGATGATGGGTTGCGCTCCCTGGCTGATGCCGATCACCGGCAGGAGTATCACCATGAGGATGCTCATGACCACGCCCATGGCGGAGATGGCGACATCACCACCGTACCTGACCAATGACCGGTTGAGCAGGGCATGGAGTACGCTGGCCGCCAGTTGCATCAGGAACGGCGCGGACCCGATGGCCAAGATCCCCCGGACGATCGCGGGGTTGAGCCGCAGGTTGTTTGGGCGCAGACGAAGGCTGCTCCGGCCGCTGAAAAAATGGTAGAGCACCCAGGCGGCGGCCGCCGCCTGCGAGAGAATGGTGGCCCAGGCGGCTCCCTTGACGCCCCAACCGAAGCCGATGATGAAGAGCGGATCCAGGATCGTGTTGAGGACGGCGCCGATCAGCATGGTGAGCATGGCGATGAACGGATTGCCCTCGGCGCGGATGAAGTTGTTCATGCCGAAGCCGATGGTCTGGAAGACCGCGCCCCAGAGAATGATGCGGAGATAATCGCGGGCGTAGGGCAATACATCGGGACTCGCCCCGAAGAGTTTCAGGAGCGGCTCGAGGAAGACCACCCCCAAGGCGGAGAGGAACAGCGAGATCCCGAGGAGCAGAACCGCGGCGTTGCCCATGATGTGTTCGGCCTCGTCCTTGCGGTCTTGGCCGAGCCGGATGGAGATCAGCGCGTTGGCGCCGATGCCGATGAGCATGCCGAAGGCCATGGTGACGATCATGATCGGAAAGCCGATGGTCGCGCCGGCCAAGGCGAGCGAACCGACGCCGTTGCCGATGAAGATCCGATCGACCACATTATAGAGGGCGTTGACCAAAGTGCCGACGATGGCCGGCAGGGAAAACCGTAATAGCAGTCGGGGGATTCCTTCTTCGCCGAGGCGTTTGGCGCGATCCATGCACGATCTCCGTTCTACTTCTGGATTTTGCTTACCCGCTGACACCCATTCATTATACCGGATCTTGCGGGAGGCCGGGGATATGCAACCAGGTCCACGGAACCAGCGAACACGCCGGCGGCCCTATGACCTTGACCTCAGAGCTCCCTCTCCCATCGCAGCCGGTCGGCCATCTTGCGCGTCTCCTCCCGCGGGGTCAGTTCGCCGCGGAGGTTCTCCTGGACGAGCCACCTCACTTCCGCGGGCGCATGTCCTTTCTTGAAGAGATAGAAGAGCTTGGCCAGCGCGGCTTCGGCGGTCATGTCGTAGCCGCTCACCACCCCGGCGTCCAGGAGGGCCCGCCCGGTGGCATAGAGTTCTAGATCCGCCGTGCCGTGCAGCGGCTGGGGGACGTCCACGATCACCACGCCGCGTTCCGCGGCGGCGCGCAGGGACGCCAGGAACGGCTTGTTCCGGTCCGGCGCGTTGCCCGAGCCGTAGCACTCCAACAC
This sequence comes from Bacteroidota bacterium, assembly GCA_050260415.1. Taxonomy (GTDB): domain Bacteria; phylum Bacillota; class UBA4882; order JAAYXC01; family JAAYXC01; genus JBLNCE01. Next base: position 736 of record JBLNCE010000073.1, on the reverse strand, counting down.
CACGCCCTGCACCGGAGGCGCCAGGATGCTGCTCAGGTACTCCGCCTTGAGCCCCGGAAAGATCTTGACGGCCGCGATCACGGCCTCGCCCATCTCCACCACGGCAAGCCCATGGTCTTCCTTTGGCGGGGGTAGGACGAGATCCCAGTCAATCACGATATTAATTCCCGCCGTGCCCACGGGGGGAAAATTGGGCGAGGCGAAGGCGGCGAAGGAATCCGCGTCGATCTTGGTGGCGCGGTTGCCGCGCAGGAGCCGGTTGGCGAAATAGATGTAGACGCCCGGCAGCCCGGCATGGTGCCGGCCCAGGATCATGAGGGAGGTCAGGAGGTTTTCCTGGGCGTCGTTACGCGTTTCCTCCATGGGAAGCTGGGCGCCGGTGAGGAGGACGGGTTTGGCCAGCCCCTCCAGCATGAAAGAGAGGGCGGAGGCGGTAAAGGCCATGGTATCCGTCCCGTGCAGCACCAGGAAGCCGTCGTAATCATCGTAGCATGCCTGGATGGCCCGCGCGATCCCCACCCAGTCCGTTGGGGTCATGTCGGCGCTGTCGAGCAGGGGCTCGAATTCGTGGATCTCGAAGTCGGGGATGTCGTCCGCGTGGAAACGGGGATTCCCCGCGATGAGCTCCGGGAGGCAGCCGGGGATCGGCTTGTAGCCGTCCGGCGTTTTCTTCATGCCAATGGTGCCGCCGGTGTAGGCGATCAGGATGCGGGGTTTGTTCACGACGCTCACCCCC
>JBLNCE010000072.1:0-17579 GCA_050260415.1 Bacteroidota bacterium | reverse complement strand
CCTTCAAGACCACGGCTTTCCTGCCGACCGCTTTTCGCTTGGCCTTCAGTTGCATCGGCTTCGAACTGCTGCTCGTCGCATTCCCCCGGGTACGCGGCAAGCAAATGCGGGCGGGCCTCATCGCCGCGGCCCTCAGCACCGTAATCCTCACGTCCTTCACCGCCTTCGCCGTCGCCTACTTCGGCGAGGAATACATTATCAAGCAGATCTTTCCCCTGCTTACCCTGGTCCGATCCCTCCAAGCCCCGGTCATCGAACGGCTGGACATCTATTTCATCATGATCTGGCTGCCGGCCATGGGGTCCTCGGTCATCGCCTATCTCATGATCGTACAGCTTGCCGCGGTCGAGATCTTCCCCCGCTTATCCTACCGGCTCGTTCTCGGTATCGTCGCAGTTTTACTGATCGGCATGACGCTCCCTCTGACCGACTTCAACATCGTGCAGCGGCTGGTCAATTACGTGGGGGTAATCCAATTCGCCGGCCTGGGCCTGATCCTCCCGTCACTGATCTGGCTCGTGGCCGCGGTCCGGGGGCTGCGGGCGTGAGCGGCCAAAGGCTCGCCATGGTTCTTCTGTTGGTGGTACTTTCCACGGGTTGCTGGGATCAGCGCATCGTGGACCAGATCGATTACGCCGTCAATGTCGGGGTGGACGCGCGCCCGAACGGCGGGATCTCCATGAGCGTTACCGCGCCGGCCCTGCAGGCGGACCAGCCCAGACCGGTCCTCTATGCGACCGTGGCGGACACGCTGCGGGAGGCCCGAGAGCGGCTGCGGCGGCAGTCCAACGGGCGCCTGGAGGCGGGTAAGATGGAGCAGGTCTTCTTCGGTGAGACCTTGGCCCGCCGCGGTATCTTGGACTACCTGGACGTCATCATACGCGACCCCTTTAACCCGATCTTGGCACGCGTGGTGGTCGTCAAGGGTTCGGCCAAAGGATTCCTGCAACAGGCAATAAAATGGAAGAGCCTGCTCCTGCCAGGACTCTACCTGGGGAAATTACTCGACCAAGCCGCCTCGATCGGCGACATTTCCCCGGGCGGCATCAATCATTTTCTGACCGGCTACTATGCGCCCGGCGTCGACCCGCTGCCGCCGATGATCGAGGCCACAGAGGAGAGAGCCAATATCCTGGGATCGGCCTTATTCCGCGACGACAAGATGGTGGGGGAACTGAACGTCGACGAGACGTTTCTGGTCACGGTCCTGCGAGGCCGGGCAACCATGCATAACCAAGCCTTGCCCCTGCCGCGCGGTCTGGCCAGGGGGAAGCGGAAGATGATTATGAGGTTCAACCGCGGTAAGGCCAAGCTTGAGATAGAGCTCGGGGCGGGGGTGCCCCGGGTGGTTTATGATATCAAGTTCGACGCGTTGCTTGAGGATTTCCATCTGGGCTTCCCCATCACGGATAAGGTGCTGAAAGAGGTCGAAACCGCCGCCGCCGGCGCCTTGCGGAGGCGATTCGAAGCGGTCTGGGAAAAACTCCGTAGAGCCAATTCCGATCCGATCGGCCTGGGAAACCAGGTGCGGGCCAAGCATAACGCCTACTGGCTCCGCCACGACTGGCGCGAGGTATTTCCAAAAATAAACGCGGCGTTCCGCGTCAAGGTGAATGTGCAGAATTACGGCGTGATGCGCTAGAGGTGTAGGCCATAATGACTTTTTCACCTCCCTCCTAAAGCGCCCCCAATCTTATCGAATCGGTAATCCTTTAGGCGTTCCGCTTCCGTCCGGTCGATCTCGGCCTCGACCAGAACGCCGTCCGGGCGGTACTCCTCCTTGAGGACCGCGGCGTTTTCGTGCAGGCGGCTCAAGATGCCGGCCGCGGCAAAGGGCAGCAGCAGCCGGCAGGTGACGCGGCGGGCGGCGAAGCGGTCAGCCATCGCTTGACATAGGCCGTCGAGGCCCTCGCCCGTGGCCGCCGAGATCAGCAGCGCTTGGGGGAACTCGCGCCCGCGCAGGGCGCGGTCCGCCTCATCCAGGAGGTCCGCCTTGTTCAGGGCGAGCAGGACGGGGTGGTCGCCGACGCCGAGTTCATTCAGGACGGATTGCACCGCGGTGGCCTGCGCGGCCAGATCGGGGGCGCCGGCGTCCAGGACATGCAGGAGCAGGTCCGCCTGGACGACTTCCTCCAACGTGGCCCGAAACGCCGCCACCAGTTGGTGGGGGAGTTTGCGGATGAAACCGACCGTGTCCGCCAGGACCGCTTCCCGCCGGCCCGGCAAGGACAATTGGCGCAGGGTTGGATCTAGCGTCGCAAAGAGCTTGTCTTCGGCCTGACTTCCGCCGCTGGTCAAGGCATTGAAAAGCGTGGATTTTCCGGCGTTGGTGTATCCGACCAGGGCCACGGTGGGGATTCCCGCTCTGAGCCGCGGCCGGCGCATTAAATCCCGCTGCGCCTTGACGGCCACAAGTTCGCGCCGCAGCTCGAACATCCGCCGGCGCAGGCGCTGCCGGTCCGCTTCGAGCTTGGTCTCCCCGGGACCTCGCGTGCCGATGCCGCCCCCCAGGCGCGAAAGCTCCACGCCCCGGCCGCCGAGACGGGGCAGGAGGTAGCTGAGCTGCGCCAGCTCGACTTGGAGTTTGGCCTCGCGGGTCCGCGCGCGCTGGGCGAAGATATCGAGGATGAGGCCGGTGCGATCGACGACCTTGACACCGGTGATTTCCTCCAGATTTCGCAGCTGCGCCGGAGAGAGCTCTTCGTCCATGACGATTAGGCCAGCGCCATGGGCGCTTGCCTCGCCGGCCAGTTCCTTTGCCTTGCCGATACCGACGAAATAGGCTGGATCCGGCCGCTCGCGGCGCTGCGTGACCCGCGCCACCACTTCCGCGCCCGCCGTCTCCGCCAGGGCGGCGAGTTCATCCAGAGCGCCGCCGGCGGACCGCCCATTCGGACCAGCCCATTCAACCCCGACCAGGATCGCAAGTTCTTGTGCCATCTCGTGCCTCCAATGACCATCATGGCTATGATTATACTCTTCGCGCGGCACGTTGGACAGGGAGAGAAGGGTTCCTAGAAATAAAGCAAGCGCGCCGGGTCGTGGAGGGAGAGGCTTGATGATCGTACCTCAATTGCACGGATATCGCACAGGCCCTTTAAGGCGTGCAGGTTTTCAGCGGCTTGACGCTATCTTCACACAAAAGGTATAATGGCCTTGGGTGAATGTAACCATGGTTACACACGAAAGCGCCGAACCCTGGTTGATGCTGGTCTACAAACTGCCCCGGCAACCCTCCCGCCTGCGCGTCAACCTCTGGCGCAAGATTAAAAAGATGGGTCTCTTATATCTGCAGGACTCCGTCTGCATCGCGCCCAGTTCCGGCCAATGGGAGGAGCAACTGCGCTGGCTATCCGCGGAGATCGTTGAAGTCGGCGGCACGGCGACGATCTGGCGCTGCGCCGGTGATACTTCGACGCAAGACCGGGACATTATCGCCGCTTTCCGGGCGGAACGGCAGAAAGATTACGACGCCCTGCTTGCCCGGATTCGGGCGGAAATGTCGCGTATGGAGAAGCAACCGTTTGATCGGGATAGGGACCGGAACAATCTTGGCCTTCTGCGCCGGGCGTACCAATTTGCCCGAAACAAAGACTTCTTCAACCCAACGGGCTCTAGCGAAGTGGAAAAGGCCTTGGATGAGCTTCAAGGCAGGCTCGATCGATTGGAGGCAAGTTCATGAGGTATGTAACCCGGGAACATATAGGCATCGACCGCGCGGCCTCGGCGTGGTTGCTTCGCCGCTTTATCGATCCCGCCGCGGAGTTCGTCTTTCGTCCAGGCCCGCCTTATAACATCGGTGAGGATATTCCTTTCGACATCCCCGGCGTCGAGCTATCGCACCATGGAGGCAAATGCACCTTCGAGATTCTTCTGGTCAAACATGGTTTGAGCGATCCGGCCCTGTCGGAGATCGCATTCATCATCCACGGCGCCGACATCCCGGCCGATGCGGACATCACGCTGGAATCCCCCGGTTTTGCCCTGCTGGCATCCGGCTTCCAGCTGACCCAAACCAGTGACGAAGCTATCTTGGCGCGTTGGTTCGAGATCCTGGACGCGCTTTATGCGGCGCTATGCAACCGCCTCGGCCGGTGAACTGGAGGAGATATCGATGCAGTGTGTAACCCGCGTAAAGGTGGACGTCGTTATCTACATCGCGCATTCTGCGTATTGCCAAGATAAATGACTTCACACTTATCGGTGCTTGTCTCAAAGAAGGCAGCCATGCACGGCAAGATCCGTTTGGCACCCTATATCAAGGCCCAATGGACCTGGCTATTGTTCGGTTCCCTCACGGGAATCATCATGAACACCTCAGTCGTGCTGCCGCCGATCCTCTTAGGGAAAGCGCTTGACGCCGTTCTGGCCCTTGGCGGGCATGGCTCCGGCGCGGGGCGCGCGGGTACGGTTGGTCATTGGGTCCTACTGTATTTCGGGGCGATGGTCGTCTACGCCGCCGGCAGGGTCGGCAAACGCTATGGTTTCCGTATCATGGCCAACCGGATCAATAGCGACCTGAGGCGGGATCTACTCGACATGGCGCTGGCCTGGCCGGTTGCCAGGTACGAGCGGGAACACATCGGCGACTTGATGTCCCGGGCGGTGGGTGACGTCCAGGTTCTGGCCGACGCCGTCCAGGTCACAGTGACCGAAGTCTTTGATACCGCGCTGATGATGCTTTCCAACCTGGCCGCCTTGTTGCTCATCCAGCCGGGATTGACGCTCCGGGCCGCGCTGCCGATCCCCCTGGCCTTGTTGGCGGCGCAAACCTTCGGGCCGCATATCTTCAGACGGGCGACCAAAGCCCGCGAAGTGGCGGCGAAGCTGAACAACCACCTGCAGCCGATGATCTCCGGCGTCAGGATCTTCCGCTTCCTGGGCCGCGAGGAGGCCAATACAACAATCTTCGCGGGGATCTCCGAGGAACAGAAGCGGGCCAACGTGGAACTGTCTCTCCTGCAGGGGGGCGCGGTACCGTTGTATTCAATCATCGCCATGCTCGGCACGCTGCTGGTGCTCGGCTTCGGCGGTACCTTGGTCATCCAGGGGCATTGGACGATTGGCGGATTCACGAGTTATCTGACTATGTTTACGGCCATGTCCGCCCGGACGCTGACGGCGGCGCGCGTCATCAACCGCATTCATGTCGGCCGGGCGGCTTGGCGGCGCATCAGCGCCAAGCTGGAAGGGGCGCCCGCCGGAAACCGGTCTGTAATCGTCCCCCAACCCATTGTCGAACGGGGCGTTACGGTCAATGTCAAGGACTTATCCTTCGCTTTTCCCGGCGCGGCTGATTCCGTCCTGCGCGGGATAGACATCCATGCCGTTCCCGGCAGCATCGTGGGGGTTACCGGACCGGTCGGTTCCGGAAAGACCGCGCTGGCCTCGGCCCTCTCCGGCCTTTATGATTACAAGGGCAGCGTCCTTGTGAACGGACGTGAACTCCGCTTATTGGACGCGGACGAACGCGCGGCCCTCATCTCCTACATGGGACAGACTGACTTCCTCTTCTCGGCGACCATTGCCGAGAACATTACCCTTCAGCCGCTAGACCAAGCCGATCTTGAGCATTTGGATCAGGCCGTCCAGTGGGCGGCCTTGGCCGAGGATCTGCCGCTGTTCCCCCAAGGGTATGCGACGCAGATCGGTGAAGGCGGCGTGAAAGTTTCGGGCGGGCAACGGCAGAGAATCGCGCTGGCCCGGGCGCTTTATGCCGGGAAACCTCTGCTTATCCTGGACGATCCCTTCTCCGCCGTCGATCTCGCGACCGAGCGTCGTATTATTCAAAAGCTACGGGAGGCGTTCGCCGGGCGGACGATCTTTCTCTGTTCGCACCGGTTGGCCAGCTTCGCCTTGGCCGATTGGATTATCGTCCTCAATCACGGAACTGTTGAGGAACAAGGTACCCATGAAGCGCTGATGCGCGGGGAAGGCATCTACGCCAGGATATACAAGGCCCAGCAATGGATGGAGATGCATCGGGATGAAACGAAGTAACGTCGGTCGGGTAATCGCCGATAGCCTCAAGCGGACAAAGCTTCTTCTTGCGGTCTTGGGCGTGTTGGTGGTGGCGGCCATGTTCCTGGAGCTTCTCCCGCCCCTCCTGATCCGATGGATCATAGACCGAAAATTGGCGCCCGGTATAGCCAAAGGGTTATGGCCGTTGGCCGCGGGTTATCTTGGTGCCTTGGTAATGGTTCAAGTCGTGGCTTTCTTGCAGAACTATACCACGACCTTGGCCGGACAGAATATCCTTCACGATCTGCGCCGGGCCGTTGCGGACAAACTGCGTTGGCTGCCCCTCCGTTATTACGACGAGAACCCCGCGGGCGAGATCATGAGCCGCTGCACGGCCGACGTGGAAGCGGTCAATACTCTTTTCAGCTCCGGCGTGGTGGGCATAATCGCCGATTCCTTCCGTGCCTTGGGCATCATCGCGGCCATGATAGCGTTGAGCCTCCGGCTGTCGCTGGTCGTCTTTCCGATACTCGCGGCGGTTGTGATTGTCGCCGAATACTTCCGCCGTAAGATCCGCTTGGCGCAGCGCGACACCCGCCGGGCGGTCGGCTTGATCAACGCCAATTTCCAGGAAAGCCTGGCCGGGGCCAAGGTTATCCATGCCTTCAGGCAAGAAAGCCGTTTCGTCGCCATTCTTCAGCGCTCGCTGACCAAATTCCTGGCCGCCACCACCAAGGCGAGCCTGTACAATTCGTTCCTGACACCGGTCATGGACCTGCTGCGCGCCGGTTCAATCGGGGCGTTGCTTTGGTTCGGGGCTGCAAGCTTTGGGACCGGGGGGTCGATCTCCCTCGGGACCCTGGTAGCCTTCGTGCAACTAATCGCCAGGCTGTTCGCGCCAATCACCTCCTTGAGCGATGAGTATCAGACCATCCAAGAGGCCTTGGCCGGAGTGGACCGGATCGATGAAGTCCTCGGGCAGCCCGTCGAGGAGCGCCCCGCGTGGTCGGCATTACCGGCCGCGCGTTCCGGACGCATCGTGATCAAGGATCTGTCTTTCAGCTATCATGACGGCTCCCCTGTTTTGAAGGAGCTGAACCTGATCGTCGCGCCAGGCGCGCGGGTCGCCATCGTCGGCCGCACCGGCGCGGGCAAGACCACGCTCATGAGCCTCCTGGCGGGCATTTACGCGCCAACGCAAGGATGGCTTACCGTCGACGGCATGGATCCGAGGCGCGTACACCCGGCGGATCGCCGCCGCCTCTTGGGCGTCGTGCCTCAACAGGTGCGGCTCTTCGAAGGCACGATCAGGGATAACATCGTCCTGGGGGACGAAACCATCGACGATGGCATGGTCGAAAGGGCCCTGACCATTGCCGGGCTGATGCCACTCGTATCCTGTCTGCCCATGGGGCCGTCCACGGCCCTTGGCGCCGGCGGAACCAAGCTTTCGCACGGACAGGAGCAATTGCTCTCCCTGGCCAGAGCGTTGGTACTCGAACCCACGGTGCTCCTGCTCGATGAGCCCAGCTCGGGGTTGGACGCCGAGACCGAACGCACGCTCTTCAGGGTAATCCAGGAGGAAAGCCGGAAGCGGACGACCATCACCATCTCCCACCGTTTGAGCGGCGCCATCGAGGCCAACCGGGTGTTGGTCATGTCGGGCGGGCGCATAGTGCAGGACGGCCCTCCCGAGGAGCTGTTGCGCAGCGAGGGGTGGTATACCGTCTTCAAGACCCTCGACAGCCTGGGATGGACGGCGAACGGGGGGTGAAAGGGCGGCCTCTTTAGGCCAAGGAACGGTGCGATTCGCTGCGTATTGGCGGCGGAAGCTTCGCACCCTATGACGTCGGCTACGGTAGGCCGCCCAATCGTCAGCGTACCCGTCTTGTCCAACGCCAACAGATCGATCCTGCCCGCGATCTCCAAGCCGCCCCGCTCTTGATCAGGATTCCCTTCTTGGCGGTGCGCCCAACCGCGGCAACCACCGCCGCCGGGGTTGTCAGCACGAGCGCGCAAGGGTAAAAGACGATGTGAACTCTCTACACCACCAAATACACCGGCCCATCCTCGCAGAACTGGCACTTTGCCGGCGGGGTCCAGGCGGTGAAGGATGTGGCGGCGAGCTGGTAGACATCGGGCGCCTCGCCGTATGCCTCGAGGAATTCGTCGATCGCGTCCTCCAGATGCTCCCCGCATACCACGAACATTTTTTCGAGCCTCACCGCACGATGCTGATCCGGACGTTCGCGGTGCGCTTCCGCCACGCCCGGCCGAAGGTGCCTTTCTCGAGCCGGTAGTAGGTGACCGCAAGCCGTTCGCCGACCTTGCGGTCGGCCATGAAACCCACTAGGTCGAAATCGGGCCCGAACTTCTGGCCGCCGATCGCCACGAGCAAGTCATAGGGGCGCAAACCCGCAGCGGCGGCGCCGCTACCCGGCAGAACTTCGATGATCAGCGCGCCGCTCCCCACCGGCACACTGGTCGCGGTCGCGTTCTCCAACCGGGCGATGTCGTTCTCATCGAGCGGCCGGTAGCTGATCCCGAGACCGGGCCGTTCCACGCGTCCGTGCGCGATCAGCTGCTTGGCGACATCCCTGGCGGTGTTGATCGGAACGGCAAAGCCGATCCCTTGCGCCTGGGCGACGATGGCGGTATTGATGCCGATGACCTCCCCGTCGCTGTTCAGAAGCGGCCCGCCGCTGTTACCGGGGTTGATGGAGGCGTCGGTCTGGAGCATGCCGCGCATGACCCTGTTTTCATCCACGCGCAGGGTCCGGTCGACGGCGCTGATCACGCCCATGGTCACGGTATTACGCAACGTCTCGCCGAGGGGGTTGCCGATCGCCACCGCGAACTGGCCGACCTGGATGCGATCCGAGTCACCCAGGCGCGCCACGGGCAGATCGCGTCCGCTGATCTTGACCACGGCCAGATCGGTCAAGGAGTCCGACCCGACGACCTCCCCCGGGAAGCTGCGCCCGTCGGAGAGCACGACCATAATCTGGATGTCGCCGCCGCCTTGGCCCGATATTACATGGTTGTTCGTCAGGACGTAGCCGTTCTTGTCAAAGATGACCCCGGACCCCAAGCCCTCGAGCGCCCGCGTCACGGGCTGAAAGAAGAAGTCCAGGACCGTCTGTTGTTCGCGGGTGGTGATCATGACCACCGCCGGGCCGACGCTGCGCACGACATTAATCGTCGCTTGTTCGAGCGCTTTGGCCGGGCGGGCGTCCTCCGGAGAGAGCACGGGCGGCCGTCCGGTCTTGGCGGGCTGCGTCGGCGCCGGCTGCGTCTGGGGGCGCGGCACGATCGCCGCGCCGAGGCTGGTATATTTCAACCCCAGCAGCACGAGCATCCCGCCCAACACGGCGCTGACCAGGAGCATGCCAAAGAAGAAGCCCAAGCCGCTTATGCGGCGGTTGTTAGCTGACAACTAACTCACTCCATATCCTGTAAACATACGCACGGTCTGTTCAAGTCTTCGCCGCCCGCGCCGGCATCTGCTGGTCGTACTCGCCGACCTGGCCCGTGGCCGCCAGGCGCGCCTGGATCTGATCCATGATCTCGTAGAGCTGATCCTCTGACGTCCGCGATTCGGCCACGACGACCAGGGAGGGCTTGTTGGAGGACGCGCGCACCAAGCCCCAGCTGTCGTCCTCCAGGAGAAAGCGGACGCCGTTCACCGTGACCAGATCTTTGATGCGTTGACCGGCGATCGGATTGCCGGCTTCCATATCCGCGCGGTACTGGTCCGTGACACGCGCCACGACATCGTATTTCTTGTCGTCTGGACAATACGCGCCGAGCGTCGGACTCTGCCAGGTGACGGGCAGGTTGTCGACCATCCGGGACAGGGGCTCATCGTGTTCGCCGAGCATCTTCAGGAGGATGATGGCGGAGATGACCGCGTCATCGTAACCCCGGCCGTAGGGCGCGTTGAAGAACCAGTGCCCGCTCTTCTCAAAGCCCGCGATGGCGTTTTCCGCGGCCACTTTCGCCTTGATATAGGAGTGGCCCGTCTTCCAGGTAATCACCCTGGTGCCCGCCTGCCGCAGCACGGCGTCGTCGTTGAAGAGACCCGTGCTCTTGACGTCGATGACCACGGCGCGCCCCGGATGCTCCCGGCAGATCCAACGGGCGACCAGCAGGCCCAGCTTGTCCGAGAATACCTCACGTCCGCGATCGTCGACGACGCCGATCCGATCGCCGTCACCATCGATGCCGATGCCGATATCCGCCCCGCGCGCCCGCGTCGCTTCGCTGATGCAGTGCAGAAACGCGACGTCTTCCGGATTCGGGTTGTATTGCTTGAATTCCCAATCCGCCGTGCAGTTGGCCTCCAGGACCTCGCAGCCGAGGCCGCGCAGGATGGCGGGGACAAAGCGGCCCGCGGTGCCGTTGCCGGCGTCGAACATTACTTTTAAACGTTTCTTGACCTTGTTGCCGGCTAATAAATCCTGCATGTACAACTCGGACAGTCCGTCGAACGAGCGGTACGTCCCCGGGCCCGCCTCAAACTCCCCCCCGTAGACCAGCTCTTTGAATTCCAGGATCCCTTCAGGTCCGAGGGTGGACGACAGCCCATCGGCGATCTTGATCCCCGTCCAGCCGTTCTCGTTATGGCTGGCGGTCACCTGCAGGGCGGCCTTGCATTTGAAGTGATGCTGGGCAAAGTAGACCATGGGCGTGAGGGCCAGGCCCACATCGATCACCTCAACGCCCGCGGAAAGCAGGCCCACGATCAAGGAACGGCACAAATCCTGACTGTAGGCGCGAAAATCGTGGCCCACGATCACCGTGTTCTCTTTCAGTTTCCGGCGCATCATGGTGCCGTAGGCGCGGCCCAGGACGAGGAATCCGTTGGGATTGATCTCCTTGCCGACCAGCCAGCGCACGTCGTACTCGCGGAAACCGTTATCCGTGATGAGAGTCTTCTCGAAATACTCGAATGAGTTCTGCTTGACCCTCGTTTCGATGTCCCAACGCATCCTCGTCCGCTCCTTTACGATGTCGCACGCTCTCCCCTCCATGCCACCCCCGAGCATGTGGGCGGGCCAAGCGCCTCTATACCACCATAGCGTCCCTTCTTGTTCAAACCAGCGGTTTATATATTGAACCTGAAGTTAATGATATCCCCATCTTGGACAACGTATTCCTTTCCTTCCAGGCGAAACAAGCCCTTCTCCTTGACCTTGGCCATTGAACCCAGGTCGTCCAGGTCCTGGTACCGGACGACCTCCGCGCGGATGAAGCCCCGCTCGATGTCCGAATGGATCTTACCCGCCGCCCGCTTGGCATTGGTGCCGGCTTCGATGGTCCAGGCCTTGACCTCGTCCTCGCCGACGGTGAAAAAGGAGATCAGTCCCAACAGTTCGTAGGCGGCCTGCGCCAGTCGATCGATCCCGCTCTGCGCGGCGTTGAGATCGGCCAGAAAGAGCGCCCGGTCATCCGGCGCCAAACGGCTGATCTCCAATTCGAGCTGGGCGCAGAGCGGCAGGACCAGCATCCCGTGTTCACGCGCATACGCTTGGAGCTTGTCCTCGCCGGGATACCGGCCGGAGCGGAACTGTTCCTCATCCATGTTCACCACCACCAAGACCGGCCGTTCGGTCAGGAACGCGAAGCCCCGCAACTGCTCCTGCTCTTCCACGCTCAGTGCCACCGCGGCCACGCGGCCCTCCGCTTCCAGGGCCGGGAGGATCCTCTCCAGGGCGCTCAGTTCCACCTGGTTCTCCTTGCTGAGTTTCTTTCCGGCGCGGAGCCGCTCGATCCTCTTTTCCACCACGGCCAGGTCGGCCAAGAGCAATTCCATGTGCAAGAGTTCCAAGTCGCGTCCAGGATCCACGCTTTCCAGCACGTGCGGAACGGCATCATTACGAAAGGCGCGCACCACTTGGACCAGAGCGTCCACGTTGCGCACCGCGGACAGAAACTGGTTCCGTCCCTCCCGGCTCTCGCCGGTGGCCAGCCCGGGCAGATCGGTGCATTCAATCTGGGCGCGCACGGTCCGCCGCGGTTGGTAGAGGCGGGCAAGGCGATCCACGCGTCCGTCGGGGACCGTGGCCATGCCGATCTTGGCCTCGGTGCGCCCGGACGCGAAAGCGGCGGTGGCCTCGTCGGCTCCCGTCAGCAGGTTGAAGACCGTGGTCTTGCCGGAGGTCGGGAGGCCAACCAGACCCAGTTTCATATGCGATCTCCTCCAGGCGAAGGATGGCGATTATCAGTCCGCTTACTATTCTACCAGATCGAGCGGGATGAAGCCAAGGATGCGTATGGGCGTGACACCGGCCAAGTTAAGCTGAGGGGCTGCGAAGATCAACCCTTGACTTCGATCCACGAAGGATACGAAACACATTATCGCCGATCGATGCAGGCCCTCTCCCCCTCAATCCCCCTCCCCCGCTGGGGAACGAAAGGGGAGAGGGTACATCATCGAGCGTCGCGAAAATGGCTTTTTCACAACGTTTCTAATGCATCGTCTCCTCGTGCGCCGCCACGATCGCTTCGATCAGACGCTCGGCCGGTTGGGACGCCGCGATTTCCCTGAGTTCGGGGGCGCGGGACAGGAGCGCGAAGACGAGTTTGCCCGCCAAGTTGCGGCGGTTTTCAAGCGTGATCCCGGCGCGGCGGGTGAGGAATTCGCGCATGACGCGCAACTCCTCCCCCGAAAGCAGACCGGCCTTGACCCGCAGCAGCGCCTGCTCTTCGGCGGCGAACTCTTCCAGGATGCGCGGGTCGGCCGCCCGCTGGAGACCCGGCGCCACGGACCCGCGGTCCTTAACCACGACGGTGCCGCCGGCGTAATCGCCCAGCCGGCGGGATTTTCTGGACAGGAACATCGAGGCCAGGCCGACGCCGTAGAATACGGGCAAGAAGTCGACCACTCTTACCAGGTTGCGCAGGATTGCCTCCAAGGCCGTCAGCCCGTAACCGCCCTCGCGGACCACCCGCAGGCGCATGAGGCGCTTGCCTGGTGTTTGTCCGTCCCAGAGGATCTCGAAGAGGATGAAGTAACCGACATATACCAGGGTCATGCCGGACAAGATCAACAGCATCATATAGCGGTTATCCGCCCAACCCAGCGCGGAGACGGCGATCAGGATCGCCAAGAAGAAAAAGGATTCGATCAGGTGGTCAACCAGCAGCGCCAAAAAACGCGAGCCGATGCCCGCCGCCTCGTAGGTGAAACTGACGCTTTCCGGTGTCACCACTTCCACCTGAGCCTGCCAGTCCAGATCCGGCCTCAAGCCCCGCCACCTCTTTTCTTTCCAAGCAAATTCCGTTAAAATGGTAAATAGCATCCACGGAGGTGTCTAACCTGCAACAGTTCTACCGCGCGAACAGGCCGAACTGGGAACAGTTGGAGGCGATCCTCGAGCAGGCGCGGCGGCGTGGTCTTCCCAGTCTCAGCCGCGCGGACCTCATGGCGCTGGGGCGTCTATATCGGCGCGCCGCCTCGAATCTGGCCTACGCGCGGACACATCGCCTCGAGCCGGAATTGATTGCCTACCTCAATAACCTGGTCGGACGAGCGCATGCCTACGTCTATCTCCCGCCCGCCGGTATCTGGCGGCAGATTAGTCTCATGCTTCGCCAGACCTTTCCCACAGTCCTGCAAAAGCGCCTGGTTTTTGTCCTCCTTGCCGCCGCGCTCATGGCGGGCGCGGCCGGGTTGGGCTATTATCTGCAGTGCCGCTCGCCAAAGGTGGCCGCCGCCATGCTGCCCGGCGTCGCCGAGGAGACCTACAAGCGGTTCAGCGACAACACGTGGTTCAACGACCCGCTGGCGCAACGCCCCCTCATTTCCGCGGCGATCATGGCCAACAACATCAAGGTGGCGGTCATGGCTTTCGCCGGCGGCATCCTCATCGGCCTGATCACCTTCTACTCCCTTTACTTCAACGGTCTCATGCTCGGCATCCTGACCGGTTTCTTCGTTTCCCGCCATCACGGCCTCGACTTTTGGGCAACCATCCTGCCGCACGGCGTGACCGAGTTGACCGCGATCTGTATCGCCGGCGGCGCGGGTCTCTTGCTTGCCAGCGCGCTCGTCAGCCCGGGCCGCTACCGGCGGCGCGACGCCCTGATCATCCGGGGGCGGGACGCGGTCATCCTCTTCTTAGGCGTCGTAGTGCTCTTGATCTTCGCCGGCGCGATCGAGGGGTTCGTGAGCACCATCGGCAGCTTGGGCAATGGGCCGCGTCTTGCCATCGCCGGGGGCAGCGGCGTCTTGGTCTACCTGTACCTCTTCTGGCCGCGCAAAAGTCCGGACGCCGCTCTCAAGCGGGACGGCCTCGCGGCCCTGGCCGGGGAAGAGGGGCTGCCGTAAAGACCGCTCCTCTTCCCCCTCTCCCGCACTGGCGGGAGAGGGGGACCGAGGGGGAGAGGGCCACCATCGTAACCGCGGAAACGAGTTCTTGGACCGTTGCTGGACCAGCAGGAATCCCGGGTTGAGATGCGGAAATTGTCGGTAAACAAGCTAATTGTATTGACTTGAAAGGGATGAGCAATCAGTGATCAAGAACGAGGCTGAACTCAGGCGCGTGGTCCAACGGGCGGTCCTGGAAACCCCGGTGACGGACATTCATACCCACCTTTTTACCCCTGATTTCGGCGGCCAACTCCTGTGGGGCATCGATGAACTGATCACCTATCACTACCTTGTGGCGGAGACCTTCCGCTACGTAAAGATGCCTTACGCGGACTTCTGGCGCATGACAAAACGCGCCCAAGCCGATCTGATCTGGCGGACGCTATTCCTCGAGCATAGCCCCGTGAGTGAGTCCTGCCGCGGCGTCCTCACTGTTCTGCAAGCCTTGGGGCTTGATACGCGCGCGCGGGATCTGGAGGGTTACCGAGCCTATTTCGCCGGCCAGACCGTGGACAAGTATCTCGATCGTGTCCTGGCGACGGCCAACGTGGACCGTCTGGTCATGACGAACGACCCCTTCGTGCCCGACGAACACCGGGTATGGATGGCCGGCGTCAAGGGAGACCCCCGGTTCTACGCCGCTCTACGCATCGATCCCCTCCTGAACAACTGGGAGAGCGCCTGCCGCGCTCTGCAAGCCTGGGGCTACCAGGTCGAGCCCGGCCTCTCCCCCGGCACCCAGGCCGAAGTGCGCCGGTTTATCAAAGATTGGATCGCGCGCATGAAACCCGTCTATCTCGCCGCCTCCCTGCCGCCCGACTTCTCCTGGCCCGAAGAGTCGGCCCGGGCCCTCCTCCTGGAACAATGCCTGCTCCCGGCGGCCGCCGAGCACGGCCTGCCCATGGCCATGATGATTGGCGTCAAGAAGCTGGTCAATAAAGGGCTGGCGCTCGCCGGCGATTCGGTGGGCAAATCCGCCATCGAACCGGTGGAGAATCTCTGCGCCGCCTTTCCGGACAACAAATTCATGCTGACCATGCTGGCCCGGGAGAATCAGCATGAATGCTGCGTCGCGGCGCGCAAGTTCGGCAACCTGCTGCTCTTCGGCTGCTGGTGGTTCATGAACAACCCGTCCCTCATCGATGAGACCACGCGCATGCGCTTGGAACTCCTGGGCCTGAGTTTTGTGCCACAGCATTCCGATGCCCGGGTCCTCGACCAACTGATCTACAAGTGGTCTCATTCGCGCGCGGTCATGGCGGACGCCCTGGTGGACAAGTACGTTGACCTTTACCGGACGGGCTGGCTGCCGACGGAGGAAGAGATCAAGCGCGACGTGGCGGGAATTCTGGGTGAGAATTTCTGGACATTCCTTAAATAGAAGTACTAAGTACAAAGTGCTAAGTACTAAACTTGGCAACAACAACTGTATAGGATTAGGATTGGTACGTACAATGGGAGTTTAGGACTATTGTTTTACTTATTACTTAGTACTTAGTACTTTTTAGAAAGGTGGTCGCAGATGCCATCTTCTGTCTACTTTGCCGCCGTTGCCGTCCAAGCGCCCAAAGCCGAGGCGACGCTGCCGGCCAAGTTCCAGCGTCTGCTGGCGCAGTACCCCCTCGCCGAACTGGTCGCGGACCGCGATGTGGCGATCAAGATGCACCTGGGCGGAAACCTGGGTTATACCACCATCCATCCGTTCTTCGTCCGCCTGCTGGTGCAAAAGGTACGGGAAGCCGGCGGGCGCCCGTTTATCACGGACAATAACCGGGCGGTGGCGACCGCCAAGGAACGCGGGTATACCGAGGAGGTCGTCGGGGCGCCGTTGGTAGGCATCACCGGCCTGCGAGACCGCTACCACTACCCGCACCCCGTGGTCTACCGGTCCTTGCGCGAGGTGCAGGTCGCGGGGTACATCGAGGACGCCGAGGTGCTGATCAATTTCTCCCATGTCAAGGGGCACGGCGACTGCGGTTACGGCGGGGCGTGCAAGAATATCGCCATGGGCTGCGTCACCGGCAAGACGCGCAGCGACCTCCACGCGCTCGAGGGCGGCCTGAGCTGGGAGGAGGCCAAGTGCACCCACTGCCGGATGTGCATCGAAGCCTGCCGTTACGGCGCAAATCGTTTCAACGCGCACGGCAAGTACGAGATCTTCTACCACCACTGCGTCTACTGCCAGCATTGCACCAACGCCTGTCCCCAAAAGGCAATCACGGTTTCGAGCGCCGAATTCGTCCACTTCCAAGAAGGGATGGCCCTGTGCACCAAGACGGTGCTGGATACCTTCGCGCCGGACAAGGTGCTCCACATCAACGTCCTGACGGACATCACCATGTTCTGTGATTGCTGGGGCTTTTCCACGCCCTCCCTGGTGCCCGATATCGGCATCGCCGCGTCCACGGATATCGTGGCCCTGGAGCAGGCCTGCCTGGACCTGATCAAGGAAGAAAACTTCATCCCCGGCAGTCTTCCCAAGGATCGGCAATTACGGGAAGGCCGGCACCTGCTCGAGCGGGTGCACGCCAAAGATCCCTTCGTCCAGGTGGCCGCCCTGGAACGGCACGGGCTTGGCAGCAGAGCATATGAGTTGCGCGAGATAGAATAGGATGGATTTTGCGCCTGGCGTCAAGCCGGGGCGTCGATTCTCCGCCGGTGAAGGCTTGACCGGCTAAGGTTTCATTGACTTGCGGCCTGAGTCGTATATATAATAGAGAAAAAGACCGCCAACGACGATGATGGGGAGAGTACCATCGCCACCGGGCCGAGAGAGGGGCCGCCATCGGCTGCAAGCGGACCCGCCGCGGAGCAAGGGGAAATGCGCCTCTGAGTCGCCGGGCTGAAATACGAGTAAGCCCGGCCGGATCCGGCCCGTTATGCCGTCTTGAGTGGGGGCTTGTCCCCAAGCAGAGTGGAACCACGAGGGAACCTTCGTCTCTGAGACGAGGGTTCTTTTTGATCTTACGAAGGCAAGAGGCAAAAGTCGGGTTTATCCACCGTAGCTTCAGCGAAGGTAGAAGGCAAGGGGTAAAAAAACGTACTCCGTGAGGGCGCATGGCTTGTGCGCCCGGCAAGGTTTGAAGCGTTCCGTACGCGGGCCAGTTGATCCCCTTTCCGCGAGCAGACCTGTGCCAAATAGTGTTCAAGGGAGGGGTTAGGGCACAATCAATAGGATTCAAAACCATAAGATGGAAATAATGAACTCTGGATTCATGAATTCGAACCAATAATACGGCTAGCT
>JBLNCE010000071.1:0-14589 GCA_050260415.1 Bacteroidota bacterium | reverse complement strand
GGCCTTCATCGATTTACCCCAACACCACCACATTACTCTCCCGCGTGCTCAAGCTCTCCGGCAGGAAGAGCCCCTTCTCCTGGTCGTACGCCGCGGGCGTCCCGTTCACGGTGGCGCTCTTGATCCGGTTCACCGGCGCCTCGACCCGCATGGTCAGGATCCCGTCGCCCCACTTGAAGAAGTAGCCGTGCCCCTTGCCGAAGTCCACGCGCGGCTTGATGTGTAGTCCGTCCAGGTCGCCGACCACGCCGGCGCAGGAGAGCATGAAGCCGAGAAAACCGGTGCGCGGATAGGACGGGTAGACGTAGGTGAACCACTTCTGGAAGTTGCCCTCGGTGTCAAAGCCGGCCGTGTAGTACGGGTACGTCCAGAGGGTGTACAGGTCCGTGCCTGTCTCGAATTTGTATGTGTAGTCCGCCACGTGCAGTCCCTCTTTGAGCATGCCGATCTGGACGAGGGTCGAGGCCAGGTTCCACTGGGCCACGCCGCGGATCCGGGCGGACTGCATGATCTTGATGTCCTTGCGGGTGGGATCCTGCATGGGAATGGTCCCGTCCGTGAATCGGCCGCAGAGCCAGCCGTAACCGTCGATGTAGAGCTTCTTGTAGATGGTGGTGAGCGCCGCCTTGACCTTCTCGGCGGGCAGGATCTCCACCCCGCCGAGGATATTGGCGTAGAAGACCCCCGTCAGCTGCTCGTTCTGGCAGCAATCGGCGTCGAAGACGTCGCCGGAACCAAATTTGAAGTAGGGATAGCCGTCGCCCTTGTCCACCCAGAGTTCCTTGATGTAGCTCGCCTGCGCCTTGGCAAAGACGTCCTCAGCCTCCCTGGCCAGATCCTCCTCGTTGAAGAAGCGGGCGAACTTGGCCAGGAGCTTGAGTTCGAGCAGCCATTGGGAGTTGATGTAGGCGGGATGCCCGTCGCAGGGCCAGCTATCGTAACCGCCCGAGCCGTTATGGTCGATGTAGAGCAGGTGCGTATCCTGCTTGATGCAGTGCTCGAGCTGGAAGCGGAAGGCGCGCTTGATGACCGGCCAGTTCTCCTTGAGCGACGCCAGGTCGCGGGAGAAGACGAAGTTCTGGAAGTTGCGGATGGTGTACCAGCCCTCCTGGTGGCCCTGGTTGGGACGGGTGACCACCTGGAGGTCGTGCGGGATCTTGCCCGTGTCGTGCTGCGCCCACCCGATCTCGCGGATCTCCTGGTTCTCGAGCCGCGGCCAGAGGAGGACGAGCCAGTTGTAGCCGTCCACGTCGGTGGTGGAGGGGCAGTCGCGGAACTGCGCTTCCTGGACGACAAAGTAGTTATGCGCCTCCGTACCGTCCGCCTTCTTTTGATACATCCAATAAGTCCAACCCAGGAGATACGAGAGTTCGAAGGCGTACTTGATCTGCATCCACTCCGGCATGCCCGCGCCCGTAAGCCTGGCGTGCCAGGCCCGCACCGCCTGCCACCAGGCAGGATAGTCGCGCGCCGCGCGTTCCACGACCGCCGCGGCCGAGTCGGCGAACTTCGTGAACTGCCGGTACCAGCCGTCCTTGTCGTAGATCAGCATCTTCCCGCCGGCGTAGCGGCCGCACTGGTAGCCCGCGTCGTGGAGGCTCAGCATGGGGAAGTACCACGAAAGGAAGAAGGGGATGACCTTTTCCTCGCCGGGCGCCAGGGTAACCTTGACCGCCACCGCGCCCGCCTTGGGCGACGCTTGCGCGGCTTCGCTCGGTTTTTTCTTGAGCAGATGGTCCATCTCCGGCACCAGTGAATACATGTCGCCGGCCTTGTAGTTATAGAGCAGCACGCCGTGATCGTACAGCATGGAGAAGAAAGACTCGCCGTTCTCCGTCACGGACCAGGCCTTGTACATCGAGATCTCGCCCGCGTCCTTGGCCGCGGCGATCAGGATCTCGCCCCGGTGCTCCGGTTCGAGATCTGGATTATCATTCCCCATCAGGATGCCCTGGGTCTTCTCGCCCGCAAAGTCCTGGGCGGTGCACGATTTGTAGCCGCCTAAGTCGAGGTAACCCACGTCGTTCTGGAACGAGCCCACCAGCGTCACATCAACCTGATTCTTGGTGGGGTTTTGCACGCGGAAGAGGAAGACCCCCACGGGCAGTGATGAATTCTCGTACTCATCCGGCACCGTCGGCGAGAAAGCGGTGGCGGAGATGTTAACCGGCAGCTCCCGGTCGAAATAATCGATCTGCAGCGCGGGCGGCAGGGAACGGCAGACGGCCTTCTCGACCAGCTTGTGACCGAAAAGCCTCACATCCCGCCCCTGCACCGGGCCGACCTCCGCGTAATCCTGGAGAAAACGCAGGCATTTCCGGCCCTCCGTCTCGGTGCGGACGGCAAAGAAGCTGCCCGGCCGCGAACCGTTCAGGTTGCTGAGGTTGTAAATGTTCTCGTTGCAGAGCCCGGCGCCGTTGAAAGAGATCCACCCCGTCCCGAGCCCGCCCAGGATCGGGCCGTGGCGGTAAGCTTCGTGCTCCGGCTTGCTGGTGTCGTAACCCAGCGGGAGCGACCATTGGCGTACTTCTTCCCGTTTGAATTCGTGCGGTTTCATGAAGACACTCCTTTTACGGATATTGTAGAGTCAGATCCTTGCCTTCCTTCCCCCTCTCCCGCACTCGCGGGAGAGGCTTCGGCCGTGAGCTCAGCCGAACGGGGGACCGAGGGGGAGAGGGCCTTCATCGATTCAGCAATAACGAGGTTTTTCACCGCTCTTTTAGAACTTAATCTCCCGCTTTTCCCCGTCCGCGAACTGGACGGATACGGTCTTACCCTCAACCGAAGCACCTTTGACCAGCTTGACGAGCCCGTCTAGATCCTCCCGCCGGAAGAAAGTGCCCGAGAAGCTGACCACGATCTTGGCGCCCGCCTCGATCCGGCCGCCCCGCAAAGCCGGGGTGGCGGACTGGTCCTTGTAGATGTTTTCCCGCGCCGTATCCCGGAGGATCTCCTCGCGCGACATCGGGGCGGCAAAACCGTATAGATTGCGAATAAACGCCCCTTTCTCCCCGTTCCAGACCGCGACGTAGTCCGGGCCCGCGATGACCTCGGGCAGCGGGCCGTCGAAATCGACCGCGTACCCACCCTCGCGGAAAGCGGCGAGGGGTTTCTCCGTCTCGATCAGATGCGCCCGCAACTGGCAGGAACCCTTGAGGTAGGTGTGCGTGGTGATCTTCGCCGATTCATCGTACTCCGCGAACGGATAGCTCGTCGAGGGGGCGCCGGAGAACGGATAATGCCATGAGGCGCCGCTTCGCTCGCCGAGCGCGATGAAGTTGGGCACAACCCGGTGTGAGTACTTCACGCCGTCGGGCGAGACCTGGATCATGCAATCGCAGTTGTAACCTTCCGCGGGGCGCTTGACATCGAAACCGAAATGGGAGGAGTAGCAGAACTTGGTATACTTAACGCCGTAACGGGTCGCCGGCCGGTCGTTCATGTGCCAGGCGCGGTGGTTGATCATCTGCACCTCGCCGGTCGCGTGGTCGCCGGTTACCTGCAGGCTGACCGGCTTGATATTCCGCACGTAGCTCTCGGTCTCCACGCGCAGCGGTTCCTCGGGCGCGGTCCAGAAGGGATGCTCCGCGGGGAGCAGCAGGTTGAGAAAGGCCGAGGCGCCCCAATAGGCGGAACCCTTGATGCTATATGAGTCGAGCTGGCCGTGGTTCTCGACGAGATAGCCCATGATCGGGAGCATGTCCTGGTCAAAGTAGTTGTTCTTGACGAGGTAGTCCATGTAGCCGCTCACAAGGCGGCGGGATTGCCCGTGCGTGAGGGGAGAGCAGCCGAGGATCTCCGCCATGACGAAGGGAATGAGGACGCCTGGTTTGTAAAAGAGGGACCGGCCCCACATCGGGAAGCCGCCGTTCTTGGCAAAGAAGTCCTTGTACGCTTCGAGGAAAGCCCGCAATCGATAGATGATGCGGGTCTTGCGCTCCGGCTCCTCCTCCTTGGAGATCTGCACGAAGGCCGGGAGGTAATAGTGGAACATCCAGGCGTTGTACTGCTCGATCGAGAAGCCCCTTGCCAATAGGCCGTCAACGTACCAGCCCTCGTCGAGGTAAAACTCGTTGGCGCGGTTATAGTTGCCGACATAGACCCGCTCGTCGTACTCGCAGCCCAGATCCTTCAAGACGTAACACGTCAAAACGGTGAAGAGATTCCAGTTGTTGTCCGGGATCTTGTGCTTGAAACCGGAGTTGAGCCAGGTGGAGATCTGATCCTTCTGCGCCTGGCTCAGGGCGTTCCAGACTTTATCCCTGGCAATCCAGAGGCCGTAGGCGGCGATGGACAATTCCGCGATCCATTGGGCGACCCCGAAACGTTCGCTGATATAGTCCGGGCTCTTGGGGTCCGAAGCGGACAGGAAACCGTCGATGAATTCCTGTCTGATATCCACTTCTTTCCCGCCGATGACGAGCTTGTCCCGGCCTGTCCCGACCATCCAGGCCGCCACCAGCGGCCGCGTCCGCGTCCAGCCCTCCATGTGGTGGAAGGTCTCGCGCAGCTGCTCGTCGTTCACCAGCGAGGCATCCACTTCCCGGTACGGTCGCGGAAAGGCGAGCCCCCCGCGCCCTTCGGTATACCAGGGCTGGAGCGCGGCGATCATCTTTTCAGCCAGGTCCACCCAGGTCTCGCGGGTCCAACCGGTGTAAGACGAGCGTTTGAAGTCCAGTTTCAGTTCAGGTGTCATCGCAAATCCCCTCTTCAAGTCGGGCGCTCTGAAACGCGGCCCAGAATATGTAGGGCTTGGCCCATCTTTCTAGGCTTATGTTACCATCGGGATCCAACACCGTCAATCCGTGGAGGGCTTTTTCATCACCACAGATTACGCAAGAAATTTGCCGAACATGCAGCTTCCCGCCATTTTGCCGCGTGGCGTGCTCTCGCGCACAAATTGCAGTTAATAAGGCACTTTCGCAAGCCAGGGTGTAAAGAATTGTGGATGGGGTGTTTTATGGGTGATGGGCAGAGACAGCCGGGAGAATACCCCGGGGGATTTAGGGGAGCCGAGGGGCTCCCTTATTACGTTGTGCTAATGTTGATGTGGTGGCAGGAACAGACCGGAAGTCGGCGAATGTTATTAATCTGGAAAGTCATTCCAGAGGAGATACCCAATACTACAGAGGCGTTACAATGCTTAAAGCATTCCGATCCTCCCCCGCCCTCATCGCGATCTTCCCCGGTCTCTGGGCCTTCTACGCCCTGATCGAACTCGTCATGCGCCTGATCCTCAGGACACAGGCAGGTTTCTTCATTGACAACCTATACCCGGCGGCCCTCTATTGCCTGGCGCTCTATACAATCGTCGGTGCGATTCTCTATTTGTTGAAGTCCCACATCAATGAGATCCGTCCGCCAATCCTCCTGGGCTGGGCGCTGGCTCTGATCCTGCTGGACCAGATTATCAAGGTACTGGTCCGCGCGTTCATACCCGCGGGCATGCACTATTCCTTACTGGATGGGATCTCGCTAACAAATACCCTGAACGGTTATGGGGCCTGGGTCAACTCGCGCTTTTTCCTGACTCTCCCGCCCGCCGCGCTCATCTGCCTCAACCTGCTCTTCCTGCTGCTGGCGACGCAGGGTTACCGGTTCGCCGCGCGCACGGGGCGCCGGTCGGTATGGCTGGACGCCTCTTATCTCCTGCTCCTGGCCGGGGGCGTCTCCTCGCTTGTCGATCGGATCCTCTGCGGCGGCTCGACCGACTTCATCTGTTACCATGGTTTGTACTTCGAGGACTTCAAGGATCTCTACCTGGCGTTCGGCATCGGCAGTTTCCTCGCGGCCCTGGCGGAGCGGACCAGGATGGTTTGGCGGTTTTCGGGCGGGAGCATCTCGCCGTTGGGGCGGGAGTTTCTGCAATTCAACATCGGGGAGTTATCTCGGCTCCACGGTCTGGGAACGCATCCGGGTCGGGCGAGGCATGCCTCGCCCCTACAAGAGGCCGACGGATCACGCAACCACGCCCCGAATTGAGCCTCGAGGAAAAAAGGGCGAGGTGCGGAAACCGATGATTCATCTCCGCCAGGGACTAAAGGTCCTGGCTGAGTAAATGCCGTAAGACCCCGCTCTGACACCAGCTGGGTCTTGCTTGTAACACCCCGAGCCCGGTCAAGGATGACCGGCCTTTCAGCACCGTTCCAAAACCCAGCCCGCCCCTTTAGCGGCGGGCGGAGATAGCATCACTTCTAACCGACCCCCCACTCTCCCTCCCCCGGCGCTCTTATCACCCACGTCTTTCCTCCATATCTCACCGCATATCCCTCCGGCGTCACGTCGAACCCCGGCATCTCCGCCGGCCGGCCCTGCACCGGAAAGATCAAGGTGTGAAACACGATCTCGTCCCGCCCCCGCTGCCGGAAAGACAGCTCCGGCGCCGGGCGCTTCTGGTCGTAGTACGGGCAGTGCCAGCCACGGATGGGGTCCTCGGAGCCCGTCCAGACGTTCGCCTCGACCGGGTTGCCGCCGGCGGTGGCCAGGATGAGGTTGGCGTCGGGGAAATCAGTCACTAGAAAGCGTCCGCTCGGATCGGGCGCGATCGGACCGTCGTAATAATGCCATAGCTGTTCCGCCTCGTGCTCGCCGGCGCCGGTCACGGTGTCCCTGAGCACCCAGAAGCAGGGCTTGACGAAGATTATCTGCCGCTTGTGGGTGATGCCGGCCACGCGCACCACTTTGCCGGTGGTGACGCCCCTCTCCTGGAGCAGCTTTTCGTCGGCCGGGCCCGCATCCTCGCCGTAACCCGCGCCAAAGACACCCTCGGCGTAATCGTAGCCCTCCCGGATCCGCATCCAGCCATCCGCGTCTCCCGGCACTTGACCGTAACCGTCGACCAGGATCGAGTTATAGGCGGCGGTGGTCTTGAAGTACTTGGCCCACGGCATCCACGGCGCGTCGGGGCTTGTGGTGTAACGCCAGCGCCCGCACCCCACGAGGAACTTGCGTCCGTACGCCGAGACCTCGACGTGCAGCTGATCCTCGTTCATGTGGTTGTCGCCCCAGCGGCCGAGGTCAAAGAAGAGATAACGCGCCGTGTCCGTCCAATCGCTCCGCATGACGCCCACGCGGGCCTCGGGGAAGAAGTACGAGGTATGGACGGGCGGGGTTCCTTCTTTGCCGCCGCTCAGCCGGTACCGGATCGCCGGCAAGTTAAAGAGGCCGTCGATCCGCGCCAGTTGCGCCTGGCGGTTGGTCTTGGTGTTGGAGTCGTTCGTGATCGGCACGGTAAAGTCCGGCTTGCTCTGCCAGAGTTCCGCCAGGGAAGTCAGCTTGAGGCGTTCCACGTATGCGGGCGGGAATAGGTCCGCGAAGCCGTTACGCGACGCAACTTCGTAGTAGGTGAAGAAACTCCGCATCGCCACCCAATGGTAGCCGCCGGACATCTCCTTGGTATAGCCGTCGGGGTGAAATTGCTCGGGCCACATTTTCATGAGGAAATCGACCGCGTATCGCCGCCAGGCCTCGGCCTCCTTGAACTCCTGGTAGAAGACCCCGATGAGCCCGAGAGCCGCCACCTCCAAGCAGGCGTGATTGCCGGTCCGCCAATGGTGAAGGGAGAGGAAATCGGCGTGTTCGTGGATGGAGAGCATTATCTCGGCCCAGGCCTCCGGGGTCATGCAGCCGCTGCTTATGATCTTTCCCAGCGCCTCGGGCCAGGTCTCCGCGGCCCGTCCGGCCACCTCAAACGGGCGCCAGGTCGATTTCTTGTACTCGAGGTAGGGCTTACCGGCCGGATCGAAACGCGGCACATTTCGGATGTAATCCAGGATGTGTTCGATGACGGCCGCCGCGTACTTCTCGTCGCCCGTCTTCCGGTACTCCTCCGCAAGGAGCATCAGGTAGCCGTGGCGCACCAAGCCGCCGTTCCACTCCAGATCTCCGTTGGGCGTGGCGTACCAGTCGAGCCCGCCGGACATGTCCAGGGTATGTTCGCCCAGGTGAAAGATCTTGGCCACGAACTTATCGGCCTCACCCGGCGCATCGTCGTGCATGACCGGGCCGACTTCCTCCTGATGGTAACCGGCCGTGCGCTCCGGCAGGACCCGGCGGTAAAAGAAGAGGAGGTCGTCCAGGCTCTCGAACTTACTGGTAAGAATGGCGTTGATCTGGTCCAATAATTGCATAATGAGCGTATCTCCTTATCCAAGTCGGTTCTCTAGTAGAGCAGATGCAAAAGTCAACTCACCCCCGGCCTTCGACCACCCCCTCTCTTCCGCGGAAGAGAGGGGCCGTGGGGTGAGTTACGATATGGGTTTCCGGGGACACCCCGGACCCCGGCGGCGGTGGCATGCCGCACTTGCCTTTTGTTCGTGTGTTTCGTGGTTACAAAGGGTCTTTCACATCTCTTCCTGAAGTGTACCGCTCATCCCAGCACCAATTCGATCTCCGGCCCGATCGGCTTCCGCTTCACGTTCCACCCTGAAATCTCGAACCGGACCGCTTTCTTTCCTTGGCCACCGCGATCGTTCACCACCTTGACCAGGACCGTCTTTTCGGTCCCCGGCAGGACGGCGAAATAGTTATCGGAGTAAAAGATCCCCGCCTCCGTCACATCCAGACCGTCGAGCCTGAGGCCGGTAAAGAACGCCATCCCGCTCCCCCGGTTACGCAGGCGAATATGGAACAGGATCTCGCCACCCGCGGCTGTTTCCAGACCGTCGTGGAAGACTTCCGCCTCCAGGTCCACCTCGGGCAGGTTCCGCAAGTCCGCCAGATAGGCCCGCTCGTTGTCGTAGTCGATGATCGCCCGCTGCTGCTCGGGCGAAGAGGCGGCGCGCACGAAGACCGGTTCCGAGATGCCCGTGGCGTGCTCGCCGTGGAGCCGGATCTCGAGCACGTTCTCCCCGCCCCAGACGATGGATTCGACCGGGATGCGGTAGAAGCGCTTGATCAGGTTGGGGACGATAAACGGGTCGGAACTGATGCGGATATTCTGGCGGTCGCCCTTGACCTGCGCCGTCCGCGCCCGCGGCTCCTGCGCGGCGGAGCCTTTCTCCTGCGCCTGCCGCTCAGCCCATCTTTCCGTAAAGAGCAGGTCGTCCGTGCCGATCTGCACTGTCAGTTCCTCTTCGGTGCTCCCGATGTGGACGCCGTTCCAGGAGACCTCGTCGTTGCCCTCGAAACCGGCGCAGAATACTTCCAGTTCCGTCCCTTGCCAGTCAAACGGGATAACCACCCTGCGCCGGTACCACACCGATTCGCCGGCGGGCGGAGCCTCGGGCGGTTTGTGCCAGTAGGACGGCATGATCGTCTTCTTCCAGCCGGTTTCCTTGGCTTCCGCGCCCACCTGCCACTGCCAACAGCCGTTCAAGTTGAGGACCTTTTCTGGGCGCGCATAGGCCGAGGTGCCGACCCAATAGAGGTTCTCGGCCAAGAGCTCGCCAAAGCGCGTCATCTCAAGGTGCAGGAAGAAAACGCGGCGCAAATAGGCGCCGGGCACCCGCCAGGCAAGGCGCATGGCCTTGGCCGAGGCGTCCGCTTCGAGAACGGCGTCCCCTTCCTGTTCATACAGGATCCCCATGTTCAGGTCAAAGATCCGCGCCCGCACGTGAACCTCGCCGGTGCGATTCTGTTTGTCGCTGACGACGTAGATTTCCGGGGCAAAGACCTCGTTCCCGTCGAAGACGTACTTCTCCATGTCCGCCAGGACGAGGTAATCCGCAGCGGCGCGCTTGTAGGCGTAGAAGGCCGGCTTTGGCACGCCGTACCAGTCGATCAGCTCACGATGGAAGGCCGGCCAGGAGCCGTTGATCTGCCATTGCAGGCATCCGGAGCACCAGTACTTGGTCTGCCGGCAATACTCAAGGTTATGGCGGTGGTTCTGGCCGTGGGCGATCTGGCCGGCCATGAGCCAGTGCTCCAGGTCGTCCGCGCCGCCGTACTCACGCGCGTCCCGCTCCTGTTCGCCCACGACGGCGTGGTGGTATTGCCAGGTCTGCTTCTCGATGGGCCAGATCTTATCCTCGCCGATGAACCGTCTGATGCTCTCGAGGAGCGGCGCGGAGCGCATCACCGCCACCTCGGCGCGAAAGAGCACGAGCCGTTGGTCGCCGTTGAGGATATCGCCGTTATACTTGTTCGAGGTGCGGGTGGGTATCATGAGCAAGCCGCCGTGGCGGTCGCCCTTATATGGCGAGCCGCGCCGGAAGGGTCGCGTCGGGTCGTGCGCGGCGCAGACCCTGGACAGCTTGTCGACAAGCTCCTTGTTTTCCGGTTCGTCGGGATTGTACTCGTTGCCGCCGCAGTAAAGGACCACGCTCGGGTGGTTGCGCACGCAGCGGATCTGATCCTCGGCGCAGCGCAGAAAGAGATCGTGCGGCATGGCCGGATAGCTGGCGCAGGCCAACCAGAACTCCGTCCAGGTCATGATGCCCTTTTCGTCGCAGAGGCGGTAAAAAGCTTCCGTTTCCTGGATGCCGCCGCCCCAGACGCGGACCAGGTTGAGGTTGGCCGTCTCGACCTGGTCCAGGAAGAGCTTGTAGCGCGCCTCGGAGAAGCGGAAGAGGCTGTCCGTGGGCAGCCAGTTGGTGCCGCGGATAAAGACCCGCCTGCGATTAATGCTGAAGGTCCAGGGGTACGGATTGCCCACGATGGACCAGAGCCGGTTGGACTGGCCATGAATCTCCTGGACCCAAAGGTCGTCGGGGTTATGGAGCATCCTCAGTTCCCGTACGCCAAAGGTGGTTTCGGTCCGGTCCAGGACCGCGCCTTCGCCGTCAATCACCTCCAGCTTGAGCCGGTAGAGCGGGTGTTCGCCCAAGCCGTTCGGCCACCAGAGACGGGGCCGCTCGAGCAGGGAAACCAGTTCCACCAGGTTGGAACCGGGTGCCAGCGTAACCCTTTGCGCCATGAAAAGGGGACGTCCGGTGAAGCCCTCGCCGGTTATGCGGCCGCGGATGACCGCCTCCCGGGGCATCCCGTGCCGGTTATGGGCCTCCACCGTCACGTGCAGGTCGGCGCTGGCCGCCTCCTCGCATTCGTCCCAATCGATCGCCGTGCGCACGCAAGGATCCTTGAGGGCCACGCCGCCGGTGGCGCGCAGGCGGACCGATTTCCAGAGCCCGATGGGGACGAGGTGCGGGGACCAGTTCCACCAGTAGCTGAACGGCGCCACCACCCCCGACGAGCGGACCATGCCGCGCTTGATCCTGCCGCCCGGACGGTCCTCATGGGAATTTTCGAGGCACCGCAGGCGCAGGGCCAGGACGTTTTTCCGCCCCGGCTCGATGAGGCGGGTCACATCCAGTTCGTGGCGGAGGAACATGCCTTCGATCCGCCCGAGGGAGATGCCGTTCAACCAGACGTCGGCCCGATAGGCGATACCGTCGAAGACGAGATCGAAAACCTGCCCCGGCCGGACCTCGTCCACGGTGAACTCCCGGAAGAACCACCACTCCTTCTCTTCAATCCAAAGGAGCTTCTCATTGTTCATTTCCCAATAAGGATCCTCGATGCGCCCCGCTTCAAGCAAGGCCGCCTGGACGATGCAGGGGACCCGGGCGGGAATCGGATCCTTGGGCTTGTAGCCGGGTTCATAAGCCTTGCGCGCCAAACCTTCCTCGAATTCCATGCTCTCGATGGTCCAGGGACCATCCAGCTTGAGATCGTGATGCATTTTGTCCATGGCCGGCAATCTCCTTGAATTCATGATGAAAGCTTGCTAAAGAAGGGATGTGAAAATGACATTTTCTCGCGGCGCGAAGATGACCCTCTCCCCTTTTTTTCCCCTCCTCAGCGACGGGATGGCGTCAAAGTCGCACTCACAGGAGGTGAAAAATGCGAACCCCGCCAAGCAGGGGGAGGGAAAGAAAGGCGTATTTTTCGGGGCAAATCCCCGCTTCCCTTCCTCCTCTCCCGCATTCGCGGGAGAGGAGGACCGAGGGGGAGAGGGCCTGCATCGATAGCACGATACAAGGTTTTTCGGCGCGCATCCAGGGGCAGACGGGAAACCATTTACCGCGCGAACTCCAATACCAACTCTCCCGCCCCGGGAACTTCCACTTGCACCAGATCCCCGGCGGTAACCGTCTTTATTTCCTTTCCGTCAAAGAGCGCCTGCCCGAGTCTGGCCCCGGCCGGCAGCGGCAGGCTGAGCGTGCATGCCGGTTGCTTGGCCGCAAGCGTCAGGGTGAGACGGTTCGCCGCGTCCAGATCCGCGACCATGGTCACCGGCGCGGAGGACTTAAAGAGCAGGGCGTTGCCGAGAGCCGCCTCGGTCCCTTCCCGCACCATCCAGGCCTTCAATCCGCCCTGCTCGCGTACCCACGCGAAAGTGGCGGCCGCCGCCAGCGGCCCGGCCTTGCCGGTCCGGCCGGCGGGCTGCAACAGGAACGTGTCCGTCGCGGCGCCCTTCACGACCCTGGCCGCCAGGACCCCTTGGCCCGACAGGTCGGTCAGGGCCGGGACCGCCTCCTCGGGCAGGAGCGGGATCAGGATCTGCATGAATTGCGTCTCGGCGGCCTTGACCGTCGCCTTGACGTACGGGAAGGTGACGGAATCCCCCTTGATGTAGGTCACATCCCCCTCCGCGTTCTCAAACGCGGCCCCGGCCGGCAGGATCCAGGCGGCCATCTTGGCGGCGCGGCCATAGTTGTCGTCGCGGTACGTCCAGAGCCGGTGGTTGCCCTCGCCGCTCATCCGGCCCCGGCCGCCGTGCAGGTAGAGTTCGTAGGTGGAGGTCTTGGCGTTGGCGAGGGAATCGGCCACGACGAAGTAGTCCTGCCCGGGGAAGCCGATGGCGCGCTTGAGCACCGCGCCGCCCTTGTAGGGAGCCTCTTTCTCCTGGAAGTCGAAGACCTGGGTATCCAGGTTATAACGGGAGACGGGCGTGACGTTCTCCGCCGCGTCTCTCGGCTCCAGGCCGTTGGCCGTGATCACGTTGTGCGCGGGCGCGGTCATGAACCAGTTCTTGCGGACGGCGTCGCTGTATGACCCCGTGCTGTACCCGCCGTCGCTCGCCATCATCTGGTCGCAGCCCTGGATGATGAAGCTCAGGTGGTCGTAGTGGAAATGGTTATCCGCCTCCGCCACGCCGTGGAAGAGCAGATAACGGTGGGAAGGATCCCGATAAGTCCAGTTATTGCGAAAGATCGTCTGCCCGCCCCGATCCATGAAGACGGTGCCGGAGGCGACCGGCGCCACCGGCTCGATCGCCGGATCGTAGGTCAGGTACTCGTCGAGATTCCAGGTGTCGTCCACCGACTGGCCGCTGTAACTATTGGCGTTGATCCGGTAGGCGTACCCGCCGTCGCCCATCAGGAACGGCGGGCTTGACCAGGCGCCGTAATCGCTGTTCCTGCCCGCCCACTGGAACAGGTTGCCGAGCTTGGCCGTGGGATGGAGCGCCGCGGGGGTGGTCATGTATTCCTTGGCCACCATGTGCAGCGGTGTCGGCTTGATGTAGGCATCCTCCACGTTGGGCAGGAAACCGCGTCCGTTGCGGACGTTGAGCATCCACTCGAACGCCGGCTGGTACACGGGGAAGTTGTTGACTCCGGAGACGTTCTTGTAATGGTAGAGGAAGGGCAGGAAGTTGACCCAGGAATAGAGCAGGTAATGCGACCCCTCGCGATAGATGCCGTCGGCGCTGAAGAAATACCGCGTGTTGCGATTCGTTTCATGGAGCGCCTTACGCAGCCATGCGGCCGCCTCGGGCTCCGCGGACATGGTCAGCGCCAGGGTGCCGAGGCCCCAGGCGGGCTTCGAGAGATGATTGTGCGGCCGCGGGCCCCAGATATGCACCTTGGCATAGGTCAATCTGGCCTCCGGGATCAGGCGCGCCCGGATGGCCTTGTGTTGCTCGGGTGTGAGGCTCTCGGCCACCCAGTCATAGGCGGTGCAGTAGTTTTGCAGCCAGGCGCCGCGGTAGATCTCATCCACCACGCTCGAAGAGACGGTCGGGTCGAGTTCAAAGATGGGCCCGTCGTAAGCGCGCAGCAAGATCTCGACCGCCTTGTCCCGCGCGGCCGTATCGCCGGTCGTGATCCAGGCAAAGGCCAGATACTTGGCGGCTCGGCTGCTGGTGCCGTAGTACCGGGAGATGTCTTTACTGCTCCTGTCGGTCGGGATCGAGGGAATGGGTTCGCGCTTGAAAGCCTCGATGTCCTCCCAAACCCACTTCCAGAGCTTCGCGGCATGAGCGTCCGCGTCCTTCTTGGCCACGATCGCCCCGATCTGATCGCGCGTGAACCAGAGGCAGGGATGGACCTCCTCCTTGGGGAGCACCGGTTCCTCGGAGGTAATGAAACCGCTGTACGTCGTGTAATCCACCGCCAGCAACGTGCTTGCGCTGATGAGCAACCCCATGAGGGCCACCACGAACACGGACCTCCGCATGCTTACATCCCTCCGTTTTTTCTTTGTCTATATCTACACGCACGCGGACCCGCCCCAGGCGGACCGCCGCGGATTGACCTTGACAAAGCGATGCCGATTTTTCGGGCATCAATGACTCTTGTGCACGTTCCGATAGTTCTGGACAAAAACTGTCAAAAGGCTCGGTACTTTAAGCGTTGTAAAAACCCGTCCGGACCGTCAAACGCAGATTACGTAAGAGACCGGTGTCACGCGGTCTTTTTCACATCT
>JBLNCE010000070.1:0-14280 GCA_050260415.1 Bacteroidota bacterium | reverse complement strand
GAGGTGCATATGCAGTTCGCCGGCCACTTGGTCGAACTCGACCTGCTTAATGTACCATGGATCCTGGAGATTGAGTGCGATCTCAAACAGCTTCTCGTTGCTGAACATGCGGATACCCCCTCTTATTTCCGTTCATCAGCAACGTAGCATATTTCACTCCGGCAGGCAATGACCGATTACCAAGATTTCCAGTATTTTACTTCATACTACCCACACGGAATAGCGAAGAGCCAAATTTAGGCGCGTCGTCATCGCCGGCGGCGGGATCATAACCGAGTATTTGGTCCGGATGCTGCAGGATAAAAAGAGCTACACCGAGATAAGAATCATCGAGCCAAACCTGGACAAATGCCGCAGCATTACGGCCAGGTTCCAAAAGCCCAGCCTGGTCTGCGGTGATCCGACGAAGATGGAGATCCTGGCGGAAGAGAACCTGGACGCCAAGGATATCTTCATCTCCCTGACCGGTTCGGATAACTCCAATATCATCGCCTGCATGCAAGCAAAACGGCTGGGAGTAAAGGAGATCATCTGCGAGACCAGCCGCGAGGATTACATCCAGTTGGCAGAGGGCGTCGGCGCCACCGCCACGATCACGCCACGGCTTTTGACCGTGGGTACGCTCTTGAAAATCGTCCGCAAGAGCAATGCGCTGTCCATCAATCTTTTGCATTGGGGCGATGCGGAGATCATGGAGTTGGTGGCCGAACCCGAGTCGCCCGTGACCAAGAAGCCCCTGCGCGATCTGGACCTGCCCGCCGGCGTCATCATCGGCGCGGTGGTGCATGAAGACGGGATTATCGTGCCGCGCGGCGACACCTGTATCAGCGTCCGGGATCATGTCATCGTCTCCGGCCTGAAATCACGGGTGACGCAGGTGGAGAGATTTTTCCGCGCGCCTGCATCGGACGATAGAGGCTAAGATGCGCTATAAACTGATCGTTCATTCAATCGGCAACCTAATGCTCTTGCTGGCGTTGGCCATGTCCGTGCCGATGTCGATCGCGGCCCTTGACCGTGAGCCGGATTTGACGGCATTCTTGTATGCCATCGGTATCGCTTTGACCCTGGGTATGGCCTGCCGCCAGGTTAGACCCACGGGAGCCTTTGGGCGGCGAGAGGGCTTTGTCGTCGTCACCCTGGGTTGGGTCGTGCTGAGCGCCCTGGGCGCTTTGCCGTTCCTTTTTTCAGGCACGGTGCCCACCTTCACCGATGCCTTCTTCGAGACCATGTCCGGCTTTACCACCACCGGATCGACCATCTTGCCGAAGATCGAGGGCATCCCGCGCGGGATCTTGTTCTGGCGGGGGCTCACCCATTGGCTTGGCGGCATGGGTATCATCGTGCTTTCGGTGGCCATTTTCTCGGCCTTTCAAACCGGAACCGCTCTGTACCAAGCGGAGGTCCCGGGACATAACAAGGAAAGGTTCCTGCCGCGCCTGCGCCAAGCGGCCATCACCCTCTGGCTGATCTATGCCGTTCTAACCCTGGCGCAGACGCTGCTCTTGCTGGCGGCGGGAATGCCGCTCTTCGAAAGCGTGGTGCACACCTTCGCCACCATGGCGACGGGCGGATTCTCCACGCGTACCATTAGCGTCGAGGCCTTCGGTTCCGTGGCTTACGAAATCGTGATCGTCATCTTCATGACTTTGGCGGGGATGAACTTTACGCTGTTCTACAAGACCGTGCAGAAAAGGTCGCTCAAAGCCATGTTTTCCAGCCTGGAAGCCCGGATCTATCTGGCCATACTCGCCGCGGCGGCCCTGGCGATAACCGCCACCCTGATTCTGGGTTCGAGATTGCCCTTGGGGACGGCGTTCAGGCAGGCTGTTTTCCAGGTAGTTTCCATGATGACCACCACCGGCTTCACCAGTACCAATTACGATGTCTGGCCGGCGCTGGCCAAGGGGATCTTGTTCTTCCTGATGTTCGTCGGTGGTTGTACCGGATCGACCGCCGGCGCCATCAAGGTGGCGCGCCTCGTCTTGCTATGCAAATACGCCAGGCGGCAGCTTTTGCGGGTAGCGCGTCCCCGGCGCGTGGTCCAGACCACGCTCGACGAAACCCCGGTCACCGATACCGTGGTCCATGAGATACTGGCGTTCTTCTTCCTCTATTTCCTGCTTTTTGTCGGAGGCGCGTTGGTGGTTATGGCGACGGGCGAGGAGATGATCACGTCCCTGTCCGCCTCCGCCACCACGCTGGGGAACGTGGGTCCGGGCTTTGGCGCAATCGGGCCGCTGGGCAGCTTCGCCGGATTCAATCCCGTGGCCAAATGGGTGCTGAGCTTTTTGATGCTGGCGGGCCGGCTGGAAATCTTCACGGTACTGGTCTTGTTCACTCCGGGTTTCTGGCGCAAGTGATGCTGTCCGCCCCTCCCTTTCATTCGCGTTGCGATCGGAGACTCAACCTGGTGTTATTATACGGGGAGGAACCGAAATGGAACCGAGGATTCCCGATATGCGGATCTTCGCGGGCAGCGCCAGCAAGCAACTGGCCGACGCCATCTGCGCAAAGCTCAAGGTGCCGCTGGGCGCGTCCGAGGTCATCCGCTTTTCGGAAGGCAATACCTTCGTCCGGGTCAACGAGACGGTGCGTTCGCATGACGTCTATATCGTGCAATCGGTCGCCCGGCATCCCAACGACGATTTCATGGAACTCGTCTTCTGGGTCGATGCGTTCAAGCGCGCCAGCGCAAACAGCGTCACCGCGATCATGCCCTACTTCAGCTACGCCAAGGGTGACAAGAAGGACGAGCCGCGCGTTTCGATCCGGGCGCGGGTCTGCGCCGACGCCCTCGAGGCGGCGGGCGTGGACCGGGTGGTCACCATGGACCTGCACAGCCCGCAGATACAGGGATTCTTCCGCGTGCCCGTCGACCACCTCTATGCTCTCCCCGTGCTCAGCCGCCATATCGGGCCGGCCGAGGACACGATCGTGGTCTCTCCCGATGCCGGCTTTGCCAAGCGGGCGCGGAAGTATGCGGACATGCTCGGCGCCCCGGTGGCGATCGCGGACAAAATGCGGCAAGGCCACGATGAAAAGGCCGAGATCCTCGAGATTATCGGCGATGTCAAAGGGTGTCACGCCCTGATCGTCGATGACTTCACCATCAGTTGCGGGACGCTGATCGAGGTGGCACACGCGCTGCAAGCGAGAGGCGCCGGGAGCATCCGGGCTTGCGTTTCCCATTGCCTGCTCGATGCCCGTGGCTGCAAAGCTCTTATGGATAGCCCGATTGAAGAACTGATCACCACCGACACGGTGGAGAATCCCCGCGCCGTGGACTGTCCCAAGGTGCGCGTGATCACGGTCGCGGGCCTTTTCGCCGAGGCGATCGAACGGATTCAGGACCGGGCGAGCGTAAGCGCATTATTTGAGTGATCACCGCTAGAGGAGTACGAGTACGTTTTGGATAAGGTAATGTCACCGGCTCATCGAGCCGGTTTTTTTATTTGTTAATATAGGAGAGCGCCGGTTCTGGGCGTATGTTGTCTATAGAAAGCCAAATACTGTTTCGAGCCAACGTCGGAAGAAGGAGGCATCGGGTTGGTAAGCAAGAGTGAACTCGTCAGGGCGTCCCGAACTCTTGGATCCGAACGTCCGCCCGGTTTCGGCTGGGTCGTAAACCGCATCCTCGACGCCGTGATGCGCATTACGGAGAACTTCGGAGCCGTGCTCCTCACGGTCATGACCGCGGTCATATGCTGGGAGATCTTCAGCCGCACCTTCGCCAAGTACATCACCGGCATCAACTCGCCCTGGACCGAGGAGGTCGCCATGATCTTCATGGTCTGGTTCGGCTTGACGGGCGCGGCGATCGGCATCCGCAAGGCCACGCACATCGGCGTGGAGTTCGTGGTGGCGCTCTTTCCCAAGAAAGTGGGCCAGGTGATGCTGGTCCTGGTCGACCTCTTGATCCTGGCCTTCTCGGGCTTCCTCCTCGTTGAGGGCTTCAAGTACACCAAGGAAATGATCGGGGTCGAGCTGCCCGCCACCGGGCTTTCGCGCGGGTATTTCGTCTACGCGGCCGCCCCGGTGGCGGCCGTCCTGATGCTCACCTACGGCCTGGAGGCCATGGTGAAGAACATCAAGGCCCTGGTCCGGAAGGAGGGAGAGGCCGAATGATCACCGATCCAATTGCCACGACACTGTTGATCGGCTCGTTCTTGCTCCTAATCATGCTGCGCACGCCGATCGCCTTTGCCCTGGGCATCTCCTCGGTTCTCACCGCCGTCTACATGAAGATCCCCGCTTTCATCGTCGTGCAGCGGATGGTCGTCGGGCTCCAGTCGTTCTCGCTGCTCGCCATCCCCTTCTTCATCCTGACCGGCCAGATCATGACCGAGGGTAAATTGGCGGACCGCCTGGTCAACCTGGCCAGCCTCTTCGTGGGCCGCATCCGCGGCGGCCTGGCCATGGTCAACTGCGTGGACAGCATGCTGTTCGGCGGCATCTCCGGTTCGGCCGTGGCCGACGTCAGCGGTCTCGGCGCGATCGTGATCCCGGCCATGCAGCGAAAGGGGTACGCCAAGGACTTTTCCGTCGCCCTGACGGTGACCACCGCGGTCCAGGCCGTGCTCATTCCCCCGAGCCATAATATGATCATTTACGCGCTGGCCGCCGGCGGCGCCGCCTCGATCGGCAAGCTTCTGCTGGCGGGAGCCGTGCCGGGGGTGGCCCTGGGGATTGCCCTGATGGCCATGTGTTACTTCATGGCGGTCAAGCACAACTACCCGCGAGAGGAGAAACACAGTCTCCGCGAGGGCGTCAAGATCTTCCGCGACGGGATCCTCACCGTGGGCGTGGCCGTGCTGATCATGGGCGGGATCGTGAGCGGCCTCTTCACCCCCACCGAATCCGCGGCCGTCGCCGTGGTCTACGCGCTCTTCCTGACCTTCGTGATCTACCGGGATGTGCCGTTCCGGCGGATCGGCCTCATCCTGCGCGAATCAGTGAATACCATCGCCATGGTCTTCCTGCTCATCGCCACCTCCACGGCTTTCGGCTGGATGCTCACGGTGCTGAACGTGCCCGCCGCCATCGGCACCTGGCTTATGACAATATCGCAGAACAAATACGTCTTGCTCACCCTCATAAATGTTTTTCTGCTCTTCGTGGGCATGTTCATGGACATGGCCCCGGCCATCATCATCTGCACGCCCATCCTGCTGCCCGTCGCCACGAGCATCGGTGTCGATCCGGTGCACTTCGGAGTCATCCTCATCTTCAACCTCGGGATAGGCCTCTGCACGCCGCCGGTGGGCAATGCCCTCTTCGTCGGTTGCGCCGTGGGTAAGGCCAAGATCGAGGAAATCCTGAAGCCTTTGATGCTCTGTTACATCCCGATGATCGTCATCCTCTTCGTGATCACTTTCTTCCCCGGGATCGCCATGTTCCTGCCGAACCTGCTCCTGAAGTAGGGGGCGGTTTATATCAGTCAGCGTCCCGCCTTCGCATGCGGGGGTCAGAGGTGTCTGAAAGCGAACATTTGATCGTATTAAAGGAGGTCGAATCATGAAGAGACTGGGACTCGTGTTGTTGCTGGTCGCGCTCGTGGTCGTCATGGTTTCCGGGACGCAGCTCACCGCGGCGCCAAAAGTCTTCCGCCTGGCCGAGATCCATCCACCGGGGTACCCGACGGAGCAGGGCGATCAGGAGTTCGCCAGGCTGGTCGCGGAGAAAACCGACGGCCAGATCAAGATCGAGGTCAAGAACAACGGCGTCCTCGGCGACGAGAATAGCGTCGTGGAACAGGCCAAGGTGGGCGTGATCGAGTTCGTGCGCGTCTCCACCTCGCCGGTGCTCGCGGTCTACAAGCCGATCGGCGTCCTGAACATGCCGTACCTCTTCCGTGACCAGGCACATATGTGGAAGGTCCTCGACGGTGCCATCGGTAAACATTTTCTCGAGAACATGAGCGCCGTCGGGCTGGTCGGCTTGACCTACTTCGACGCCGGTTCCCGCAATTTCTACACCCGCAAGGAAGTCAAGGGTCCCAAGGACCTCAAGGGCATGAAGATCCGCGTGCAGCCCAACTCCATGGTGGCCCTGGTCGTGGACGCGCTCGGCGCGATCGCCACGCCGATGAATATGGGCGATATCTACAGCGCCCTGCAGACCGGCGTCATCGACGGAGCGGAGAACAACATCCCGAGCTGGTTTACCTGGAAGCATTACGAAGTGGCCAAGTACTTCCTCCAGGACGGCCACGCCCGCCTGCCCGAGGTGCTCATGGTCAGCAAGAAGTGCTGGGACAGCCTGACCGAGGACCAGAAGGTGGCGCTCCGCGAGGCGGCCGAGGAAGCGAAGGTCTTCCAGATCAAGGCCTGGAACAAGGCCGAGAGCGATCAGCTTGCCGCGGTCAAGAAGACCGGCGCCGTGGTCAATGCGGCCAATATGGCCGATTTCCAGGCCGTCTGCGCGCCGATCTACAATGACCCGAAGAACGCGGACTTCAAGGTCTGGGTAACGAAGATCAGGGCGGTCAAGTAGTCGCCGGAAAAAGAAGGCACGACGCTGACAACAATGGAGCCCCTGGTATGCGCCGGGGGCTCCGCATGTTCGGCGCCATCGCGCCCCTTCTTTGCGGGTCCCGGCACGAACGAAATCAACCGTCGTCCGGTTTTTTTTCTTTCGATTACAGGAGATCGGCCCCGTTGCTGGAAGGGTTCTACGATCGGCGCGATGCTCGGTCAGAACCGGGATAATCGATGGGGGAGCGGAGATGGCAAGGCGGGAACCGATGGTCTTCCTGATACTGGGCCTGGCGGCCTTGGTGTTGTGCGCGGACGCGCAAATGGCGGCGGCGCCCGTAATATGCAGACTGGCCGAGGTTCATCCCCGGGGGTATCCCACGGAGATGGCGGACGAGTTCTTCGCCCGGCTGGTGGAGCAAAAGACCGGCGGCCGCATCAAGATTAAGGTCTGTTACAACTCGGTGCTTGGGTCCGAGGATCAGTGCACGGATCAGACCAAGCTTGGGATCATCGAGTTCCTGCGCGTCTCGACCTCGCCCATCCTGCAAGTCTATAAACCAATCGGCGTATTCTCCATGCCCTATGTCTTCCGGTCCCAGGAGCACATGTGGAAGGTGCTCAACGGCCTGATCGGCAAGCATTTCCTCGATGCGATGAGTTCCGCCGGGCTGGTCGGCCTCGGCTACTTTGACGGTGGGGCCAGAAACTTCTACGCCGCCACACCGTTGAAGAATGTCGGCGATCTAAGGGGCCTGAAGATCAGGGTCCAATCGAGCCCGATCATGATTGACATGGCCAAACTCTTGGGCGCCACCGGCGTGCCCATCGCCTACGCCGAGGTATACAGCGCGCTGCAGACCGGCGTGGTCGACGGCGCGGAGAATAACGTCCCGAGCTGGGTTTCACAGAACCATTACGAGATCGCCAAGTATATGATCAAGGACGGACACCTCAGGTTGCCCGAAGTCCTGGCGTGCAGCAAGAAGTTCTGGGACACCCTGCCTGAGGATTACAAGGTGGACATCCGTGAGGCGGCCCAGGAGGCGACGGCATTCCAGATCAGGGCCTGGAACGAGTATGAGGTCAAGGCATTTGCCCAGGCCAAAGCCAAAGGCTGTACCATCGCCGAGGTGGATGTGGCTCAATTTCGGGCGGCGCTGGCGCCGCTCTATGGGATGCCCAAATACGCCGAGTACAAGGTCTGGATAGATAAGATCAGAGCCACGAAATAGGAACGCGGCTCGAAAGAATTTTTGCCATATTATACCTATTGTTCCGGCAGAGCGTATACTCTTAAGAACCTCCACCGCCATACAGCGTATAGACGTAACGCGGTCGGCCGAGATTGCCGTAATGCAGATCCATCCGCACCTGGCCCTTCTCCACCAGATCGTTAAGATACCTGCGTGCGGCCACGGCCGAAACACCAACCGCCATGGCCACCTCCTCGGCCGTGGCGGTGCCATGGTTCCGCGCCAGAAAGCCCATGACTTTCTCCTGGGTGATGAGGCTAATGCCTTTTTGCCCCTGTTCCTGATGCGCGGGATGCCCGCTCTTGGTCATGGCGTCCACGTCCCGCTGCTCGCAGGCCTCGGCCTCGTTGACCCCCAGAAAACGCCGGTAATCGCGCAGGGCTTGCAGGAAGCGCTCCTTGAGGTATGGCTTGATCAGGTAATCCCTGATGCCCAGGCGGAAGCTTTCCTGAACGATCGGGACCTCCTTGGCGGCGGTAATCATGATGAAATCGACTTTTTTGTCAAAGGCGCGCACCTTCTCGATGAGGGCGAGGCCGTTGTAGTCCGGCAGGAAGTTATCCAGCAGGACGAGATTGGGCGGGGTTTCCTTTATGAACGATAAGGCCTCCTGGCCGGACATGGCCGCGCCCACGTAAGTAAAAGCCGGGTCTTCCTTGAGGAACTCATGGTTGATTTCCAAGGCCAATGGATTATCCTCCACGATCAGGACTTTGATCCCCATGCCCCCAAAGCCTCCTCGCAAAGCAAGTTAGGCACATCTCCCTGGAAGAGGTGTGACAAAGCCCTTTTCTCGCGGCGCGATTACATTTCAGCCGCAGAGAGCTTCGGCTCGATCGGGATCTTCACTAGAAAAACGGTCATTCGGTCGCTGCGGACCCTTATGGTCCCGCGAAGGTTGCTGACGCACTGCGCCACCAAGGCGAGTCCGAGACCCTTGTTATGTCCGGCCTTGGTGGTAAAGCCGCGCTCGAAGATGCGCGCCCTGAGGCGGCGCGGTATACAGGGGCCGTTATTGACCACCATGATGGATAACTGCCGCCGGCGTTCGCGGATCTTGACCCAGACTTGCTTTTCCGCCTGTTCGCTGGCTTTGAGCGCTTCGAAAGCGTTCTCGATGATATTACCGATAATGCAGACCAGTTCCGTCTCGGGCACGCGGGAGTCCGGATCGAGGCCGCTCGAACGGTCCAGGTTGAATCGGATGTTGAGTTCGTTGGCCCGGTTGAACTTGCCGAGCAGGATCCCGGAAACTGTGCTGGAACGAAAGGCGCGCATCAAAAAAGTGACGAGGTCCTGGTGGGATTGGACCGTCTCGTGGAGCTGCCGCAACGCTTGGTCGTAACGGCCAAGTTGAATGAGACCGGAGACGGTATGGAGCTTGTTCATGAACTCGTGCGATTGCGAGCGCAAGGCCTGGGTATAGCTCTTGATCTCCATCAATTCGGCCGCGACCTTTTGGAACTCCGTAAAGTCGCGAAGGGTAATCACCGCGCCCGTCATTTCGTGGTGTACCACGATGGGGACGATATTGTAAAAGACGATGGTTTCCCCCAGCAGATGCTGCTGGTTGTAAACCGCCTCTCCATTCTCGAGCACCCGTGAGACATTGGGGTCGGGCAGGAGATCGCCGATCTTCTGCCCCTGCACCTCGGCTCCCTTTGGGAGGAGCTTCTGCGCCTCCTGGTTGACGAGCGTGATCCTGCCGGTCCGGTCAACGGCGATGATTCCTTCAAAGGTTGATTGGAGGATGGCGTTGCGTTCATTGAGGACGGCGGCGATCTCATCCGGTTCCATGCCGTAGATGGCGCGTTTGATATTGCGCGCGAGGAGATAGGAACCAACCCACGCCAGGCCTAATCCGGCCAGAGAGACCACGAGAAGAAAAACGCGGGCTCTTGCCAGGGTGAGGGCCATGCTTCTCCGGTCCAGGCCGATGCCGACGGCCGCATGAAACAGCCCGCCCGTCTCCATGGAGACGAAGACAAAATCATAGGTGGCCGAACCCGCGTGCACGCCGGTGGCAAAAGTGCTCCGGCCCGGCGGCAAGAGGGCGGCGATCGGCTGTGCCGGCGGGGTAAAACCGGTAATAGTGCCCGCCGCATAATCACCGTTAATGAGGACCACGATCTCACTGTGCAACATCGACGCCAGGTGCGCGAGATAGTTACGGTCCAGACGTTTGCCGGCTCCCACATAACCGACGCGTTCTTCCAGATAATCGAGGGGAACGGCTGAGATGAGGTAGAGATCGCGTTCTCGTCTTGCCATGAATGAATTGCCCGCGCCGATGACCTTGGCCGGCGATGGGAGAGCGTTCTCCTCGCGATCGTAGTAGCGTCTCCCGTCCGCCAGGAGGTCGCCCTGATGATCGAGGACTTCGAGACAGTCGACGTTCAGATCGGCCTGGCTCAAGCGCAGGTAGTAATTGAGCACGGAGCTGAAGTGCTCGTGCGCGGCGAAACGAAGGACATCACGCTGGCTCTGCATGCGTGCCTTGGCGGCCTGATCCTCGCAGAGACTCTGGATCGCCAGGCGGAAGCCTTGGGCCGAGACTTCCAGGGAACGCTCGGTCTGCTCCCGAAAGACCCGTTCCAGATAACTCTGGGTCAGAGAGGCGACCATGGTCATAAGCAGGGCAAAGATAAGCGCGGAGAAGATGTTGATCTTGGTGGCCAGGCGCACGGGATCACCGCCCACAGTGGTATTACCACGCGACCCACGGAAGAAATTCGACAACGATCGGTCAATCCCCCCTTGGCGGGCGGGATCTACACATTGATAGAAATCCGGGATAAAACAGGCAGGAATCCGGGGGCACTTGGCGAAGAACTGGTATTTACCAGTACCCACGACCGCCGAAACGGCGGGCACATCATGCGGAGGGAAATCAATGCCGCGGTTCGACGCCGTCGCGTTGGGCGATTTGAACGGCGATCTCATCATCACCAGGTTGGCGGGGCCGCCGGTAGTTGACACCGAGGTCCTGGCCGAAGCCTATAATCTCACTCTGGGCGGCTCGACCGGTATCTTCGCCGGCGTGCTGGGTAGTCTCGGCAGCAGAGTGGGATTCGTCGGGCTGATCGGCAAGGACTATGTCGGCGACATCGTACGGCGGCGTCTCGAGGCGCATGGCGTCGATACGGCGGGTGTCATCGAACAGCCCGGGCAGCAAACCGGGCTGACCGCGTCCCTGGTGCTTGGCGACGACCGCGCTTTGGTGACGGTGCTTGGCACGATCGCCGGCCTCAAGGGGAGCGACATCCCCTGGGACTATATAAAGCAGGCCGGACATCTGCACGTCGGCTCGTATTATCTTCAGACGGGATTGCGGCCCGCC
Organism: Bacteroidota bacterium; assembly: GCA_050260415.1. GTDB lineage: Bacteria > Bacillota > UBA4882 > JAAYXC01 > JAAYXC01 > JBLNCE01. The sequence continues at coordinate 3,208 of JBLNCE010000070.1, read as the reverse complement.
TTGGGCGAAGTGTTTGCCCAGGCCAAAAAACTGGGTCTGACAACCTCCCTCGATACCGGTTGGGACCCGGCGGAACAATGGCAGTGGCCGATGCTGGCGGCAATCCTGCCCTCCGTGGATGTTTTCCTGCCCAATGAGACGGAAGCGCTGCATTTGACGGGCAAACACGATGCGGAGTCCGCCCTGACCGCCATCTTGGAAGCGGGGGCGGGCACGGTGGCCGTCAAACGCGGGGGGCGCGGATCCATCGCCGGACGCGGCGCCGACCGTTACATCGCCGCCCCGCGCCCCGCCAAGGTTCTGGATACCACCGGAGCCGGCGATTCTTTTGACGCGGGCTTCATTCACCGTTTCGTGGCCGGAGATGACTTGGCGGCATGTCTTGAGTTCGCCAATGCTTGCGGCGCCTTGGCCGTAAGCCGGGTTGGCGGGGCCGACGGGGCGCCGACCGAGGCGGAGGTAAGGTTGTTCATGCAGAGAAGGAGTCAGGTGGTGTAACGATGGCCTTAACGCCAATCAAGGAGCTGTTTGCCCGCGCGGAAGAAGCGGGAGCGGCGGTCGGTGCTTTCAACCTGCATTCGCCCGAGGCGGCCAGGGGTATTGTCGCGGCGGCCGCGCAATGCGGCTGTCCCGTCATCCTGCAGGTCAACGAGGGGACAATCAAGTATTTCGGACTTCGTCTGGCGAGCGCCATTGCCTTGGCCGTCGCGGCGGAAGCCGAGATCCCGGTGGCCGTGCACTTGGACCACGGCAGCAGCGTGGACCTGGCGCTGGCCTGTCTGGAGCACGGCTTCAATTCAGTCATGTTCGACGGGTCACGCCTGCCGCTGCAGGAAAACATCAGCAAGACGCGCCAGGTCGTGGCCGGCGCCAGACGTTTCGGCGCCGCGGTCGAGGCCGAACTCGGCCGCGTGGGCGGCGCGGAAGAAGACCTCATCGTGTCCGAGGCCGAAGCGGGCTTGACGAATCCGGACGAGGCGCGGGAATTCGCCGCGGCGACCGGTGTTGACAGCCTTGCCGTCGCCATCGGCACGGCGCACGGCGTTTACAAGGGTGAACCCAGACTCGACTTCGACCGTCTAACCGCCATCAAGCGGCTGGTCATGGCACCGTTGGTCATGCACGGCGCCTCCGGCTTGTCCGACGCCCAATTGCGCCGGGCGGTGATTGCCGGCGCGCGTAAGGTCAATTTCTCCACCGAGTTGAAGCAGGCTTTCATCGGTCAGCTCCGCCGGACGCTAACCGACCAACCGGAAGAATTCGACCCCAGGCGGCTCTTCCCCCCCGCGCAGGAGGCGGTGGCGGCCGTGGTCCGCGCAAAGCTGGCCGTGCTTTGGCCCACGGCCTGATTTTGGCGCCAAGAAGTCCTGACTCGCACCGGGTAAGATGCCGCCGCTCAGTATCCCGCCTCAATCACCCCGCACGCTATTTTCCTGCCCGAGGCGCCGGCCGGCTGGGTGCGGTAATCATCCGGATTCTCATGGATGACGACGGCGCGGCCGATTACTTCCGCGACCCTGAACCGGTCGGTGAAAAAACACATGCTGGCCCGGCCTTGATTTGAGAAGAGGACCGGAAAATCGCCGGCATGGTTGCCATGGGGTTGCGTCGTGGGATTCCAGTGCCCGCCCGTGCCGGGGAATGGATCGTGGGGACTCCCGGGCGAACAGTCTCCGAATTCGTGTATATGGAAGCCATGCGGTCCGATCGGGGGTTTGCCGTTCCGGGCCGGCTGATACGGCGGTAAACCGCCGACCTGGACGCAGATCCAAGCGCCCCCGGCCGCGTCCATGAAACGAACTATACCGGTGATGCCGGGCATCCAGGGCGCGCCATGCAACCGGGCCGTAGCCACCCCCGGTACCGACTGGCAATCTCCCCGCCATGAACACCTCCACGGGTCCGCCGCTATGCAGCCCGCGTGATTCTGCGCCATCTTGAACGTCTGCAAAAAAATTCCCTCCCACGCCGGTCCTTCGTATGTCACCCACTAACAGTCCACCTCATTCTACGTGGCCGGAGCCTGCCCGGTGCCATGATCACAGACCCACGGCGAGCTCAACGTCCCGTCGCGGAACGAAAAGGATGCTTGCCCGCGCCCGTGCCTAAGCAGGATTTGCCAGCAGGGCTGTCGTAGTCTTCTAGGAGCGATGGAAGAAGTCCGTCGCCTCCGACGGGGGTGCGTCCGTGCTTATAAAGGACATCAATCCGCAGACGGCGGTCTCGGGCCAGTTCCTCATCCTCGAGGCGCAGTTGCGCACCGCTAAGAACGGCAGCCAATTTATGGCCCTACGTTTGGGGGACAAGAGCGGGGAGATTGGCGCCAAGATCTGGGACGCCAGCGAGGACATATCCGGGCGGATTCCGGCGGGCCAGGTCATCGAGGTTAGAAACCTCAAGGCGCGCGAGTTTGCCGGGACCGTGCAGTTGGAGCTGGACGCCAAAGCCGTATCGTCCTGGCGCGTCCTGCCCGAGGCAGAGGTGGATTTCGCGGCGTTCCTGCCCACGGCGCCGTCTAACCGCGAGGAGCTTTGGAGGCGTCTGGAAACGGCCATGGCTTCCGTCGCGGAACCGCACCTGGCCGCGCTGCTGCGGTCGTTTTTCGGCGACGATGACCTGCGCGCCGCGTTTGCCAAGGTACCCGCGGCCATCAAACGCCACCACGTATACATCGGCGGTCTCCTCGAACACACGGCCGGCGTGGTCGCACTCTGTGAGGCGGCGGCGCGAGTCTACCCCATGGTCGACCGGGATCTGCTCATCACCGGAGCAATCCTTCATGACATAGGCAAGATTGCGAGTTACAGAATAGGGCGGTCTTTTGAGGGCACGGACGAAGGCAAACTCCTCGGCCACCTCATTCTCGGCGTGCAGATGGTGGCCGCGCGCATCGACGAACTGCGGAAAAACACGCCGGAAGGCTTCCCGGAAGAATTGCGCCTCTGTCTGGAGCATCTGCTCATCAGCCATCACGGCATCATGGAATGGGGGTCGCCGGTCGAGCCCGTGTCGCTCGAGGCCTGCCTCTTGCATCATGCGGACAATATGGATGCCCAGGCAACGAAGTATCTAAATGCGTTGCGCGCGCACCAACCGACCGCGGGTCTCTGGACAAACTATGACGCGGCGGTCGGGCGGTCGATCTATACAGGCCGGGCCTTTGCCGCCCGGGATGAGGTGGAGCAGGCATAATAAAAGCAGGCAAGAG
>JBLNCE010000069.1:0-16527 GCA_050260415.1 Bacteroidota bacterium | reverse complement strand
GGTCCGCGTCCGTGCATGTCGTCTTTCGGGCGTTTGCGGTCGAGGTAGTACTGCAGATCCGGCCCGATGCCCGTGCCTTGGCAGGTTCCGTTCACTTCCCCATTGGCCGTGACTTGGCGGCGGATTCCGGCAAAGGCCCGCCGGGCCACGGTCATGTATGAGCCGTCGATCCAGCCGCGGTTGACAGCGCGCGCGATGCTGTAGGCGAACATCGCGGTACACGAGGTCTCCTCCCACAAGGCGGGCTCGTCCAGCACCTGCCGCCACATCCCGGAAGGCGTCTGGTGCGGCAAGAGTCCCTCGATCTGCCGCCTGAGGATCGTCAACAGCTTGTCCCGATCCCGGTGGTCGGCGGGCATGGCCGAGAGCACCTCCACGGTCGCCACCATGGCCCACCCGTTCCCCCGTCCCCATTTGTAGGGTGAATGTTTCTTGGTTCTTTCGTAATATCCATGGTAGAAAAGCCCGTCCCGATCCTGCAGGCGATCGGCCATACGGAGCACTTGGCCGGCGGCGTCGTCAAGGAACGACCGTGCGCCGGTGTACTCGTACCACCGGACCAGGAACGGGCAACTCATATAGAGGTCGTCGATCCAGATCGTGCCACCAGAGGACATGGACCGCGCCAATGTGCCGTCGGGTACCCGCGTCTGCACGTTGGCGATATAATCGGCGATTACCGCCATCAGCTTGCGCTGTTCCACCGTGGCCTCGGCGCGATGACGCAATATCCCTTCCAGCATCTGCGCACCCATTGCGCCACAGTAATCCAGTGCCCCGAGTCGCATGAGCTGATCCAGGCAGGTTCGGGCATAGAAATCCCTCAACTGCTGGGAATCGCCGTACTCCACACGCAAGCCGTCGAGGTAAACATAATAGCGCGCGGCGATCCGGTTGTGCTCAAGGACGAACGTCTCAACCGCCCGGTCGCCCAGTACGTCGGCGGCGCGCAGCATCCCGTAAAGCGCGACGCCCCAGGGGTACTGCCAGGAAATGCCGCGGGGCGCGCTGGCGGTAATGGCCTTCTCCAACGTGACCTGGCTTGCGTAATCGCCATCATGCAGGGTTTTGATCTGACGGTGCGCCACCAGCGAGATGACCCGGCGGATCTCCTGGTCATCCAGGGCGGGGACATCCAACGCGCCGGTCTCCCCGGTATACGCGGCGGTCGACGCGAACATGACGGCGACCATCAAGAGCGCCGATAGACACAAGACACGCAACCGGTGCCTCCCAAACATGGCGGTCCTCCTCTCCGTCCCAAGGATCAACGCGGTTCACGTTACCGATTGGTTTACGCTTCCCAATCTTCCTCCACCTCCAACAAGCTCCGATCGCGAGGCACCTGATATCATGAAAACCACAAGGCCTTGGCCTTTGCCATCTCCTCGATGCGATCGTACGTAACCGGTTTTATGCGTTTTCCTACATTTCAATCTGGGTTTATTATATCACATCCGAGGAGAGGCGCTTTCGAAACCCGGGTCGCTATTGGGTCGTGGTCGCCGCGCGCTCCTGGGCCATGAACCCGGCCTCCACAAGCCCCAGGGCATCGGCGACGGGTTCATGCCGTCCGTCCTCGATCCGGCGCTCGTCGACGCGGCGATCGAGATGGCCGATGCTGACGCGATCCAGACCGCCCGGCAACCGGCGCGACGCAAAGGAGTACCGGTCGGAACCTCCTCGGGCGCCAACGTCTGGGCGGCCATGGCGATGGCCGCGAAACACGGCGGCACGAAAAGCATCGCGACCATCCTGGTCGACCGAACCGAACGTTACTTCAGCACGGCGCTGATCTAGGTTGCGTGGGCGGCCATATATTCTTCCAGCGTCAGACCTCGCGCCGCGATCGCCTCGGCGTGGCTCCTCCCGACATAACGCAGGTGCCAGGGTTCGTACTGGTAACCCGTCACATCCTCTTTCCCCTTCGGATAGCGCACGATGAAACCGAATCTCGGAGCGTTATCAGCCAGCCACCTGCCCTCGTCCGTTTCCGCGAAAGCCTCCGTGAGCTGGCCGCCGACGCTCGGGCTCGAAACATCGATGGCCAGGCCTGTTTGATGCTCGCTCTCGCCGGGGCGGGCGCTCACGCGATTCGCGGCCTCCGGTCCATCCCGTTCGACGTGGGCGGCAAAGATCGCTTCCTGCCTTTCGTAGGAGCGATAGGCGGAGACGCCGATCAGCTCGATGTTATCGTCGGCGGCCGCCGCAAAAAGCCGCTCGATCGCTGCCGCCGCCTCGTGACGCATCTTGCGCTTCGGCTCATGCTCGCCGCAGGCAAAAGGGATCCCCGCCGCGCGTAAATCGGGCGGCGTATAGCCGGCCGGTAGAGCCCGGCGCTTATTGACCAGCAACGGTTCGGGCGCGCTTCGTGCCTCTTCTTTCTCGCTCCCGGCAGCCGGCGGCGGTGTTTGGCTCCCGGATGCCCGTGCGCGTTCGCTGTCTTCCGGAGCGATCGTTTCCATCGGTCCACCTCGCGTTTGTCGATCTCCGCTTCCAGTGTATGCAGCCGGTTCATTGGTCAAGGCATCGGCCACGATTGGCGTGCAGAGGATGATCGGTAAAGCAATGGCAAGCAGTATCCTGGTTTTCATGCGTACCTCCATCTAGCCGGGATCGCGAAAATGAAAGCCGAACATTTCCGGCGGTTCGCCCCCATTGTAATGAGATGCCGCTCGCTGTCTCAAGTGAGGATTCGCGGGCGGCGTGGCATGATGCACCTTGCTTGCCAATACCAACTCGGCATAAAACCGCCACGGATTTACACGAATGTAACACGGATAGTAAATAATGGAATCCGTGCTTATCAGTGTCAATCCGTGGCTAACATTCGTTCAGGGTTTTTACAACGCTTTTCATGCGAAGCGGTCTTCCTAATGGGCGCGGACGCGGATTCAAGCCCGGACGCTTTCCTGATCCTCCGCCAAGCGCCTGAAACGGGCGATGGCGGCCGCCGGCTCCGGCGCGTTGTAGATCGCGCTGCCTATGACCAGCGTGTCGGCGCCGGCCGCCACGACTTCCTTCACCGTCTCGAAGTTGACGCCTCCATCCACCTCCAAGGCGCATCTCAGCCCGCGGGCGTCGATCTCTTTCCGCAAGCCGGCGATCTTGGGCAGCGTCTCCGCAAGCAATGGTTGGGCGCCGAAGCCCGGGTCGACCGTCATGACGAGGGCCAGGTCCAAGAGGGGCAGAACATAGGCCAATGCTTCATGCGACGTACCGGGATTCAGGGCCACGCCCGCCTCGAGCCCGGCGCGCTTGATCGTCGCCACGGCGCGGTGGACGTGCGGCGTCGCTTCCGCATGCACGATGATGCGCCGGCAGCCGGCATCCACGAACCAGGGAAGCATCCGCTCTGGTTGCTCGACCATGAGGTGCGCCTCAATCGGCAAGGATTGGCACTGCGCGAGCGCCTTGGCGACCAGGGGTCCCACGGTCAGGTTCGGTACGAAATGCCCGTCCATCACATCCAGATGCAGCCAATCCGCCGCCGCGATCCGGGCCGTCTCCTCGGCCAGACGGGCAAAATCGGCGGTCAATATGGACGGCGCGATCGAGATCATATATCTCCCCCCATTTATTTCATCCGGTTCGGCCTTGATCAGTTCGCTACTTGCCATAGAGTACCTGCCAGCGAAGGCCTTGTTCCCGGAGGGCTCTTCCCCTTCGCCAGGGTTTATCACAATCGTATCTGTAATCCGGGGGCTGACAAATTCTTGGATTCGCGGTATTATTGAGTGGAAATTTACTCCCGGGAGCGGACATGCGATCGCTACCTATCTTTAGCTACACCGGCCGCGCCGAACTCGACCTTAGCTTACGGAACGCCCTTTTGGCGGCAATCCCAGGCACCGCCTTTTTTGCCGTCATCCAGGGCAGCGCATACACCGCCTTTGTCCGGGCGCTGACCAAACAGGATTCCATCTACGGCTTACTGGCGGCGCTGCCGCTCGTGGCGGGCGTGTTCAGGTTCCTCTCGGCCTACCTGATCGAGAGATACCGCATCCGCCGCCGGGTTTTCTTGGCCGCGTTCTACCTGCAGCGTCTGATCTGGATCCCTTTCGCCCTCATACCTTACCTTGTCCCCGGGGCCCTGCCCGCCTTGAGGGTGGCCTTGGCCGTGCTCTGCCTCTCCGCGCACGGCATCGGCGGCGCGCTTGGCGATGTGGCCTTTGTAGCGTGGCTGACGGACCTGGTGCCCGGCGAGATAAGGGGCAGTTACCTGGGACAACGCAACCGGGTGGGGCAGCTCGCCGCCATGGCCACCCCGCTCCTGGTGGGTTGGTATCTGGACGCGCACCACGGCTTTGGCGGCCTTACGACCGTGCTTATCGCGGGGGCGCTCCTTGGCGCCACCGATATCGCCCTCTGGCATTGGGTCATCCATCCTCCCGTCCAGGCCAGCGGGCAGCCCTTGAGCCTCGCCCGGATGTTCTTGGAACCGCTGCGTTTGCCCGCATACAGGAAACTCCTGGCTTTCTGGACCGTGAACCTGTTTGCCTTGGGGTTCATGAGTCCTTTCCTGATGGTCTACAATCTCGAGGTACTGAATCTAAGCAATACGGAAGCCTCGCTCCAACTGCAGGTAATCCCCGGCATCCTGGCGTTTATCCTGGCCGGGACCTGGGGACGCTGCATCGATGAGTTCGGCTCTAAACCACTGCTCAAGCTCTGCATGATTGGGTCCTCGCTCATGCCCCTTTTCTGGATCTTCAGCACCCCGACCCATCCTTGGCTGCAGTTGATACCGAATATCATGGGCGGCGCGATCTGGGTGGGACTTGACATGGCGCAGATGAGCCTGATGATGAAGATCCTGCCCCGGGAGAACCGCACGGCCTACATCGCCGGGTACGGCCTGACCGCGTGGCTGGTGGGCAACGCGAGCGCGGCGATGCTAGCGGGCTTTATCGCCGACCGGCTTCACCCCGTGGTGGCCGCGAGCGGGGTGACGATCTTCGGCACTCCCCTGGTCAGTTACCAGGTGCTCTTCCTGATCTCGCTGGCGTTACGCTGGACCGCCGCTTATGTCGTATTGCCGCGGGTGGAGGAACCGGAGGCGCGAAGCATGCGCGAGTTGCTGGTGTCGATCCTGCCTCCCGCGCGGGCATCCCGCGTCGCGAGTCCCCCGAACGCCCGCTGACGCGCGGCGGCCTGATTGCCCAAGTGGTCGGCTTGGCGGACCTGGTCGGCTACCAGGACGGCTCGATCGTGAGCCGGACCATCATCGACAAACCATCTGGAACGGTGACGCTCTTCGCTTTTGCCGAGGGTCAGGGCCTGAGCGAGCATACGGCTCCCCTACGACGCCATGGTCCATGTCCTCGACGGCAAGGTGGAGGTGACGATTGCCGGCCGGACACATGCGCTCAAGGCAGGCGAGATGGTGATCATGCCCGCCAATAAAACCCATGCCTTGCGGGCCGTGGGCCGGTTCAAGTGCTGTTGATTATGATCCGGTCCTGACCTCCCGGGAAGCCCGTACCTATCTTCACCGCCGTAGGGCAGGAAATCCCATCAAGAAACGAACGCTATCCATGCCCGGCTATTCAGCGCCTCTCGATCGCGCCCGCCCTCGCGCGGTTTAACCGTATGCCGCCCCTCTTCTGGCTCAACGGGAAACCCGGCCCGGCATTATTGGCCGGTCTTGCCGCCGTGATGGCGGCGCGGATGCGGCGTGGTAGCCATGCAGCATGCGTAAGGTCTGTTCAAGGTACCCCACAATCCGACGCTTCTCGCGCGCGAAGGGTAGGGCCGGGTCATAAGCGATCGGCCGCCCGATCCGGATCGCATTGGTATCTTTCTTGACGCACACGGGGTAGAAGCGTAAGACCAATCCGCGCTCCCGGTAGAGAGCCCGCGCAATGTTGAGAAAACCGGTGTCGAGGTTGTTGACCGTCCGGTCGCCGATCGCGTTATGCATCTCAGGGAAGATCAGGAGATGCTTCCCGCTCGCGAGCGCGCGTACGCTCGCATCCACGGTCTCGATGATCTTTCTGTTCTGACGGTAGACCGGGATGGCTCCGATATACTCCATGACCGCCACGCAGATTCCGGCGATCACCTTGGAAACCAGCCCGCTGAGAGGTGGTTTGAGCCGCAACTCCGGCTCCACGAAAGCGGTGCGCAGATGCTCGGCGCAGAGCCGCCGGTCGGTGACCTCATGGGTAACCCAGGGGTAGAGTCGCAGGGGGAGATGGGCGTTCAGGACGATCGGCCCAAACGAGCCGAGATGATTGGCCACCAGCACCGCGGGCCGTGTTAGGTCGAGGTATTCGATCCCATGGATCGCCGGCCGCCGCCAGAAGACCCGTACGAATGCCAGCAGGAATCGGAATAACGTCTCCCTCATGCCGGTCCCCCGTTTCAACCGCTATTACCCTAGTGCATCGGCATATTTGCTCATCCATCCTTATGTCCCAATCACATGATTGAGGATAACGTAACCGTAGGCATCCCTGCCGGATCCGGCGACGGTCTATTGGCGGGACAGCAGGCTATTCACAGGCCATCAACCACTAAGTCAACGGCACCCTAAAGGACGCCGCTAATCTCACGAAGGACCATGAATGGCCCTGAGACCGGATGGATCGGTTCTATCCATGGATAGGTTGGTGAGATTAGGGGAAGGGATTAATTCGGGGTTTTTCATAACGCTTCTAGAGCCCGCGACGCAACATGGGGATAAGGTCCGCGATGCTGTCGAGGACAAAGTGGGGCCGCACGTGCGATCCGTCCAACTGCTCCCGGCTGGTGGCGCCGGTCAGCACCAGGGCCGTGGGCATGCCGGCGTCCAACCCCATGACGATATCCGTATCCAGCCGATCCCCGACCATCAGGCAGTCGGCCGCGGACAACTCCATCCTGGCCAAGATCGTTTGCAGCATAAGCGGGTTCGGCTTGCCGACGATGATCTCCGGCTGTTTACCCGTTACGCCGGCGACGGCGCCGATCATCCCGGCGCAATCGGGTATCTCCCCCCCGTCGACCGGACACGTCCGATCCGGGTTGGTGGCGACGAATCTGGCGCCGTTCTTCACGGCGATCAGGGCGTCGTTCAGCTTGCCATAGTCGAACGTCCGATCGAAGGCCACCACCAGGAAGGCCGCCTGCTTCGGGTCGGCCGTCACTCTCAACCCGGCGCCCGCCAGTTCGTCGCGTAACGGCTGCTCGCCGAGGCAATAGACGGCGGCGCCGGGAGCGTGGTCCGCGATATACCTGGCCATGACCAGTGACGAGTTGATGATGTCTTCAGCTTCAGTGGGTATGCCGAGACGGGTCAGTTTCGCGGCATAATGCTCCCTAGACTCGATGGGTTTGTTGGAGAGGAAGGCCGTCCTCTTGCCCTGGTTTCTCAGTGTCCCGATGGTTTCGGCCGCGCCGGGGATCAAGCGCTCGCTCAGATAGACCGTTCCGTCCAGATCGAAGATGAATCCCTGCAGTTCCCGCACCGATCCTTCACCCTCTTAATTGCTCGATTGTCCGGCGAAAGAACTCGATCTCTTCCCGCAGTTCCCGCCGGGCTTCTCCGGCCGGTCCCGTCCGAGCGGAGCCGTCGCTCCGGCGGGCGCCCGCGGCGGCAAGCGGAACCGTCTCCATGCCCTGGACGCCGCCGGCAAGCCGCGGACGTGCGGCCAAGCCGGAGGCGGGCTCCAGAAACAACCCCAGATCGGCATATCCTTCCATGAGCACCGCCGCCGCATCCTCATGCGGCTCCCGGCCCAGCAGGCAGACCGTGAGTGCGATCTTGAGCGCCCTCTTGATCGTCGCCTTGTCCTCCGGCAGTTCGGCGGCGGCTCTTGCCTCCGCCCGCCTGGATCTATGCACCGCGCCGTACCGGTGGATCACGTCCTGGGCGTCGGCGGCCCGGCGGGCGTCGATGACGAAGCGGGCTCCGTCGCAATGATAGATCTCCGTGAGGAGTTCCCAGCAGACCGCCTCGACGCCACGCAGGTCGGCCAGGGCCAACAGCCGCCCGACACCCCTCATGGCGGCATCCTGAACGACCCCGGCGATCCGGCGAAGCTCGTCCCGGGAGCCGGCAGGGCAGACGCGCGCGGCCAAGTCCGCGGCGAACGACTCGTAGGCGATAGACCCTGTTCCACGAATATCCCGGCCGCCGGCTGAAGCATCGGGCGCCGCGCCCGTGCGGCCCGCGCATTCGGCATATGTACGGCACGCCGCCCTGACAAAGGGAGAGGCCGCATCCGTGGTCTGTTCCGCCATGACAGCCTGCACGGCGTCCGCGAGGAAGCGCCGCAAGCCCCCTGCCACGGAGGCGGCTTCACCGGATGCGGGCGGCAATTGCCGTTCCAGATCGCTGGCGATCGCGCCGGCAAGGCTTTCCGTCAAGTCGTATAGGGAATAGGCGTAGGCGAGAGCGAGTTCGTGCAGCTTGACCTGCCTAAGCTGGCCGTGGCTGGGAGCCGGCGGCTGGTTTTGGTCGTACAATGCCCGCAAGCGACGACATCCTTTGGAAGATGTTAAGAGTTAATATATTATCCGTTTCCATGGCAATCCCTTTTTCCAGCGGGCGGAGAGGACCCCGTCTTAACGTCTAAGGTAGATCTGAGGATTTGCCTTGCTCCGGTGTGGCAGCGTCCTCTCAGGGCGCCGTCGGCCCGCGCATCTACAGCTGCAGGATCAACCGTTATCCAGGACATAGCCTGACACAAAATGAAGCGGCCCGCTTACGCGAGCCGCTTCTACGTTTCATCTGTGATCTTACTTACCTGGCTACATCCCGCCATAGCCCCCGGGCTGGATCCCCTCAATACGCATACCGTTCGAACACCGTCTCGCTGAGGATCTCGCCGGTATAGGCCGGTCCCGTTTCTCCTTGCCTGGCGGGGCTGCCCTTATAAATAATCAGCCGTACATTATAGTTGTTGCGGAGATACCGGAACAAGTGCTTGATTCTGTTGGTGTAGGTCCTGACGTACTTCAAGTCGTCGGGTTTGCCGTAGGTATAGCAGATGACCATCAGGGTGTCGTCAAAGACCTTATTGTATTGAGTCATGGCAAAAGGCCCCGCCGGCACTCCCCGCCGCTCTAGATCGTCATCGCTCGCATAGGGCTGCTCCAATCCGAGCACGGCGGCAAATCCCCCGTAGCTGGAGATCACATTGTAGGCCGTCACCGCCAAGACCGCCAACAAAGCCACGATCAACAGCTTCATCATTGCTACCCTCTTCTTTCGTGTGCGACCCGTAACGCCGTTTACCGAAAAAGAAGCATGCCCGCACCGGTACCCGGCTCGATCAGATCATTCGCAGCCGAGTACGATTTTTGGGGCATGACTTTTCATCAACGCGAAGCCATGCGATCGGCGGCCCGATCGCGGGGCTGAACTTCCCGCAACCGGCATGTTTTCCCTTAGTTATCGGCGGGCGCCTCACCGGTTACTGCCGTGGCGGTGATGGTGATCCCGCCCCGGGGCTTTTGCGTGACCGTCACCCGGCACCAGCGCGGCTTGCACGCCGCGGCGATGTCCTGCGCGATCCGGGCGGCCAGGGCCTCGCAGAACACGCCTTCCTCGCGGAAACTCCAGAGATATAACTTCAGACTCTTGCTTTCCACGCAAACCTGCGCGGGCGCGTAGGCGATGGTGACCGTCTCCCAGTCGGGCTGCCCCGTGACCGGGCAGAGACTGGTCACTTCATCGCTCGTCAGGACCACCTTCTCCACGCCGGCCGGCTTGGGAAAGACCTCGAGCCGGCGTAGGGGTTCCCTGACGTTCTTGCCGAGGGCCTGGAATTCATTCTTGTCCATGCTGCACCCCCAGACGGAATGGATTGTAGCTGACGCCCCGGTCATAACGATCCAGGCCTTCCCGGCGTTTGACCCACCCCACGATCCTGTAGGTCAGCGGGGTGGCCGCGGCCTCATAGAGTACTTTCCAGAGAAACTGGGCGCAGATCATCGAGGCGAGCGTGGCCAGAGGGTATACGCCCAGAAAAGCCCCGGTGAGGAAGACGAGCGTGTCCACGCCCTCCCCCGCCACTGTCGAGCCGATCGCCCGCAGCCAGAGCCATCGTCCCCCGGTCAGGACCTTCATCCGCGACATCACAGCCGAGTTGGTGAACTCGCCGACGAAGTACGCCGCCAGGGAAGCCGCGACCACCCTCGGCGTAAAACCCAGCACGGCGCGGAAGGCCTCCTGGCCGCGCCAGAAAGCGGGGTACGGTAGGCGGATCGCGGCGAGGATGACGAGGGCCATAAAGACGTTGGCCGCGAACCCCAGCCAGATCACGAGCCGGGTGCGCTCAAAGCCGTAGACCTCGGTGAGCACGTCGCCGAACAGGTACGTCAGGGGAAAAAGGATGACCGCGGCGGGGAGAACGATGCCGAAGATGCTGATGAGTTTGCCGACGATGATATTGGAGATGAGGAGGCAGGTCACGAAGACGGTGGTGAGGACGAGAAACAGCACGGAGACCTTTTCGTTCCTTAACACGCGAAAATCACTCCTTGTTTTGTTAAAGCGGGTAGGCCGCGACCGCTATGAACTCATTATACAACAGACGCTTCTTGGTGTCATGCCTATCATCGATTAGTTACCAAGAGCCAGATTAATCGGCAAACCAGCCAGGGAAATGAGATATTGCCTGTGGGCGGCGCAGCAGGAGATCGTCAATTAAAGTTGAATAAATATGAAACGTTATGCGCAACGCGGTTAACCCGCCGTATGAATGCAACGCGCGGTATGATCCGGGTTGCCTGCCGGGTATCCGCGGCCAGTTGCGGCCAGATAGCTATTCGTTCCATTCGGGGTTGAAGCGGGCGGCCATGCATATAGATGAATAAACATTTGCGATAACGGCGCGCGCTACGCTCCAGGGTCCTAAGGAGAAAGGGGAGAACGTCTTTGCCAAGGCGAAACGACATCAAAAGTGTGATGATCATCGGTTCTGGCCCAATCATAATCGGTCAGGCCTGCGAGTTCGACTACTCGGGCACTCAGGCTTGCAAGGCCCTGCGCGAGCTGGGTTATAGGATCATCCTCGTTAATTCCAACCCCGCCACGATCATGACCGATCCGGGTCTGGCCGACGTAACATATGTCGAACCGCTCAATCTCAAGACCGTGACGAAGATCATCGCCCGGGAAAGACCGGATGCGCTCTTACCCAACCTGGGCGGCCAGTCCGGGTTGAATCTCTGCGCCGAATTGCAGCGCGCCGGCGTCCTCGATCGATACGGCGTCAAAGTGATCGGCGTGCAAGCCGAGGCCATCGAGAGAGGCGAGGATCGCATCGCCTTCAAGGCGACCATGGAGGCCTTGGGCATCGAGATGCCGCGGAGCAAACCCGCCTTCAGCGTCGATGAGGCTGAAGCGATCGCGGCGGAACTGGGCTACCCGGTCGTCATCCGTCCGGCGTATACGCTCGGCGGTACGGGCGGCGGCTTGGTCTACAACGTCGAGGAACTGCGCGCCGTGGCCAGCCGGGGGATATCCGCCAGTCTGGTCGGGCAGATCCTCGTGGAAGAATCGGTCCTGGGCTGGGAGGAACTGGAGCTGGAGGTGGTGCGCGACGCCAAAAACCAGCTGATCACGGTATGTTTCATCGAAAACGTCGACGCGATGGGCGTCCATACCGGCGACTCCTTTTGCGTGGCGCCCATGCTGACCATCGCGCCGGAACTCCAGCGTAGACTGGAGGAACTATCCTACCGCATCGTTGAGGCCATCGAGGTGATCGGAGGAACGAATATCCAGTTTGCCCACGATCCGCGGACCGGCCGGGTCGTGGTGATCGAGATCAACCCGCGCACCTCGCGCTCTTCCGCCTTGGCCTCAAAGGCCACGGGGTTTCCGATCGCCCTGGTCTCCTCGCGCCTGGCGGCGGGGCTCACGCTCGACGAGATCCCTTACTGGCGCGAGGGCACGCTGGAGAAATACACCCCTTCCGGCGACTATGTCGTGGTCAAGTTCGCCCGCTGGGCTTTTGAGAAATTCAAGGACGCCAGCGATCGGCTGGGTACGCAGATGCGCGCCGTGGGCGAGGTGATGAGCATTGGCCGGACATACAAGGAAGCGCTGCAAAAATCCATCCGCTCCCTGGAGACCGGGCGCTACGGTCTGGGCTTTGCCAAGGATTTCCATAACCGCTCATTGGACCAGTTGCTTACCGCCCTATCCGAGCCCAGCAGCGAGCGGCAGTTCTTGATGTACGAGGCTCTGCGCAAGGGCGCGACGGTCGAGGAACTCCACGCCAAGACCCATATCAAGGCATGGTTCATCGAGCAGATGCGGGAACTCGTCGCGCTGGAGGAGGAGATCCTGTGCTACAAAGGGCGCGCCCTGCCCGAAGATCTCATGCGCCGGGCCAAACGGGACGGGTTTGCCGATCGTTATCTGGCGCAGCTCATCGGTACAAGCGAGGAGGAGATCCGCCAGCGGCGCGTGCAGGCCGGCATCGTCCAGGGCTGGCAACCCGTGCCGGTGAGCGGCGTGGAGAACGCGGCTTATTACTACTCCACCTATAACGCGCCGGATAGCGTCGGCGCAAGCGACCGGCCCAAGGTCATGGTCTTGGGCGGCGGCCCCAACCGCATCGGCCAGGGCATCGAGTTTGACTACTGCTGCGTCCACGCCGCTTTTGCCCTGCGCGATCTGGGCTACGAGACCATCATGGTCAATTGCAACCCCGAGACGGTCTCGACGGACTACGACACCTCGGATAGACTCTATTTTGAACCGCTGACCGTCGAGGACGTCCTGGCCATCTACGAAAAAGAGCGGCCTTTGGGCGTCATCGTGCAATTCGGCGGGCAGACGCCCCTCAATATCGCGGACGAACTGGCGCGGGCCGGCGTCCGCATCCTGGGCACCTCGCCCGAGGCCATCGATCTAGCCGAAGATCGCGACCGGTTTCGCCGTATCATGAGCCGGCTCGAGATACCGATGCCGGCCTCGGAGATGGCGTCCAACCTCGACGAAGCCCTGGCGGTCGCCTCCCGGATCGGTTACCCCCTCATGGTCAGGCCGTCCTACGTCTTGGGCGGACGCGGCATGGAGGTCGTGTACGACGAGGAGAATCTCCGCCGGTACGTCGCCGCGGCGGTGGAAATCTCGCCGACCAGGCCGATCCTGATCGACAAGTTCCTCGAGAACGCGATCGAGGCGGAGGCCGACGCGCTCTCCGACGGCCGCGAGGTCTTCGTCCCGGCCATCATGGAACATATCGAACTGGCGGGCATCCACTCGGGCGACTCGGCCTGCGTCATCCCCCCGGTCGGCATCGACGAGCGCCACCTGGAAACGATCCGCGACTATACGCGCCGGATCGCCAAGGAACTCGGCGTGGTGGGCCTGATGAATATGCAGTACGCCATCGCGCGGGATGTGGTCTACGTGCTCGAAGCCAATCCGCGCGCCTCCCGCACCGTACCGCTGGTCTCCAAGGTATGCGCCATCCCCATGGCCCGGTTGGCCACGGAACTAATGCTGGGCAAGAGCCTGGCGGATCTTGATCTCAAACCGCGGACCTTCCCGCACTTTGGCGTGAAGGAAGCCGTCTTTCCGTTCAATATGTTTCCCGAGGTCGATCCCCTCCTGGGGCCGGAGATGCGCTCCACCGGCGAGGTCTTGGGCTTGGCCGACTCGTTCGGGCTGGCGTTTTACAAAGCGCAGGAAGGCGCGGGGCAGACGCTGCCCGATACCGGCGCCATCCTGCTCACCGTGGCGGATCGGGATAAACCGGCCGCGCTGGAGGTCGCGCGGGAATTTCACCGGCTCGGTTTCACCATCAAGGCCACCGAGGGCACGGGCGCTTATCTCAGGGCCAATGGCATCGCCACCGAACCCATCCTAAAGATGCAACAGGGCAGGCCCAACATCGTGGACGAGATCACAAACGGCGCCATCCAGCTCGTCATCAACACGCCGGCCGGCAAGACCGGCCAGGACGACGATTCTTACATCCGCAAGGCCGCCATCAAGCACAAGATCCCCTACATCACGACCATGGCGGCCGCCCTGGCCGCGGCCAAAGGCGTGGGCGCGCACCGGGAGCGCGACGGCGGCGTCTGCTCGCTGCAGGAGTACCACCGGGGGATCGTGGAACGATAGGCGGGTAGGCTTGCAGAGAAGCAATAAGTAGCTGCCGGAGGGACCTATCGGTCGGCGTTAGAACTTGAACGTCGGTTTCCAGGTTTCTAAGCGCCGCGACGACCCGGGATCGCTCGGCGTCCGAGCCCAGGCGATCCAAGTCTTTTTCCGCCGCGCGGGTGAGTGGACCTCGTACCTCAATCTTCGCGCTGCCTCTCGGCCACGTATGCGTCTAGCCGTTTGGTCCGGCCGGTATGCAAGTTTACAGTTGCTGGCAGGAAATTAACGATCAACCTAGAATTGACGGCAGCAATCAAGCAATGCACACCGATACGATACTTAACCCATCGCATCTTAAGTGAGGCGACGACATGACAATTGGATCAGGAGCCGCGAAAGACGGGAGTCACTTCTTCAGCCTTTTCGTCCTGCCCGTCATCCTGGGCGTGGCGGCCTTCCTATTCTTCCGATGGTCCGACGGTAAGATCACGACGCTGGGCATCCTCATCAGCCTCGGTATATTCGCCAGCGCGCGGATCATGGCCGGTAACAGGCTGGCTAAACGGGCTCTGCTACGGGCCGAAGAATTGCTTAATCAGGGCGATGTCAAGGGTGCTCAAGCCGAATTGGCATATGCCGGGCCCAGACTCGGCAGGGACAAAAAGCTATGGGAAAAATACGCCCGCTTGAATGATTTGGCCTCCGCCCACGCGGCCGCGGAGGCTGCCGCAGTCGCCCAGCCCGTCCTGGATGCGCCGCCGGGCGCGGCGGGCGAACAGTCCGATGCCTCGCCAACGGACGACGAGGCGCCACCCAAGCTGATCTCCTGGCGCGGCGTGGTGCTGCTCTGCCTGACACCCTTTATCTTCACGCCGTTCTTTCGGGTGACCTTCCCCCACGTGGGCTTATGGCCAGCGGCGCTCGTGACGCTGCTGTCGGTCTGGATCCTCCGGCACAGCGCCACGGCATGGGAGGAAAAGCTCGGGCGGATCGGTCTCGCACTGGCTGTCCTGGCTTTCCTGGCGGCCTGGGTGGCCGCTTGGTCAGATCGGATCCCCGGGCCGGTACCCCCGTTCGACCCCGGCTTTTCCAAACGCAGTTCGTGGCCGATCAAAGCGGCGGAACTCTTAATCTTCATCGTCTCGGTCATCCTCCACGAATGCGCCCACGGCATCGCCGCTTATCTCTCGGGCGATCCAACGGCCAAACAGGCCGGCCGGATCAGCTTGAATCCCCTTCGCCATGTGGACCTCTTCGGCAGCATCATTCTGCCCGCCCTCCTGACCTTGGCTCCGGATGGCGTGGTCTTCGGCTGGGCCAAACCCGTGCCGGTCAACCAGGAAAGGTACCGAAGCCCCCGGCGCGGCCGCCTGGCGGTGGCGTTGGCCGGAGTGGCGACCAATTTCTTCCTAGCCTTCTTCTGTGCTTCGTGCCTGATGAGCCAGGGCATCCTGCTGCATCTGCGCTACCCGGCCATGACCAGCCAGGGGTTCATCTCCCCCTGGCAGGATGTGATCCTGCGGGGACTGCCCCAGCCTTTCCTCTGGCAACTGCTCATCTCGGCCCTGAAAGCCGGGATCATGGTGAACATGATTCTCTTCTCCCTGAATATCCTCCCGATCCCGCCTCTGGACGGTTACGGCGTCCTCGAGGGGCTGATGCCGGCGGGAATCAGGCGATTTCTGCAAAAGCTGAGGCCGATCGGCGCGGCGATCTTCCTCCTGCTAATGGTGGCCAACCTGATCGACTACGCTCTCTTTCCCGGGTTGTTGGGCGGCTTACTCCTGAATTACGGCGCTGGTGCCGCGGCAAAGCTGGGGTAATGCGGCGCAGAATCCCGCCCGGATGTTCATGCACCCGTGTGTAGCGAAATTAATTGGTGCGCCGATCGATCCCTTTGTACCCCTGTGTTCCTTTGCCGGTCGGCTCAAGGCCGAGGCATTCCACAAGACGGCGGTACTCGCGCTACCGGCCGTCTCTTTTGTAGGGGTGCAATATATCGCGCCCCATCCCCAACCACCCCATTCCCCGCCGTCCGCCTTTCCGGCACCCCATGCGGCAGGATCACGATCCCGTGAAAGCGATCGGGCATGACCACCCGGGCATCCAGCCGTACGCCCGGGAAGTGTGCGGGGATGGCTTGCCAGCAGGCCTCCACGAAGCGGCCCGGGTCATTTAGGGCGACTGTGCTACCCGTAACCGTGCCAAAGACATCGCCCGTGCCGGCCGCGCGGATGGTTACGAAGTAGGTTGAATTTGGAATGATTGGATGATATGATATAATGGATCCTAATTCCTTTTGAAAGGAGATTCTCAGCATGAAAAAGTCTTTCTGGATCGTATTATGTTTATTGTTGATTTCCACCTTGAGCGGCTGCGGCGGAGGCGGCGGGACCACCCCGGCCGGGCAAGGGACGGTTACGGGCACGGTCTACGCCCCGGATAACGTCACGCCGATCGTCGGGGCACAGGTA
>JBLNCE010000068.1:0-43386 GCA_050260415.1 Bacteroidota bacterium | reverse complement strand
GGAACTCTGCCTCCTCAGGTTGGCGTTGCGAAGGGAACTCAAACTGGAAGTGGCCGATATCGGGAGTAAGCCCGCGTAAATCTATGCCACTGAAATTCCACGGGGTTTAGGACAACCTCCGCCAAGAACTGGTACCGGGAAGGCGCATTCCATTTACGTTTCTTGATGTTGGAATATCCTCGGTCGGTTGAGTTTCCAGACATCACAAACAGGGTAGTATACGCTTCTTACCCGCCTGGAGCCGTGCTGCCAATCTATCTGATCGGCATAATATCAGGCAAGGAGCCAAGTCCGTCATCTATTATGATGTACAATCTGCTTAATCACCTACTCATTGCCCTGTTACTTTCACTCACAATCTGGACACTCCTTACTCATCTAAAGATCGACCACATAAGCACCTTTCTACTGTCCTTAATCCCAGCAATTATTGAACTCCTGATGCCCGCTACAATGTATTGGCATCAAAATGTTTTCTTTGCAGACCAAGCAGTTATGCTCCCGTTTGCAGCTATATTATATGCAGAAGTGTTACGCGATATTCAAATTGATTCACGTAAAAGGAAAATAATATCGATTATACAAGCAATATTCTTCTCATATGGCGTTTTTACCGATTGGTTTATGCTAATAGTTTGCGTATTTGTCTATATGAAACGAATCATATCTAAAAATATTACAATTAATATAGGGTTTATCAAGAATACATTTACATTTTGGTTAGGTCCTCTAATATCACTTGCTATCTTTGCTGTTCAATTAACATATAGTCATCAATGGCGCCAATTCGTTCAAAAAGGTACAACTAGAATGGGCATAAATAACATTTGGTACAATTTTGAAGAATTTTCGAGAAAATTCTGGTCTTATACTATTTTTAGTGGTTACGGCGCATTGTCAATCTGGATGACGTGGGGATGTCTAATCTTTTTTATTATAGTTTCGATAAAACTACTACTAAGATTGTTTAACGACCATGACCGAAAAATCGCATCTTGGTTTGTTTCTATTTGCGGTATATCATTGCTACCGTGCTTAACCCATGTATATATTTTAAGAGAACATTCATATATACATGACTTTTCAGCATTAAAATTCTCTATTCCTCTTTCTATTCTCCCATTTACATTAGTACCTATTTATATGTTATCAAATAGGTTGCGGCCTGAAAATCTCTCTCTCGGATGGCCAAATAAAAAAACCCGAACCATTTTCTTAATAGCCCTAATGTCTTTTACAGCAACCTCTCTCTATGCTTTTCAAATACATCCTCAATTTCGTTCTTTCTTTTTGGGTAGTAACCTTAATTCGGACAATCTTGAGCAATTTGGGAATTACTATGGTTATAATGATGTTCTTGTATCTACCGATTTTTCGCTTCCTCCAAATCCCCCGCAGCTCATTGCCTATACTATGAAGCCCGTGCATTATATCCGATCTCAAGCGGATGTATTCCGTTTGACTGAACCTATCCGCGAGCGATACAAGGTTCACTACCTAACCTTGCATGACCTCGAGGCCGTACTGGGCGGACTCCCCGAATGGTTGTGGACGTTTGACATCGTGAAAACTCCGAACCCATTTCGAAGACATCAGCCTTGAGTCGGATTCATGAACTGGGCCGGGAAGCCTCGACCGGGAACGCCAACTGGGTTATGCTCCACCGCGAACGGCCGCTGGATTTACCGTTAGGGGGATGATACGCTCGTGCCGCCGTTCACCTACTCCCAACCCCACCCTTCCCGCCGCAGTCCCGTCATGGGCTTGCGCGGCGCCGTCGCCACCAGCCAGCCGCTGGCGGCCCAGGCCGGCTTGTCCGTCCTGCAACGGGGGGGTAATGCGGTCGATGCCGCCGTGGCCGCCGCCGCCGCGCTGGTCGTGCTGGAACCGACCTCAAACGGTCTCGGCGGTGACGCCTTCGCGCTGGTCTGGGACGGGCGGGATTTACGGGGGCTCAATGCTTCGGGCCGCGCTCCCCGCGCGCTGACCGCGGAGACCGTGCGCCGCGCGGGCTACCGCGAAATGCCCACGGACGGATGGCTGCCCGTGACCGTCCCGGGCGCCGTCTCGGCCTGGGTCGAACTATCCCGTTCTCTTGGTTCCATGCCCCTGTCCGAACTGCTCCGGCCGGCGATCGAATACGCGGCCGAAGGGTATCCCGTCTCCCCGATCATCGCCGGGTAGTGGCGGGCCGCGGAAAAGCGCTTTGCCGGCCTCGCCGGCCGCGCCGGGTTTGCGCGGACGTTCCTGCCGGCGGGACGCGCCCCGTTGCCTGGCGAGATCTTTCGAAATCCCGACCTAGCCCGCGCCCTTACGCTCATCGCGGACTCGGACGGCGACGCCTTCTACCGCGGCGAGCTGGCGGTCGCCATGGCGGCCCAGGCTGAACGCGACGGAGGGTATCTGACGGCGGCCGATCTTGCCGACCACGCGCCGGTATGGGTCGCGCCGATCGCGACCAACTACCGGGGTTACGATATCTGGGAGATCCCTCCGAACGGCCAAGGCCTGACGGCGCTCCTCGCCCTGAATATCCTGGAGGGTTACGATCTCGCCGCCCTGCCCCAGCTCTCCCCCGGCCGGCTGCATTTGCTGATCGAGGCCTTGAAACTGGCCTTTGCCGATGCCCATGCCTATATCGCCGACCCGGAACTGGTACCCGTCCCCACCGGCGGCCTCCTCGCGAAGTCATATGCCGCGGAACGGCGATCCCGGATCGATCCCGAGCAAGCCCGGGCGAATCCCCTCCCTGGCCTCCCGCATCATGGCGATACGGTCTATCTTTGCACCGCGGACCGGTACGGGATGATGGTCTCCTATATCCAGTCCAATTACTTGGGTTTCGGCTCGGGCATCGTGATCCCGGGCACGGGCATCGCCCTCCAAAACCGGGGAGCCTGTTTCTCGCTCCTGCCGGGGCATCCGAATGAGCTGGCCCCGGGCAAGAGGCCTTTTCACACCATCATCCCCGGCTTTATCACCAGAGACGGCCGGCCGCTCTGCGCTTTCGGCGTGATGGGCGGCGACATGCAGCCCCAGGGACATGTCCAGATCGTGTCCGGCTTGGTGGATTACCGCCTCAATCCCCAGGCGGCCCTGGACGCTCCTCGGGTGCGCGTTACCGGCGGCGCCGGCGTGGAGATTGAGCTGGAAATCGGCGCGGATACCATCAGGCAACTTGGCCAACTGGGGCATAATACGCATGCGGTCGCGGAGATGGCCGGTTTCGGCGGCGGCCAGATCATCTGGCGCGAACCGGAATCGGGCGTCCTGATCGCGGGCAGTGAGCCGCGCAAGGATGGGCAGGCGACCGTTTATTAGGCTCTTCTTGACATCCCGACGATAACCTGTTACAATACGGGGTAGGGTATATAGACAAGGGAATCATCCCTGTGATTCCTCCCGCCCATGGCCAACCAAAGCTCATACTGGGCGGAAAGACGAGTTTAAGGTTAGGGGGAAATGCAAATGGTCATGGAATTTACGGACGCCAACTTCAAACAGGAAGTTCTGGACGACCCGGGCGTGGTCCTGGTCGACTTTTGGGCGCCTTGGTGCGGGCCGTGTCGCATGGTCGCGCCGATCGTCGAGGAACTCGCGCGGGAGTATACCGGGAAAATCAAGGTCGGCAAGGTGAACACGGATCAGAATCAGATGCTGGCAGGCCAGTATTCGATCATGTCCATCCCGACGCTGATGGTGTTCAAGGGCGGCAAACCGGTGGACCAGGTCGTCGGGGCCCTGCCCAAGCAAGCCCTGGCACGACGCCTGGAGCCCTGGCTGCACTAGAAGGGATACGAAAGCCTTGCCGGAACTCACCCCCCGTCCCTCTTTTTTTGAAGACAGGGGCGGCGCGTCCTCGACCCTGAGCTTACGAAGATACGGCAAGAGTTCGGACCGAAGGGCGCGCCGGGGGTGAGTTCAGGTTTTACCCGGACTGCCGTCCCCCGCCCATACGACCGCCGGCGCGCGCGCCTTCCCAACGGTGCTGATAGTATTCGCTTACGCCGATCGCCGCCCCCAGGATTAGAGAGGCTCCCCAGCCGAACCTGGCGCCAAGCATAGGCGCCAGGTAGCGCAGGATGACGGCCGCCGCCAACCCGTCGCCCGCCGCGGCCACGCGATTGTCCAGGACCGCGCGCATCTTTGGCAGGAGAAAAGCATCGCCGAGGAAATACAGGATGCCGGCTAACAAAATTCCCAGCAGCATCGTCTGGGCGAGGCCGGCCTGGCCCAAGAGCGGCCCCAGGCTCGCCAAGATAAGCAACATGAAGGCCAGTTTCACCGCGAAGCTTTCCCAACGCGCCATCATATCTTCCCTCACGTTCGCATCGATTGGCTCACGACCCGGTTCATGTGACTTCGCCGTCGACCTTGATCGGCAAAGAGCGTTTCTCGATCGGCGCAAGCTCGTCCGCGGGCAGGCCTATCACCCGGTGCGCCGCGACGCGCGCCCGCCCCGCCCGGAGAAAGACCGGCGTCAACACGACCGCGGCCAGGAAGGCCCGGCGCAAGAGCGACCTTCTTCCCGATGGCGTACCCACCCCGAGTATTGATGCCACCAGTAACCTCAAGCCCAGTCTGCGGGCGATCCTCATCTGTGCACTCCTCTTCTGGCTTCTTGTTTCCCGATCTAGGTCCCGCGCCCCCCGTGCCTCAAGACACGCACTAATGCTCCAGCTTCACTTTCGCCAACAAGCTACGGTGGACAGACCGCATGCCTAATACCGTTCGCCTTTCGCCTCTTGCCTCACGCCTCACGCCTTTTTAGTATGCGGGTCTCCCGGGATCGTATCCAGGGAATGATGCGTGGGGAAAGCTAAACCTAAAGCCGACCAAACCGAACGGGGGGATTTCCATGTCGCACAAGAAAGACGCGGATCGTCTGCGCACCCAGCGCGCGCTCGATCGGATCCGATGGGAGAGCGCAAAGGAACTGGGCCTCACCGATGAAACCCGCTACGATCCGCCAATGACGCCCATCTGGCCGGACTACCCGTCCACCGGAGGGATAAAGGACAGATTAAGATCGGCCGAAGAAAAACTGGCGCGGGAGAGCGCGCGCAAAGCGGAACTGAACCTCAAGGAAGGGCCCGCGCCGAAAGAGGGAAAATAAGGGAGGAGAATGCTTGATGCCGCATCAAGACACCGACCCGCTCCGGCGCAAATGGCGCTGGGCCAAGACGCAGTGGGAAGTGACGAAAGAATTCGGCCTGATGGATGAGAGCCGAAAACAGCCGGTATTATCCCCGGTCGGCGACGGGCGGCGGGCCAACCAGGATGCCCGTGCCGGTGATTTCGAGGAAGGCAACCCTAAGTAGCTTCCGGTATGCCCGTGAAGTGCGAAACGTCAAGGCGGAGCTAGAAATATCTAAGATGCATCGCCTCGCGCACCAGCGCCATGGTGGCCGCGCCCTCGGCGCGCGCCCGGCGCGTTCCCTCCCTGAGGATCTCCAGGACCTCGGACCGGTGTTCCTCGTAATACCGCCGCCGCTCCCGAATCGGCGCCAAAGTCTCCGCCAATACCGCGGTAAGCAGCTTCTTGCAGGGTACGCACCCGATGCCGCCGGCCCGGCAGTCTCCCCCGATCCCCTCGGCGGCCGGTGCGTTAAAGGCCCGGTGATATTGATATACCGTACAGACCTCCGGATGCCCCGGATCCTTGGCGTGGATCCGCGCCGGATCCGTCACCGCCGTTCTGACCTTGGCCGCCACGGCTTCCGGCGGATCCGCCAGGAAGATGGCATTATCCAGGCTCTTGCTCATCTTGGCGTTGCCGTCCAACCCCACCAGGCGCGGCACTTCGCCCACGAGCGCCTCGGGCACGGCCAGGACGGGCGCATACAGCTCATTGAACCTGCGCACGATCTTTCGCGCCAGTTCCACATGGGGCACGTTATCCTCACCCACCGGCACCAGATTGGCCCGGCAAAAGGCGATATCCGCCGCCTGGCTCACCGGATAGCCCAGAAAGCCATAGGTGAGGTCGGTATACCCTTTCTGCGCCGCCTCGCTCTTGATGGTGGGGTTGTGGCGAAGGGTGTTGACCGTGGTGAGCATGGAGAAGAAGACGGTCAGCTCGGCGATCTCGGGCACGAGTGATTGGAGGAAGAAGTTGGCCCGGCCGGGGTCGACCCCTACCGCCAGGTTGTCCAGGGCGACCTCCATCACATCCCCGGCCAGCGCTTCGGGACGATCAAAGTTGGTGGTCAGCCCCTGGACGTCCGCGATGATTATGAAGGTCTCGTACTCGTCCTGCAGGCGGACGCGGTTCCGCAGCGAGCCGACGAAGTGACCCAGATGCAGCCGGCCCGTAGGCCGGTCGCCGGTGAGGATGCGCTTTTTCTTTTGCACGATCATCCCTCCTAATGAGGCTTTTTTGTCTCTAGAAGTATCCACCCCGGCATTCTACCGGGACAACCAAGGATGAAAATGAGACGGCTTCCGCGTTTGTCAACTCACCCCCGCCCTGCGGGCACCCCTCTCTAAGCTTAGAGAGGGGGACGGGGGGTGAGTTTGATGCCATTTTCTAACCAGCATTGTGAAAAACCACACCGCTTCAAAGAAACAAAAAGACCCCGCCCCCGATAGGGGACGAAGTCTGATTCGCGGTACCACCCCGATTGGCTTCGCTTTCACGAAGCCCGCTCGTAGACACGGGCCTAATCTCGGATCGGCCGATGTCCTTTCCCGATAACGAGGGAATGCCGCCGGAGCCTACTCGGCCATTGCCTTTCAACCCGTCGCTCGCGGGCCCATTCGGCGCGGCCGCTCGGCACCGGGCTCCCACCTTCCCCGGCTCGCTTGTACCTTTCTCCGCGCGTACTCTTCCCGGTCGTAGCGTTTTTTTGTTATTATCTAAAGTATCACCATCGGGAACGGTTGTCAACCCACGGACACGAGTGTGTTCCGCTCGTAACAAGAAGGACGCATGCCCCGCGTCCTTCATCGGTTTTTCGGCTTTTTCTCCTCCGTCAGATGCTCCCCGGGCGGCCCGAGCGGCGGCCCGATCCGGCTGAGAGAAGTATCGATCCCGCCTGGGCCGGCCGTGGCGTCGAGCACCAGCCGCTTGCGTAACTCCTCGCGGGTAAGCTCATGCGCCGCCTTTTCCTTCTTTTCCTCCAAAGATGGCACCTCCCGGGTTATTCTTCCCGGGCGGCCTCCGGCTGAGTCTTGGCGGCCAGTTCCTGTTCCCGGCCCAGCAACGCCAGGGTTTCCTCCCAGACCTGGGCCAGGCGCCGCCGGTCGGCGGCGGTGAGAGATTTATCGCCGGCAAAAGCGGACGCGGTCGTGGCATCCACGGGTATGATCCGGAATTGGCTGCGGCCGTTCGCGGGATACTTGTGGACCCAGAGCGGCTGCCAGCGGGCGGCCGCCACCTGCGCCCTCCCGTCCGGCCGTCGCGCCACGGTGACCCAGACGATCAGGCCGCAGTCGCTGTATCGCTGCCGCTGGTTGGAGAGGAGGTTGCCCAGCGAATAAGCGATGAATGCCGTTCTGGCCGTGCCGTCCGGCTCCAGCCAGGAACGCAGTTCCTGGGGGCGGATGACATGCGGGTGGCTGCAGAGCACGATATCCACGCCCGCCTTGACGATTTGTTCGACGAGGACGCGTTGGGCGGGTTCGGCCTGGCGTAGATATTCGGTGCCCGTGTGCAGCGCGCAAACGACGATCTCGGCGCCGGCCAGCCTGGCGGCGCCGACATCCGCGGCCATCCCTTTCTGGCTGTAGAGGTTCACGGACCATGGCTGGGCGGCCGGCACGGGGAGGCCGTTGGTCAAGGTGGTATACGCGAGGAAGGCAAACCTGATGCCGTTGGCCTCCTTGAGCACAAAGCGGGCGGCCGGGTCGGGCGAACGGGCGGAACCGACGTGCGCCAGGCCGATCCGATCCAGATAGTCGATCGTGCGGAAAAGACCTTTGGCGCCCCGATCCAACATATGGTTGTGGGCGGTGGCGACCACGTCTACGCCCGCCCATTGCAGCGCGTCCGCGATCTGGTCCGGACTGTTGAACCTGGGATAACCGGTGTAGCCTGACTCGGGTCCCCCGAGGGTGGTCTCCAGCACGGCCACCGCCAGGTCCGCCCGTTCCAAAACCGGCTTGAGCAAAGCAAACATCGGCCGGAAATCGTGCGATTTCGTCCCGGGATCCCAGGCCGCGGCGATCTCGGGCGTATGGACCAGAGTGTCGCCCACCGCGGCCAGCGTGGCCACGGGCGGCTCGCCAACGGGTTGGACGGGCGCCGCCGCCTCCTGGAGCAATCCGGTCGCCAGCAGGCTGGCGGCGAGGGAGAGGATGAGGACGCTGAACAGGAGGAGATAACCCGACCGCGGCGCGCGCACTGGCATCGACCTCTCCCCAATGATTGCCCTGGGCAGACTTGGGTATGGGAGGATTCGTTGCCAAGGACCAAAATTCCTGCGGGTTATGTCACGGCGGAGGGAGACTAAGGTTTTGGCCTCCGCCCCGTGCCCGGTACGACCGCGAACGGTACCAAGGTCCGCTCCGTCCTGGCCTTATAGGTCGAGGCGCGGCCGATTGCCTCCTGTCCGTATACTTCCTTGATCCGATCGAGCGCGCGGGCTAGGGCGAGCGCCTTTCGTTCGGCGGGAAAGAGGGAAAGCTGATAGCCTTGGCTCCGGACCAGATTCGAGACTCCTATCCCGAGCAGGCGGATCTTGCGGCTCGGATCCCGGTGATGCCGAACAAGGAGATAGTTGACCCCCTCCAATAGATGCTCGGCGAGCACCATCGGCCTGGCCATGGTCTTGGACCTGGCAAAGCCGGTGAAGTCCTCGTACCTCACGTGCAGGTGCACGGTACGGGCCATGGATCCATCCGCCCGCAGCCTTTGCGCGACCATATCCGCGAGATAGCAGAGAAAGGCCCGGACGGTCTCCGGATCGTCGGTATCCTCGGGCAAGGTCATCTCGTTGCCCATGGACTTGTACGGATCGGGCACCACCTTGACCAGGTCGTCTTCCTCACCCCTGGCCGCGGCGTGCAGCCAGCGGCCGCGGATCCCCAGTTCCGCCTCGAGCAGCAGCGGCTCGTAGGCGCGGAGGTCGCCGATGGTACGGACGCCGCGGCTCCGCAAGAATGCCTCGGTCCGCGGGCCCACGCCGAACAGCTTTCCCACCGGCAGATCCTGAATGCGCGCGGGAATATCCTCGGGTCTCAAGACGGTCAGGCCGTTCGGCTTTTGCATCTCCGCCGCAAGCTTGGCGAAGATCTTTGTGGGCGCGACGCCGATGGAGACCGTGATCCTGAGTTCGCCTTGGACCCAATCCTTGAACTCCCGGGCCATGGCCGCGGCATCGTCGTAAGACCCCTCGAAATCCACGAAGAACTCGTCGACGGAGTAGAGTTCCACCGGCCGGTTATAGGTGCGGAGCTTGCGGAAGAGTTTCAGGTTGAAGTCGATGTACAGATCGAAGTCGCCGACGAGAAAGATCCCGTCCGGCACCAGCCGGCGCGCCTCCTGGATGGGGAGGCCCGCTCTGGCGCCGCAGGCCCGGGCCTCATAGGAAGCGGCCGCCACCACGCTTCGCCGTTCGGTGTCTCCGGCCACCAGCACCTTCTTGCCCGAGAGACGCGGGTTCCGCGCCTGCTCGCAACTGGCAAAGAAAGCGTCGCAATCCACGAGCAGCTTCGGCATGATCGTCCCTCTTCCTTGACGAACGTCTGTTCGGTATAATCATAACATGCATGAACGTCCATGCCAAGTGGATAGAGATGGGTGCATGCAAAAGGCGGCCCAATCCGGGCCGCCCCTGTTCCAGGAACGGAAACCGTAGTTGTCCGTCACAACCGCCCGATCTCCCGTACCCATCCGAACGGATCGGGCCGTTGTCCGAATTGGATCCCGACCAGTTCGTCGTAGAGATGCTTGGCCACCGGGCCGACCTCGTCGCCGGTAATCCGGTAATCCCTGCCCTGATACTGGAAGGAACCTACCGGAGCGATCACGGCCGCGGTTCCGGCGCCGAATGCCTCCGTCAGGGTACCGTCCGCCGCGCCCGCCGCGATCTCTTCGATGGTAATCGGGCGTTCCTCCACTTCGTATCCGAGCTTGGGTGCCAGCTTGAGCACGGAATCCCTGGTGATGCCAGGGAGGATGGACCCGGAGAGAGCGGGCGTCACCAGATGCTTGCCAAAGACGAAGAACATATTCATCGCGCCGACTTCTTCCACATATCTCCGTTCTTTGGCATCAAGCCACAAAACCTGCGAGAACCCCTTTTGCTCGGCCCGCCTCGCGGCCAGGAGGCTGGCGGCGTAGTTGCCCCCGGTCTTTACGTCTCCCACTCCGCCCGAGATCGCGCGGATGTAAGTATCCTCCACATAGAGGCGCACGGGTTTGAAGCCGCCCTTGAAATAGGCGCCCACCGGACTCAAGATCACGAAAAACAGGTAATCGGAGGAAGGATGCACGCCAAGGGCGGGTTCATGGCCGATCATGGTCGGGCGGATATAGAGCGAAGTGCCGGGCGCCCTGGGAATCCAGCGCTTTTCCGCCAGTACCAGGGCCGTCAGACAGGCCAGGAAGTCTTCCTCGGGCATGACCGGCATACACATGCGTTCCGCCGAACGGTTCATGCGCTTGGCATTCTGCTCCGGCCGGAAGAGGAGGATCCGCCCGTCCGCGGCCGGATATGCCTTGAGCCCCTCAAAGATCTCCTGGGAATAGTGCAGCACCCGGG
Organism: Bacteroidota bacterium; assembly: GCA_050260415.1. Taxonomy (GTDB): domain Bacteria; phylum Bacillota; class UBA4882; order JAAYXC01; family JAAYXC01; genus JBLNCE01. Next base: position 32,680 of record JBLNCE010000068.1, on the reverse strand, counting down.
CGGCCGGATCAAGGGTCAGACTGTGGTACGGCTCGATCCGCGCCTCCCCCCAGCCTTGACCGTCCTGGTGGTAACGGGTCAGCATGCGATCAGTATAATAACGCCCAAAGCCAAGTTCCGCGGGGTCGACCAGCGGTTTCCGTTGGCCTTCACGCAGTTCGTCCTCGATAATCCGCATTATCCCACCTCATTCCGGTTTTCTTTTCACGCTTTCAATTCTTCGCCCGGAACGGCTGAAAATCCTTCATTCCGCCACGCCGGCCTCCGCGCCAAGCGGCTGTGCCAAGACAGCTTGCGCACGGGCAAAACGATTGGTACCCCATACGCCCGCCAGGATCAACACCCCTCCCGCCCACTGGTGCCAATGGAGGCGCTCACCCAGGATCAATACCCCCGCCATCAGTGAGACCAAGGAGGTTAGGTTGGTATAAGCGACCGTCCGGGTGGCTTCCAGTTTACTCAACATGAAGTTCACCAGGAAGAAGGCTGCGACTGACGAGAGCAGGCCCAGGTACAAGAGCGGCATCCAGACCGACGGCCTGACAAGCGCCGCGGCGGGGAAGGAAGAACCGGCGGCGAGATGCGCGGCCAGGGCGACAGTGTTGAAGACAACCGCCCCGGCACCCATCATGACCAGGGTTATCTCCATCGGGGAAAACTCGCCGCGCAAGCGGCGGGACAGGATACTATAAAACCCGGCCGACAGCACGGCGCCCAGAAGGAGGAACAAACCGCCCAAGTGGCCCCGGCCCAGACCCCCGCCTCCCGCTACCATGAGGGCGACCCCGAACGAGGAACTGATGATAAAGAGCATTTGCAGGGCAGCGGGACGCTCACGCAAGAAGACGGCGGCCATGATGGCCACGACGACCGGGATCGAGCCGATGATTACCCCCGCCTCCGAAGCGGTTGTCAGCTTTACGCCCGCGGTCTCACAGAAGAAGTAGGCCACCGGCTGGACCGCGGCCAGGGGAAGCAGTCGTAACCAGCGCCGGCGCGAGAGATCCACGCGTATCAAGCCGATCGCGGCCAAGAGGAACATTACCCCGGCGGCGATGGTGAAACGCACCGCCAGAAGGTCCAACAGGCTAAGAGCGGCCAGAGCCTTCTTGGTGAAGAGAAAGGAAAAACCGAAGATTGACGCCATGCCGATACCCGCCGCGATGGTCCGCGCGTCTGTCCGAGGTCCCAAAACGATCACTTCCCGTAGGTAAGACTGGAAGCCGATAAAAAACAAACCCCCTGGGAAGGGGGTCTCTAGAGCGGCTCACCAGTGCTGAACCACAATGGTTTGGCTAAAACTAGCTGCCCCTTGGTCTGAACAACTTAAGAACATCGGCGAAGTCCGTCGGTCACGCCGGCCGCGATCGGGCGCTGTCAATTTATACGGCGATAGCCGGTGCGGCGGCTAGTATCTGGACTGAGAACTCCGATTGGCGGAGAAGCAGTCACGGCAATAGACCGGGCGATCCCCGCGGGGCTGGAACGGTACTTCGGTGGCCTGACCGCACGCGGCGCACGTCACCTGGTACATAGTCCTTTGCCCGCCTGAGCGCCCCATGTTGGAGTTCTGCCTACGGCTGCGCCTGCAGTCGGGGCAACGCCCGGGCTCATTCGTAAAACCTTTCTCCGCAAAAAACTGCTGCTCGCTCTCGGTGAAAATGAACTCTTGGCCGCAATCCCGGCAGGTCAAAACCTTGTCTGCCAACTCGATTCCTCCCACGTGTTTAGCATCGCAATCAAGTTGGCTTCTTTTGCAGAATCCAGCTCGACAGCAATTCATTTTACCACGTTTGCCCGATTGAGGTCAATAGTCCTACCTCTTGGCGCGCCATACAGCCGCAGGGCCCGATCCCATCAACGACCGATCTTTGTCCTAATGTTACGTGCCGCGCTGCTTAAGGCGCTTTTCGCATCTTTGCTCCCGGCAAGATAGGATTGAATCTCGGCACTGCAGATACTGTTCGCCAGGGGATAGAACTCCGTATATTGCCAGGTGTGAATCTGCCGGGCAAGGTCCGTGAAGACCTTGCGTATCGGCTGGTCCGCATAGAACGGCAAGGCTTCGCCAAATAACGGGTCCGCATAGGCTGTTTCCAGCGCCGGGAAGGACTCGTATTTGCGCATCATGTTCACCTGTGATTCCTTGCGCGTCAGCATGAATTTCACGAAACTCCAGGCCGCGTCGGTCTGTTTGCCGCGTTTGGGGATGACCAGCGAAGTACCGCCGTCGTTGCTTGTCCTAACCCCGACACCCTTCGACCATGTGGGCAGGGGCACCACACCCCAGGCGCCGGCGGTTTTGGGCGCGATCCAATTCCTGATGAAACCGTCCATCCAGGCGGCGCCGATCACGGTCGCGACGGCTCCGTCTCTGATGCCGGCCTGCCATGGTTCCGTCCAGGGTACACTCTCGAAGGTCAATCCGTCCTTGTACATTTTTCCTAGAAACTCCAAGGTCTTCTGGGCCGGCGGGCTGTCGATCGTGACCTGGCCGCTCCGGTCGAAATAGCCAAGGCCTTGCTGTTGAAGCAAGATCTCAAAGAGCCGCCCGTCGTTGCTCGTGGCGGAGAGGGGCAACATATATACCCCGGTCTTTTCCTTGATCGTCTTGGCGATTCTTGCATAATCGCTCCAGGTATCGAGCAATCCGGCCACGGATCCGTGATCCGAGGGCAGACCCGCTCTCTCGAAAACGTCGCGGCGATAATAGATCGCCACCGGTCCGCTATCCCAGGGCATGGCATAGACCTTGCCCCCCGAAGTGCCGGCCGCCCATTTGAAGCTATTGAAGCTCGTGCGGTAAGGTCCCGCGAGCGCGGAGAGGTCCAGCAAACCCCCGGTGGAGATCATCTGCGGGAGATGGCTGTCCTCGATGGCCACCACATCAGGGAGACCGATGCCGGTGGATAGCGCCTGCGGCAGCCGCAGATAGATATCCCCGGGAGATATGGTTTTGAACGTCACCTTGATCTCCGGGTGGGCCTTGGCGAACTCATCCATGTTCGCCTTGAGGCAATCGATCGTATATGCCCATCCCCAATAGGTCAGGCTACGCGCGGATTGTTCCGCTTGGATGGGCGCAACCACAAAACCGGCGACCATCGCCAAGACCGCCAGGCCAATGAGCCGCTTGGGCAAGTAAACCCTCCTCCCGCTCCGGCACGCGCCATGAACCCGGATCCGCTCTGATAGGCGGAGATCGTTCCGTGGTCTTAAGTTATGGGCGGCGACGCCCCGTGAAGCCGTCGCCGACGATAGGTCGTTCGCACGCGGGTTTGGCTGTTGTCCGCGCGCACCACAATTGATTCTGCGGCCGGCCGCAAGATTCCTGCCCGATCAAAGAAATGCCATCTCCGCTTGCCTGATTTGTCCCGCGTGCGGCATGCTCGCCGGACCGAAGACCTTCCTTTTTCAGCCGCCACATCAACGCTTCCCGCGAATTGTGACGCGCATCACTGTTGACAGTCCTTCCCGGCGGTACAATCAAACCAGATACAGGGAACGTAACGCAGGCGCGGAGATATTTGGGGGGATCCGCAATGAACGACGATCGCCTCACATATCTGACCGTGCATACGCGGCAATACCAGTCCGCCGAGGACGGCCCCGCTCTCCCGGCCGTGGTCCAGATCAGCCTCGGCGAGGTGGATGATGGCACCCCGCGCCCGGCCATGGTCCTCGCCATCGTCACCGGCATCCTCAGCCAGGACAAACCCGGCGCCCGTTTCCTCAACGAACCGCGCGGCTGGGGCTCGACCAGAGAAGAAGCGCTCGCCAACTGCCTGCGCGCCGTGGGGATGCTGTTCGTGACGGATGAAGAGTAGCAAAGAGAACCAGATCGACCGGTATCCTCCTAATATATCCGAAAAGCCTCCGTAAGATAAAAAGCGGGGTGGAACTCACCAAAGCTCCACCCCGCTCATTTTTGATCCACGCAATTATCCCAACCGGAACCCACCCCTCGGCCCCCTCCCCGTGGTAACAGAGAGGGGACCGTAGAGCCGGGGGGCGAGTCAGGCGGATCTAGAGGCTCACAGCGAGCTTAACGTAGACCGTGTTGTCCTTCTCGGGGAATTCCACGATGATCGCGTTCGGGCCGCCGAGGACATATTTGGCGCCGACGGTATAGAACCCACCGACATTGTCCGCGTCTACTGTGTACCAGCCATAGAGGACGACGTTCTTGACGACCGGGAACTCGCCCCAGACTTTATAGGAGATCTCATTGGTGTTAATGTTATAGAATACCTTACCATAAGTGCTGAATGAGGGCTTGTAATCGACTCTGAGACCAATCGTGCTATCCCCTGTGAAATCATATAGGTATTCACCCGTCGCTGTAACCTTATCCATCACGGGATAGACTGCCTTTGCCAGAAACCTAATATCCTGGTCTGCGTCGCATCCTACCCAGCCCTTTAGGGTTACTGGGTCCAGGTTGTATGTACCGGTGACGGCAAACTCGAATGGCTTATCCACTTTGACATAGGCGGAGACGGAGCCAGTTTTAAAGTCAACGTTACTGGTGACTACTGTGTCCGTACCCAGTGTCCAATCTTCACCCTTTTTTGTTAGTTTATTGACTAACAGGATTACTTCATCACCCTTGCTAAGAATCTTGAATTTCCTTTCATCTGTATCAATCTTGTACTTACGATATGCTGCGCCGAATGAGAGTCCATCACTGATCTCAAAAGTAAGGTTAGCACTTTCCGGAGCAGGAAGCCACTTATATAGATTAGTATCAGGATTAAAGGTACTGCCCAGCTTCCATGTGAGATCCGCCGAAGCCGGCCCGAAATCGTTGGAGACCTTGACTTTGATTTCCAGTTTTTCGCCATATACTTGCCAAGTTGCCGGATCTTTACCCATATTGTATTTACCCCTGAATTCGTAGCTGCCAGTCAAGCTGTAATCAGCACTGGCAACAGAAGCGAGAACACAGACCAGCAAGAGCCCAAAAACCACGGCTATAAGTTTATTCATGTTGCTACCTCCCTATTGATCATAGTTGATTAATGGATTAGGATGAGGCGATTAAGGTTCTAAATGACTTTGAATTCTTCTTAACGCCCTCCCTTACTTGTTAATGGGAATCAGCCAAGTCGGGAAAACTGGCCAAATTGATATATCAACCATTAACATAGCAAATGCTACCACAGAACTTCTTAGGGTTTACGCTATTTCAAATCATCGGTAACTTAACTTCTGATTGGGCGGAGCTGATGGCTCCGCCCAATCCTGTTATAGAGAGTTATTTTTTGGGCAACGGGACTACTTCCAGCTGACAAGTGTACTCCTGCCCGCCCCTGGATTCATTGACCGTCGGCTGCCCGTCTGTGTAGATCTTCTTTACAACTTGGCCTTTGTTGGTGATGACGATGTTGTCGTAGTACGTGACGTAGGTCTTGGCCCGCGAGGCAAACTCCACCGCCACGGAGAAGTCGCCGGACGTCTTACCGATCATACCCGACGGCACCTTCATGACGCGATGGTACCATTTCCCAAAGGCCAACTTAGCGATGTCAGTACCCGGATGGCCCCGGCGGCCGTTCTGATCCAGCCAATCCTCCTGATCGCGGAACCAGGTGCCGTCATTGTTGAAGACCTCGACTGCGCCGAGCCCAGGGCCATCGGTTTCGAGGTAGACGTCATACTCGAGGGCATCACCTTTCTGGAAGGTATAGGCCTCATTCGAAATCATCCAATACCAGTACTTCGTGGATGCCCTCGACTCGCTGGAGGTGGCCGTAAACTTCAAGACGTCACCGGATGGCGATAGGGATGCTTCGGCGCTCAGGATAACGCTAGCGGCCAAGCTAAGTGCGAGAACCATGAACAGCAAACCTCTGGATGCTCTGGTTAATATAGAAGACATTGTTCTCCCTCCAAATCCTTCAAGATGGTATAACCAATATACTTATGGTACCGGTACTACCTCAACTTTGGTCAATGTTGCATCAAATCCCGCGCCGCCCCGTGCGGCATTGACAGACGGTTGCCCATCTGCATACACTGTTTTGACCACAGAGCCATTGTTCTTAATCACTATATTGTCGTAGTACGCTACGTAAGTCTCAGATACCCCGGAATGCTCTACTGCCAGGTCAAAGTCCCTCGATATGATCCCGATCATCGTTGCAGGTACCGGTAGTACCCTGTGATACCACTGCTGGTAAGCCCGAGTAGTAAGATTCTTATTAGGATGCCCACCGATTCCGCATTGGTCGGCCCAACCGGCTTGACCCCTGAAGGTATCCAGAGGATTGACGGACATAGTATAGATCTCAATACCTCCGAGGCCACCAATGTTTGTATCCAAGTAGACATCATACTCTATGGTATCGCCAGCTTGGAACGTATATTGATCCGTATTTATCTTCCAGAAGAAGTGCTTTCCAGTACCAGCAGTTGCGTCCGTAACTGCCGTAAATTTTAGCACATCACCGCTCGGCGATCCAGGGAACGGCGTTGGTGATGGCGATGGCGTAGGGGTAGGAGACGGCGTTAGTGTCGGTGTCGGTGTCGGGGTCGGGGTCACTTCGGGATCCACTGTCGGAGTCGGTGAAGGCTCGATGACAATGATCGGTACCGTCGCCTTATCTACTTCCACTACGCTTGAGAGCGTCGTACTATAACCATTTGCAACACGGATTTGACTGGAATCGAGGACGGGAGTTGAACCGGCCCCGTAGAAAGTATGTTTGATCTCCCCGCCGTTTTTCACGACAATATTGTCGTAGTAGGCGACATATGTCTCGGAAACGCTGGAATGCTCGACGGCAAGATCAACATCAAGACTTGTCAACCCGATCGCTCCGGCGGGTACTGGGAGGATTCTATGATACCACTCACTGCCATGGCCATAAGCATAGGTTGAAATGTCTGTACCTGGATGTCCCGACTTACCGTTTTGATCCGCCCAGCCGAGACCCCTGAACCAGATACCGGGCGTCGTTGTATAGATCTCGATACCTCCAAGACCTGAGATGTTATTCTCAATAAGGACATCATATTCGATGGTATCCCCGGTCTTGAACTCATACGAATCAGTGTTAATCTTCCAGAAGCAGTATTTGCCTGAGGTCGAATTCCCGTCCGTAACGGCCGTGAACTTCAGGACATAGTCCGTCGTATCCGGCGTCGGTGTCGGATCCGGCGGGGGAACCGGCGGCCGCGGGCAACCTGCCAGCATTAGCGAGACGGCGATGAACGCCATGACGAGCAAACTGATTGGCAATAAACTCCTCCGGACATAACCAGCCATTTTCGCTCTCTCCTTTGCAAACAGTCTTTAAATGCGACAACTGGGGTGCGTCTTTTTCAAACAGCTTCTCTCATTTCCCATCTCCTTTACCAATTGTTGGTTTGGATGGACGCTTAGCAGTTTTAACACCCTGGAATAGGCTGATCCCCAAGGCTTGGGTTTAATTGATATATCCATTTAGTCGGCCAAAAAGTACCCGGGACTTCGATCAAACCTGCGGCGCTGGACCAGGGTAAACGGAGACTATCGAAACGCCAGGAAAACCTGGTTTTTTTAGTATGATGGTTGCTATTATCTATTCAACATATCATAGCCAATTCCTGCATGGCGCGAAAAGATTTATCGGCCGCCCGGCGGCTCAAAGGGCGTATCTTACTGGGTTTAGGTCTCTAATCTCACTTATCATATCTATTCGGTCCGCCACCCGGTCTCCTTGCCGCGCACCACGAGATGGGTAATTATACATATCCAATCCCATGAACCTCGGATAGCCAGTGCCAGGAACGCGCCAAGACTGCCTAGGATGAAAAGCAATTGCAGGGGGCTGAAGGTGATGCCGGGCGGTATTGGAAGCGAGGTCAGCGTGCCAAGGGTACAGACGCCCAGGTTTGGCGCGATGGCCCCGGTGAGACCGACGACGGCGCTATTGATGGCCATAAAGACCCGCCAGCCTTCTCATGAAGGCCGTGGCGATGAAGCCTTCGCTAAGCATAACCCGGATGCCGTGCTCGGTTTCGGCCGGTGACAGATAGCCCGGTCTTTCAGACAGCCGCAGAGGACGCCGCCGCATCGCGGGTACCTAAAGGTCGAAACCAGCTTCCCGGACGGCCCGGTTCAGGAACCGATCGTAAGCGGCGACCGACAGTGTATGACGGCCCGCTCCCAGGCCGTCCAGGCTGATCTCGATGGCGTCGAACTCGGCGGTCACGGCCGGTTCCAGACGCCGTCCGTCGATAGCGATCTCCACCTTGTTAACGGCGGTGTTGGTAGAGAGCTTGAGCTTCAGGACCCGGCCGCGGCGGGTGACCGAACTGATCTTGAATGCGGGCGTGCCACTCGCCGCTGTCCTCTTCGATGGCCACCAGTTCCACGCCGGGTAGATCGAAGTTTTCCGGTGTGTAGTTGTAGGCCGCCATATTGTTCCTGGTGCTGCCAACGCCGGAACCTTCCATGATATAAATCCGGCCCGCCTTGTTGACTTCGCGCACCAACTCGACCGCGGCTTTGGTCACGCGCCAGTCCGTGGTGACGCCGTTGGCTTCCCGCGGCAGGATTTGGCCCAGAAAATCGGGCGGAACGACCAGGGGCGTTGCCATCCATCTCTTCGCCACGATGGTGGAAAGCCTGCGAAGGCCGGGGGTAAGTTCACGACCTGGATCCAAGTTTTTTAAAACACTATTTGAAACGGTGTGAAACCCGTCTGGACCGCCAGACGCGAATTCGCAGCCTACCCCTTCCCCTTGGTGATCGTCCACTCGTCGAAGACCTTGCCGTCCTCGTGGTACGCTTTGTAGCTCAGCTTGCCGCCGTCGATGGTCAGGATGCCGAATGCGTATCCAACCTCGGAATAGGCGGTGAGGTTCGTCGAGCCGCCTCCCTGAGGGTTGCTGCCCGCCGGCCCGCTGATGACGTAGACCGTGCCCGCGGGGTTGCCGCGGAAGTCGGGACCCTTCTCTACGATGGTCCCGTTCTTGATGGACTCCATCGCCTCGTAGACATGGCGGTGGCCGGTGATGACCAGATCCACCTTGTACTCGTCCATCAGGGGCGCAAGGTACTTGCGCACGGCCGCCGATGCACTGACGCCCATGGCGTAGGGCGGATAATGCATATACACGACCTTCCAGGTGATATCAGGGTCCGCGCTGGCTTTTTTCAAGTCATCCTTCAGCCATTCATACTGCGGTGTGCCGGGCGCAAAGAGCAACTGCTTCTCGGAGACGTCGTTCGGCCGGCCGGTATGCAGGGAGACGAAGTGCGCGTTGCCGTAGTCAAAGGAGTACCACTCCTCTTTCTCCGGAAGATTGAAGAGATCGTAGTAATATGGGGGCAGTTTCTGGTCACCGAGGTTGTCGTGATTACCCGGCGTGGTCATGAGCGGCGCGACCGCGTTTAAGGGCTCGGTCACGTTGAGCAGGTTGAGCCAGCTGTTCTTGTAGCCGCCGTTCACCACCAGGTCGCCGGTGTGGATCGTGAAGCGCGGTTTAAAATCGAGCATACGCGGGATGATCTCGCCCGTTACGGCAAACTTCGCGTTTTCCCCGGGATCGTCCTGAGTGTCCGACCAGACGCCGATTGTGAGCGGCGTCTGGTCGCCCTTGGCAGGCGCGGTGATGAAGGTGTGATCGGCGCTCCAGCCGCTCTCCGCCGAGCCGCAGGCGTAGTGGTAGACGGTGTCGGGCTTGAGACCCTCGAGTTCCACGGTGTGCACGTAGAGCCCGAGCGCGTTCGAATACGCCGAACTGCCCGTCTTCTGAGAGCCGTAGGCCGAGGTCGGGCCGTAGCGCACGATGCTCTCGCTCTTGGCCGGGGTTGTCCAGGTCACGGCCATCGTGCCGGCGGTATCGTTACGCTTCCAGCTCAAGTGCACCTGCTTGACGGTGGACGAGACGCCCGCCGTCTGGGCGGCCGGAACGACCGGCCGCTGCACCTGCTCGAATTCATCGATCACCTTGCCGTTGATGTCGATCGCCTGCACGCGGATGGTATCGTCTTTGATGTCGACCACCGTGAAGTGCCACACCCCGATGGGCAGCACGTCCACCTGGCGCTTGTCCTGGGCGCCCCCGTTCGTCCCCCCGCCGAAGCCGCCGACCGTGATCTGGTAGACGGTCTGTGCGAAGTTGAACCCGTTCGCGCTGAAGTTGCCGTCGATGTGCCGCCGGGAATAGATATGTTCGTGGCCCACGAAGACCATCGGGCCGTTGGATTTATCGATCAGATTCCAGAAGCGATCCCGTTCCGCCGGGTACCGGTCGAGCGTGTCCGGATTCTGGTTCGGGTTGACCTGGCAGTTGTGCCAGGTGCCATAGGGCGGCTCGTGCATGATGAAGATGTGGTGCTTCTTCTCCGGGCCGATGTTCTTTTCCAGCCATTTGAACTGCTCGTCCGCGATGCGGTGTTCCTCGCCCGGATGGTTGGTATTGAGGACAAAGAACCTCGTGTCGCCGCGGTCGAAGTAATAGACGGTCCGCCCGTATTCCTCCGTGAATCCTTCCGCCTTGAACTCGGGAAAAGCCTTGCCGAAGAGGTCCTCGCCCTCGAACTTGCCTTTGACCTGGTGATTACCGATGGCGGGGTAAAAGAACTCGATTGGGTAGACGGAGGTGACATGTTTGCGAAAGGCCGCGTATTGGGGTACGACGTCGGTAATGGGCCGGCCCGAATCGTGCGGCCCCGAGACCAGATCCCCCGCGATCAGCATGAACTCGGGCTGGGGGTCCAGCTTCTTGATCTCGTTGAGGATCTTCACCATCCGGGGGCCTGCGGTGCCGTCGTCCGTCCCGTTGAGATAACCGCTATCGGTGCCCTGCGGGTCACTGGACACCACGAAGCGGAGACCGCCCGAGAAATCCTTGACCGGCCCGGATACGGCCGTGGATGCCGGCGGGACCGGCGCCGCGGCCGGGACAACCGGCTGAACCGGGGGCGCCGGTGCGGCCGCGGCTGTCTGGGGTTGGCTCGGATCGATGAGTTCTAGGTCAAAGATCAGATCGGAGCTGGACGGGCTCATTTGATGGACTTCGACAGCGACGACATTCATGCCCTTGACCAGCAACTTGGGATCGACCGTGTAGGCCTTGAAACCGAAGTCATTGCCGGAGTCAGGAGCTAACGTCTTATATGTAACGTTCTCCGCCGTCACGCCCTTGGGCATGTTGGTGACGCAGACGGGCTTGCCGTTCAGGTAGACGATCGCCCCGTCGTCGCGGGAGATTTTGAGCGTCAGTTCACGGTAGTAGGAGACGTCATCGACCATGAACGACTTCCGGAAATAGGTGGTGGGGTATTTGTTCTTCGCGTCGCTGCCGTAACCGACGACCGTGACCTCCCCCTTGCCGCCGTAGCCGAAGACCGCCGGCCCGGAGGACCATCTGCTGTCGTCAAACCCCGGTTCGCGCCAAGCCTTGCCCAGATCTTGGCCCTGGTCGAAGTACTTCCAGACCGAGCCGCGCGCGATCAGGGTCGGCGCATCCTTTGCCGGCGCGGACGGTGCCGCGGCGGGGACGAGCGTGAGCGCCAGCACGTGTATATCCGGATTCTTCGGCAGAGTGAGACCTGTCACCGTCTTGCCGGCGTCCGGGATGAGATAATAGGCGAAGATCTGGGTGAATAGCGCCTCATCGACCCCGTCCCGGTGTCGGTGGTCCATAACCTGGACGATCTTCTGCCCGGCGGTATAGGCCGAACACCAGTCGACCTGGGTCAGCTTTACCTCGGTGCCCGTCCCGTCCGCATAATTGATGACAAAGGTTCCCGTCTGATCCCCCTGGGTGGCGGCGCCCAGGAACCTGAGTGACGCGTATCGCCCCTCGGGCAGCTTGATGGTCTGGCCATCGCCCTTGACGGCGTTGTTCGCCCCGTCCGTCATCGGGCCATACTTGTAGCTGACGCCCTCGAAGACCGGGTCGGCCTTGACGAGATCCGCGGCATAAGCGCTGTACATGAGGTCCGGCGGGTTGTCGTACTTGCCGTCGCCCCCGTTGTTATCATAGCTGAACGCGTCCTGGTTGTAATAGTCCGCCAGGTCCACCTGAATCGCCGCGCCGGGCTGCGCGGCGGACGCCGCCGGGGCCACGAGCGAGAGGGCGAGCAGGTGAATGTCTGGGTTATTGGGCAAGGTCAGTCCTGACACCGTCTTACCGGCGGCCGGTGTCAGGTAATAAGCGAAGATCTGTGTAAAGAGGCCTTCATCCACACCGTCCCGGTGCCGATGGTCCATGACCTGCACGATCTTTTGACCGGTCGTGTAGGCTGAGCACCAATCGACCTGGGTCACCTTGACCTCGGTGCTCGTCCCGTCCGTATAGTTGATGGCAAAAGTGCCGGTCTGATCGCCTTGCGTGGCCGCGCCGAGGAACCTGAGCGACGGGTATTGTCCCGCGGGCAGTTTGATGGTCTGGCCTTCGCACTTGACGGCGTTGTTCGCCCCGTCCTTCAGTGGGCCGTACTTGTAGCTGACGCCCTCGAAGACCGGGTCGACCTTGATGAGATCCGCGGAATAAGCGCTGTATATGAGGTCCGGCGGGTTGTCGTACTTGCCGTCGCCCCCGTTGCTGTCGTAGCTATACGCATCCTGGTTGTAGTAGGGAGTGAGGTCGACCTGGATCGACGGCACGCTCGCCGTCTGCGCGGCGGGCGCTGGTGCAGGCGTCGGCGCGGGCGTCTTTACCGGAGCCGGTGCCGGTGTCGGCGTCGGGACCGGGGCGGTCCACTGGGCCGGCGCGCCTGATTTGCCCTTGGTCAGATCGATGGTCTCGAGCACCGTGCCTTTGTCGTTATAGACTACCATATGGAAGATGTTGGGGGTCACGTCCACCACGGCAAAGTTGGTGTCCCTGATTGATGTGATGGTGTAAGCCGCAGTACTCGGCGTATACAGAGGAGCGCCGGCCGCGCCGAGCACCATATGATGGATGCCGTTGACCAGGTTGTGTTGATAAAAATGGGAATGGCCGCCCAAGAGCATATCGACCTTGTTCGGCTCAAAGACCTTAGCCGTCAAGGTCTTCATATCCCCGTCCTCGCCGTGCCCGCCGGCGCAATAAGCGGGACGATGGGCGACCACGATCTTCCAGGCCTTGGTGCTGCCAGCCAGATCTTTCTGGGCGAATGCATACTGGCTGCTTCCTTCCCAGAGGGGGTACTCGTTATTGAGGACGAGGACGTGCAGATCGCCATAATCGAAGGAATAGTAGTCCTGAGTGCCGGAGCCGGACTCGGGGGCTTGGGTGAACGCCTTTGTGTTCGCTTTCCAGCCCTCGTGGTTGCCCGGCGCGTTGAAGAAGGCCGTACCGGAGATGAGCGCCAGTTCGTTCGGGCGGAAGAACTCGCTCTTGAACGATTGATAGGTGCTGGTGGCGCACAAATCCCCGCCGTAGAGCAGGAACCTCGGCTTGGCGTCCTTGATTCGCGTCGAGATGGCGTCATGGACGCTCGTCCCGGTGCGAAAATCCGCCGCGAAGGCGAAGCGGAACCCGGTTCCGGGATTGACGCCGGTGGTAAAAGTATAGTCGGTACCGGTGTATCCCGCCTGGATGACCCGATAATGATATTGGGTATTGGGCTGCAAGCCGGCAAGCTTGACGTTATGCACGTATGTCGCCGGCGTGACCTCCGTGGTCTCCACGCCTTGCGTCACGGCTTTGGCGCCATAAGAGGTTGTCCGGCCGTACTCCACCGTGACCGGATCCTTGACGCTACTCTCCACCATGACCTGGATTGAGTCCGTGGTCACCGCCTGCAGGTACGGTTCCATCAGGATCGGCCCCGACGCTCCCTGCGCGTGCGGGGACAAGGCCGTCACGATGAGAACGGCCGTTACCAGGATCGATAGACCAATACCTTTGCTGGTTCGCATGTGTTACTCCCCTTTCCTTTTTTTTTAGAGGGTTCTAGCTGCACTTGAAAGATTAGTAAACCATAAATCACAGAGTATGGAATCTGTGGTCAGATCAAGCCTCTTCTATCTCTCAAACGATGCGATCCCGTATTCAGGAATGGTTTCACCGTTCCTTACCGCCGGTTCCGGCGTGAAGTTCAGACACATCAATCTATCCCCGAACGCGGTGGCGTAGACACCGGACCCGTCTTCCAGCGTGGCCGGCGGTGCGGCCGGCGGCACAAGCGTGTGGGCTTTCGCAAGCGCATCCCGGATAAAAGCCCAAAAGTGCGCTCCCGCGGTGAACCAGGCGTACGAGTCCGATTCCTCCGGATCGAAATCGACTTTGATCGTGGACACATAGACTGCGCCCCGGCCGAATCGATTGACCCATAATGCGCGCGCGGCGGGTAAGTCGCGCATCTCCGCCAGAGGCAAAACGGTTTGGGCCAGCCCCGTGTAGCCCTCGAGTCCCAGCAGTTCGGGTCCGGCCTGTAAGCGCGGTGTCAGAGCGGTATTGGCGAGACAGAGGCGATTGACCGCGCAGACCCGGTCGGTATCCGGGGTGAAGCCGAGAAGCTCGCGCCAGGCTTGGCCGCTGCCGTCCCAGTCCGTGACAAAGGCGTTGGTTATGAGGACGCCGCCTTGCTCGACCCATGCCCGAAGGATGCCGACGGTTTCCCGCGCGAGGTGCTCCGCGCCCACGACGAACAGGAACCGGTAGCTCTGCAGCGCCCCGTCCTCGATCATCCCGGCATCGATCAGGTCATAGTCGACAAAACCGCGTAGTTTCTTGGCAAAACTGCGGAAATAGCCCGTGGTGCCAACCTCGCGAAGGGCAAAGTCCTCCAGGGGCATCAAGACAGCGACCTCGATCTCCGGTATGTTGTCTTGCAGAAGGTGACGATGGCGTAAAAACTGTGTCCAGGGCTCCGGCCGCGGCCGGCCCCCGTCGAGGAGATTTCCGGCGTACTCAAAGAGCTGGCGCGCCCCGGAAGCGGCGGCGTTGAAGATCCGCGCCGCCACCCCGCGGTAGTCGACGAAAGACGCTGGTTCGTACCCGAAAAAACATCCGTAATGCTTGCTGGCCGCGGCAACCAGCCGCGTAATGAGGAAGTTGGTTGAATAATCGCTGCCTTCGTTGGTGATGCGGATACCGGCTCCGCATGCCGCCGCCAGCTTGCATTGCACGCTAAAATCCGCGCCATGCTGCGGTGTACCGTCACCGCCGGTGCAGAGATAGATCTCGACCTCAGGAAAGCAGTCCTTTGCCGTCTCAAGCCAGATTCGGGCATAGTCCGTCATCTCCCGCCGGTACCAGGCAACCTGATCCAACCAGGCCCGGGCCGAGGGCGAAGCGTCCCTGGGTGTGGGCTGGATTTCCGCCAATGCTCCGAAATTCGTCCCCCAGCATCGGTTCAGACGGTCGATCCCGCCGTAAATGTTTTCAAGATATCGCCGGAACGCGGCCCGCGCCGGTTCCTCCCCGCACCAGTAGCCGAGATGTCCGTGGTACTTTCCCGGCCAGTTACCGAGGACGGAATAGATGGCTTCCCCGTAATCCCCCGTGATCCCGAGCAAGACCGATTCCAGGACACCCCGGTCCAAATAACGGTCCGCGCAGGCCTTGAGCAGGCGCCGCACGTGGCCGGGCATGTTCGGGCTGTGGATCGAGACGATCTTGCTGTCCCGGTCGTGTTCCAGGCAGCGGCAGAAGATCGTCTCCGGCTCCTGCCGCACCCATTCAGGGGTCACGTACCAGGGTCCGGCGATGAGAAACGGCACCCACTTGAGCCCGTACGCACCGAACAGGTCCACAATCCGGTCGTAGTGCGACCAGTCGAAGACCCCTGGCGCCGATTCGACCTTGTTCCAATAGATATAGGTTTGTACGCTGGTCGCGCCGAGTTCCTTGAGCCGTCCCAAGTACTGCCTCAGCTGATCCGCATCGTTTTCCGGCACGCCGCAGAAGGTGATTTCCATACTATAACCCCACGCTCTACTACTACTGCGTCATCCAACTCAATACTGCGCGATATGTCCCGAACTGCTGAGTTTCTTCCCCGCCTCGTTCACCACCGCGAACTTCGCCAGGCTGCTGCAGCCGAACAACTCGACTCCGGCCACATTCGGCCGCACGATGACGTATTCCTCGGAGGAAGACTGGAAAAAGATATTGCTGCCGCGGAAATTCCCGCCGGTGACCTCGATCTTATCCCCCACCAGGTTGAGCTGCTGAATTGATGTCTCTCCCCCGGCAAAGGTGGCCCCTTTGCCGGTGCCCCAGATGGAGGTGTTATAGAGGCGCAGCTTCCCCGTGAACGTGGGCTGCGTGACCATGGTGACCGGCCTCTGCGCCTCCAGGCAGACCAATTGGGAATTGATCATCGTGATGTCCTTCGCTTGGTCGACGGTGAAACCGTAGGTGCTGCCGTCGCTACCGGCGCCGATCAGGGTGCCGTTGAATCCGCCGCCGTCCTGCTTGATGAAGCGGAGGCCGTTGCGGCAGCCGAAGGCGAAGTAGCCCAGCACGTGTTCGTGTGCCAAGTCGCCGAGGACGAAGGCGTCGAGGTTCTCCTTCTGATATTGCCAGACCCGTAGCCAATTGGCATCGCGCGGCGCGTTCCCAAAGCCGCTGCGGCCCCAGTAATGGGGGTTGAAATGCACGTCCTGCACCCAGCCGTTGCCCGCCGAACGCCCCACGGCAAGGCCCACCGCCAGCGGACAGCCGTTTAGGTATTCGATCCAGTGGCCGTCGCTGGGGTAAGAGGCAAAGTCAACACCGCGGTATGCGTCGCCCAACGTGACATATCTGACCCAACACCCCTTGCCGCGGGCTTGAATCACCCATGGGTATGGCTGGATGTTCTGGTAGCTCTGTTCGGGGTGAAAGACCGTGAGCCCGTGCACACCGCTACCGGGGGCGAGAACAATCAGCGGTTCGCCGTCTGCTTTGCCCCGGCCACCGTAGGCCAGAAGCATGGTGCCGCTAATCTGCGTATGGTGTGGCACATCCCAGCTCCCCCGCAGTTCGACGCCGGACGGAACCTTGAGGCTCCCGTCAAGGCGGTACCGCCCGGCCGGCAGGTAGACGACCCCTCCCTCCCCGGCGGCCGCGTCAAGGGCTTTCTGGATTGCGGCCGTATCGTCGGTCCGCCCGTCCCCGGCCGCTCCGTAAGCCGGATCCTTTACCCAGAACAGGCGCATGGTCTTCGCGGACGGCCCCTCCGGCACGACGAAGTCCGCCGTGTCAAAGGTCGGAAACTGGCGCGGCTTTTGGTCGATCGTCGGCCTAAGGCCCGGGCCGTAGTCGAGACGGAGCTTGCCGGTAATGCGGTTCCCCAGGAAGCTGGCGTTGGTCACCGAGATCCCGAGGGACACCTGCGGCTTGTCCTTGGCGAACTGGCACCCCTGGACGGTCAGCATGCCCGCCTCGGCCTCGATGGCGTACTTGCCGCCGGCGTAACCCCAATCCTCGAAGATGGAGTTCTGGCAGGAAACCAGCCCGCCGCCTTCGTTCTTTAGGGCGGTGGCGGGCGTACCGCCGAACTTGCAGTTATTGAAGGCCGCCACACCGGAGAAGATCGGCCCCATCCGGACGGCCGCCGGGTCGGCGCCGGCCGTGGCGCGGAAGCTGCTGTTCGTAACGAGGATCCCCGCGGCCAAAGTCTGGTCAATCTGGAGCGCGGTCTGCGCGCCATCAATCGAAATGCCGTAGAACTGCCCGTTGGGCCTGGCCTCGCCGTCGCCGGGCGTCACATGGATCCCGATCGCATAATCGCTGATGGAGACGTCATAGACATACTCCCAATCGGAACGGTCCATGATGATGCCGGTGGCTTTGCCTGATAGGTGTTCTTTGAGCGTTTGGACGGCTTCGGTTGTCACGGGCGCGCCGGGCAGGCCGGAACCCTGCCAGTAACGGGGGCCGAAATGAACGCCGGAGATCCGGCCGACATCCGTGCAGTCATCGATAGCGATCCCCTGCGACAGCGGGGTGCCGTAGACATCGCGTATGTAATGCAACTCCGAGGCGCTGCGATTGAAGCAGATACCCCGGTAGCTGTTGACCAGCGTGACATTCATCACGTTGTTATGCATGGCGCTGGCCCCGTAGATGGTCCAGGGGTACGGATGCACGTCGTCGTACTCCTGCTCCGGATACCAGATGCTGAGATTGCGTACGCCGCTGCTCGCGCCAAGCGTGATGAACGCGGCTTGATCGGGGGCGTCCTTGCCCGGGTATGCGCAGAGAATCGTGCCCCGGCAGACCGGATCCCGCCGCGGGCTTGCCCACTCGCCGCGCAGCACCACCGCCGGCGGCACCGTAATGTTATCGCGCAAAACGTAGCGGCCCCGCGGCGCAAAGACTGTTCCCCCGCCGGCGGCTTTCACGCTGGCGATGGCGGCTTTGAAGGCGCCGGTATCGTCCTCTTCGTCATCGGGCACGGCGCCGAAGTCGGTCACGACCGCGTCCGCGACGAAGTAAGCTCCCTGCTCGAGGTCGCTGGTGATGAGTTGCGGCTGCGTGCCGGATTGGGCGCCGATGGTTTCCCCGATCGCTAAAAAGTAAGCGAGGATGAGTACGATCCATAATCGCCGTCGCCAGGATCTCATTGTACTAAACCTCCTTTGACCCGCCGCGGTTGAGGAGGCGGAAGCGCATTATACCGGAAATACACTGCCGGGTACGTATCTAGATCGGGCACAAGCCTGTTCCACGAGCGCCGAGCAACCAGCGGCGAACCTCTATTATGCCTTGACCGCACCCGCCGTCAAACCGGCGATATAATACTTCTGCATGAACAGGAAGACCACGATGGTCGGGGCCAGGGCGATCAGGCCGCCCGCCATCAGCACGTTGTACTGAACGAACATGCTGGTGTTGAGATACATCAGGCCCAGCGGCAGGGTAAAGAGCTTCTCGTCCCGGAGGCAGACCAGGGGCCAGAGCAATGCATTCCACGAGCTGAGGAAGTTCATGATCGCCAGGGTGGCCAACGCCGGCTTGGCAAGGGGTAGAAAGATCGTCGCATAGATGCGATATTCCCCCGCTCCGTCCAGGACAGCGCTCTCGAATAATTCATGCGGAATGGTCTTGAAGTAGTTGCGGAAAAGGAAGATGGCAAAAGGGGCCGCCCCGTTGATCATCGGCAGGATGACCCCGAGATGGGTATTGAGGATGCCGAATTTAGCCTCCAGGGGCATGAGCGTTATGACCACGGCGAAGGATGGCACGAACAACAAGGCAAGAAAACCGTAGAACAGGAGGTCCCGGCCGATAAAGCGCAGCTTGGCGAAGGCGAATCCCGCCATGCTGTAAATCAGGAGTTGTCCCGCCACGACGAAGAACGAGACCTTGACCGAGTTGAAGAAATAGATGGGAAAATCGATCCGCCGCCAAACATCGGCGAAGATCCGCCAGTTCATGGCCGATACGCCCGCCCTGGGCAGGAGCGAGGGATTGTTCAGCGCCTCGGTGCCCGGTTTCAAGGCGGTGCCGAGCATCCAAAGGAACGGAAAGAGACAGGTCACCGCGAAGAGAGTGAGAAAGACCAATCTGAAAGCCGTTCCCAGCCGGTTCTCACGTACCATGGAAAACCCCTCCCATCTACGGGTGAGGATATTTACTGTATGGGCATAGCCACAGCCAGTCAAGGTGCTTTGAAATCCGGGTCTCTTAGTCACGTTGCAGATAGCGCACGCTGATAATGGAAAACCCGAAAGTGAAGAGGAACAGGAACCAGGAGATCGCCGCGGCCAGGCCCAGGTCGAGCCGGCCCTGGTAGCCGCTGAATCCATAGAACGCCATCTGGTACAGCATTGTCCCGATGACCTCGGTGGACCCGGCCGGGCCGCCCTGGGTCATGATCCAGACGTGTTCGAACGCGCTGAACATATTGGCCAAACCGTTGACGACCAGGATGACGGTGATCGGGCGCAACATGGGCCAGGTGATGTGGAGGAGTTGCTGCCACCTGGAGGCTCCGTCCACCTCGGCCGCCTCGTAGAGATCGTTGTCCACGGTCTGCAGCCCCGCGTAGTACAATATCATGGCGCCCGGGAGCGCGGACCAAACGCCCGTGCCCACCAAGGTCCAGAGGGCGGTGTTCGGCTGCGCCAGCCAGCCGTTCCAGGCGGCCAAACCTCCCAAGCCGATGGCCTGCAGCCAGTTGTTGATCAAACCGTCCGGCGCCAGGACACCCATCCACATGTAATAGATGGCGACGCCCGAGGCGACCATCGGCAGAAAATACACGGTCCTGAACACGACTTGACCCCGGCGCAGCCTTTTGAGAGCCACGGAGATCGCCAGGGCAAGCGGGATGGTGACCACCAAACCTAGGAGCATCTCTATGTTATGCCATACCGCCCGCGCCACGGCCGGCGGCAGGAACGGATCCTCGAAACCTAGGAGAAAACGTTTGAAGTTGTAGGTCAGACCCCGATAGACCATGAGCTTGAAGTCCACGCCTTTCCACTGAAAAAAGGCGAGATATACGGAGAAAGCCACGGTAAAAAGGCCGACGGCGAGGAACAATCCCAGTGCCGGCGTGATAAAACTATACCCCACCAAATTCTCGCGCAGACGGCGTCTTCTGTGCGCCCTTCTTCGCGCGCGCGCTTCCGGATCCTCTTCATACAGCGACATCCCTTGCGCCCCCCTTACTGACCGGCCGGGAGGAGCCGTCAAAACCCCTCCCGGCGTGGATGCATACATTGGGGACCGAGCGAGGATCAATTATTGAACGGGTATGCACCAGATTCTTTCTCCGATTGTCTGCGCACGGCCATCTCCAGGTCCCACTGGGCGGCGGCGGCTTCGGCCGTCTTCTGGCCGATGGCCATCGCCTGCAGATTGCCAAAGAGATTGGCGGTGGGCGTCTTATCCCTGAGGTAGTTCATATAGTCCAGAGCGATGGTAAGCGGCGCTCTGTTCGGGCTGAACGCCTTGAGGAAGGAAGCCACGTTGGCGCCGGCTTTAGCTCTCTCGGCTGGTGTCATGACGATGACCGGTACGTCGTTGGAAACCCTGGCGTACAGTGCCTGCATATCCGGGCGCAGGAAGAATTGGATGAGCCCCATCGCTTCTTTCTGGTGCTTGGAATTCCTGGCCACGCCGAAACCGATCAGGGGGAACGGGTTCAGCTCCAGCGTCGGAAGCTTGGCACCTTTGAGCGGAGGCACGATGAAGGTCATGACGTCATTGGGATTCATCCCGTTCGCCACCATGGAGGCCAGCGAGAAGGTACCGCCGAGGGAGAAGGCGGCTTTGCCGGCGGCGAAGGCCGCGTCCGCGGGGTCGATGTCGGTCTGGACCACACCCGGCATAAGTAGACCTTTCTTGCCGATCGTCTCAAAGGCCTTCAATACCGCGAGGAACTTGGGGTCGCTCATTTTCGCCCTGCCGGTGGCCAGGGCTTGCACGCCCTCGACTCCGTCCTGGCAAAGCAAGAGCCCCTGCAGCATCCAGTTGTACAGAAGATCGGCGCACTTGCCGCCGTAAACGAAGCCCGGTACTTTGGTCTTCTCCTTTACCTTGACCATCATGTCGATCAATTCCTCGAAGGTCTTGGGCGCGACCGCGGGGACGCCCGCCGCCTTGAGGAGTTTCTTGTTGGCGTAGATGGTGTAGAAGGTGCCGGAGTCCATGGGCACCAGGTAACAATCGCCAATCCTATACGCCTTCTCGAACTCGTTGGCGTTCACATTATTCTTGAAGCTGTTCACGTCATATTGATTGATCGAGCACGATTCCAGCGTGCCGGGGAGGAAGCGCACGCCCCAGGACTTGATGACGTTGCTCATCTCTACGAGGCCCGGATTGATCTGGGCCCTGCTTTGCGCCCAGTATGAGACAACGTCGGGCAGTTCCCCGGCATTGGCCGCCGCGGTGACACGTTGGGTGTACGCCGCGTCCGGCTGGAATACCCTGACGGTGACGGCTACTTTTGTCTGCTTGGTGTATTCCTTGCAGACCGCTTCGAGGCCTGCCTTGAAGGCGACTTTCCAGGTCCAAAGCTCCAGGGTTGTCTGAGGTTGCGCGGCTGCCGCGCCGAGCGACGCCACGAGCGCGACCAGCGTGCCGATGGCAAACAGCCTGGTTAGGACTCTTTTCACTGCAATCCCTCCATTAATAAATGTGTTCGTACTACTCACGACGGGT
The DNA here is from genome assembly GCA_050260415.1 of Bacteroidota bacterium. Taxonomy (GTDB): domain Bacteria; phylum Bacillota; class UBA4882; order JAAYXC01; family JAAYXC01; genus JBLNCE01. Next base: position 10,642 of record JBLNCE010000068.1, on the reverse strand, counting down.
CACAGCGATCGGGATCTCACCTCCTGCGGCGTGAATTACTGCCCGAATATCATGATCTATCGCATTCCCGTGTGGCGAAAGGGATTAAGATGACATATCCATTACTTTGACAAGATTACCTATAATCAATAATCCCGAATCCCGCTTGTGCGGCGGTCTCAGGCTTCGGCCAATACCTTCATACCGCAGGAACGGCGAATCACCAATTCCGTGGGGAGCAAGACTTCCCGCGGGCTATCATCCGCGCCGGACGCTCCCTCCAGGGCCAGCTTGGCCGCTTCCCGGCCCATGTGCCTGAACTGCTGCCGCACGGTGGTCAAGGGAACCTCCGCCGACGCGCTGCCCGCCAGGTTGTCAAAGCCCACAATCGCCAACTCGTCCGGAACTCTGATGCCGCGCCGCAGCGCCGACTGGAGGAGCATCAAGGCCGTACGGTCGTTGGCCGCCACGACGGCGGAAGGCCGGTCTGAACGCAGAGCGAAGAGATAGTCCAGAGTCTTCTCGGCGACCTGCTCCGTCAGACCTGGGGTGTCGTCCGCGGCCGCTACAGGGTGCAGGCTGGCCGATCGCCAGCCGATTTGTCCGGCGTTTACCACCAAACCGGGATCGACCGGCAGCTTTTCCTCCACGAGCGCGGTACAGTATCCCCGAAACCGTTCGGCCACCGAGGAGATCAAGCCCACGTCGCCGCTGGCGAAGGCAATCAGCCTGTGCCCGACCTTGATCAGGTGTTTCGTAACCTGGTACCCCGCGCCATAGTTGTCGGAGCCCACGAACGGTAACGACAGGTTATTGAGACGGCGGTCGATGATGACCACCCGCATGCCCTTGTGCCGTACTTCGGCGACCACCTTTGTCGTGGCTTCGGAATCGATCGGATACAGGATCAGGTTCATGACCCCGTCCTGCAGGAGACTGTGGATCAGATCGGCCTCGCGATCGAGATTGAAATCGGATACGCTCGAGAGCAACCGGTAGCGCCGCTGGCGAAGCCATTTTTCGGCACCCTCGATCATCTTGAAGCCCGAATCGACGATCGTATCGGGAAGCACCATGGCCACCACATTCAGGCCGGAAAAATCGTTGCGCGGGTTATTGTCCTGCTGCGCGCCGGGTTCCTTGACCGGCTTGGGTGCGGACGGCCGGTTGACAAATGTGCCGCGTCCCTGCTCGCGCACCACGAGGCCGGCGTTTTGCAGCTCCAACAAGGCCCGCGAAGTCGTGATCCTGCTGACGCCGAACATCATCGCCAGCTCGCGTTCGGTGGGGAGCTGATGCCCCGGAGCCCATGCTCCGGACGCGATCTTTTCCCTGATGTACTGCTCCAGCTCGCGGTAACGCGGACGGTTCGTCTCCTGGTCCATGCCTATCTCCGTCTTTCTATAGCTCATTATTGCCCCCGGCTTGGAAATCGGCATGATGTCAAGATCGTCGTTGTCCTCCCGGGCGGCTGACCTTCTATCTTCTATCTTCGATATGTCATGGCCAATTCCTGCAAAGCCGGGAGGAAGGCGTTGCCGTCCGACCGATTAACGGGTTCCACCGGCGATCGCCAACCGCGTGCTTTCGAGCCGGCAAAACCGCCGCAATACACGGGGTGAATTAGGGAAGAAACTCCAACGTCAGGATCTTCTTTGCGCCGATCTGGATCCCGACCCAGCCGGCCGCGTCCATCACCAATTCCTCTTCCGGCACCTCCTCGAGCGTCGTCGCGCGGACCTTGCGCCAGCGGCCGCCTCTGCCCACGGGCAGGGCATACTCGGCCTTCACACGCTCGACCGGTGACTGTATAACGCACGGGCCGGTCCATCCCCCGTTGAACCGGATTGAGCCATGCACGGTTTCCGCGTACGGGTTGAAGATCCTGACCACCCAGCCCTCCCCGCTTTCACTGCGCTTGACGGCACTGAGATGGAGATTCTCCGGCCTGAGCTCCAAGAAGGATTTCTGACGCGGTTCGGTCCCGTGCCCGGTCGGCCCCACTTGCGCCGCGTGGAAGGAGAGATTGAAGCGTTCGGACGCTTGCCAAACCCCGCCCGCGATCCAATCGCCCCGATGCGGCATGAATCCGTAACGGAAAACGTGCCTGCCCGGGCACTGCGACCCCTTGTCCAGGTGGCTGTAGTCGATCATCTCGTGCGTAACGCAGATGCGAAGGGGAAAACATCTAAGCAGCGTCAGGCTGATGGTGCGGTCGGCGTTATCGTCGACGGCATATGCCTTTAGCCCTTCATTCAAGAGCGCCACGCCCGTTTGACCGTCGCCGATCGAGACGAACGAATTCATCGGGTGCTCCGTCATGGGCACCTCGTCATAGATCGCATAATCGGGTTTGGCGATGGGGCGCTCGAGCACATCGAACTGTCCCTGGACCTCGACTTTGTCCGCCGCGATGCCGGTGGGAAAAGAGACCTGTAGATAATGGTCCTCGACCGTGTTATCGATCTCCGTGACGATCTCGACCCAGGGTTGGCCTTGCCGCAGGGTGACGGTATTGACGATCCGGTAAGGGCGCAGATGACTGCTGCGGGTTCTATCGTCCGCGGCGCGTCCCTCGGGCAGAGCCCAGTTAAGCGTGACCCGGAACGAGGCTTCCAACTCGCCGTCGCGGACCAAGGTTACCTCGGCCTTCTCATTCAAGGTTGTGTAGACCGTCTCGTTCGCCACCGTCTTATGTTCCCACGGATTACCGATCTCGCTCGCATCGCGGAAATAGCCGAGGCGGTCATAGGAACGTCCGGTCACTCTGTCCTTTACAGCCAGGGTGCCGTTATTCTTGATCGTCACCGCCAGGAATTCGTTCTCCATGGTCTGCGGCCCGGTGAGCATCGTCTTTGGCTGCGCGAACGGCGCCCGCGGGCGCGGCGTCACCCGGTAAGTGCGGTAGCCCATGCCCGGCACATCCGCAAAAGCCGCGCGGATCTGGAACCGTTTGGACGGATAGGTGTTGGCTACGTCATTCGGATTCTGTACGACCTGGTAATACGGGATCGGACGGTCCACGATCTGCACGGGGACCTCCCGGCCCTCGTCATCGGTGACTGCGAAACCGTCGCAACCCCACTCCTGCGGAATCTCGATTACGGCGGGTAACACCTCTGAACGCGCAAACGGCGCCGGGTTGTAGACGACGAGCGCCATCTCGTCCGCGGGCCAACATGAGAGGTTGATGCTCCCGGCAATGTCCATCATCGCGCGCTCGAGCACGCAGTTGCAGATCTCGCGGGCCTGGCGGGAGCGGTAGAGAACGTCCTCGGCGACGATGTCGCGGCCGCAGCCGCCGATGGAATCGTGGCCGTGATTCTGGAGAAGCCAATTGTACGCGAGGTCGATGAAGCTCTGCGGGTAAGGCGCGCCGAGGAGGCTGGCGAAGACGGCCAGCGGCTCGGTGTAGGCGGTCAATTCCCGTTCCGTCTGGAAATTGTCCTGTTTTAGCCGTATCCGGGCGGAGATGATCCACCCCATTAGGCCGCTCGTGCTCCCTTTGGTGTAGGGATGCCGCATCTCGCCCCTCACGACGGGCCAATCGGGCCGTTGATTGGCACGGATGCCGTCCTGCAAGGCGGCAATGGTGCTGTGAAAGACGTCGGCGCGCCCGGCTAACGCTTTTTGGCAATCCTGGATCAGCCGTGCCTCGCGGATATCCGGGCAGGAAGAATCATGCCCGGCGGACCAGAAGCGGTGCGGCGTCGTCCAGTCGTTGTCCTGTTCGCGCAGGGCCTGCTCGGCCCGGGCGGGGATGTTCTCCGCGTGGTAGCCGAACTCCGGGTGAACGTACTGATAATCCAGTTCGCACTTGGCCAGGTCGATGAAGCGGAACGGACCATGGCCGCGCCGCCAGGACATGACACGGTTGTTCTCGTCCGCCTCGTTCCAGTAGACCGGCCGCTGGATCACGTACCAGACGTTGTAGCGCGGACGGGCGCCGAGACGGGACGCGATGATGCGCGTGCCGTCCGGCCCCTCCCAGATGAACTCCGAGCGCGGCGCCACCAGGGTATTGATGCCCCGATAGAACGACATGACGTCAATCCCGAAGCCGCGGTAGATCTGGGGCATCTGCGAGATCTGCCCCCACGAGAAGGGCGAATACCCGGTCTTGCTCACCTGCCCGAACCGCCGCGCGATCTTGTGGCCGAGGAGCAGGTTGCGCACGAGCGACTCGCCGCCGACGCAAAACTCGTCCGGCAGGCAGAACCAGGGGCCGATCTGGAGGCGGCCCTCCGAGACGTATTGGCGGACCAAGTCCTCCTTTTCCGGCCGGACTTCCAGGTAGTCCTGAAGCGGAAGGGTTTGGGAGTCGAGGTGGAAGTACTTGAAGTCCGGTTCCTTGGCGAAGATGTCAAAGAGCATGTCCAGCATGTAGACCAACATGTAGCGGGTACGCTGCGCCGAATACCGCCACTCGCGGTCCCAATGGGTATTGGAGACGAAGTGGCATTGGATTCGTTCCTCGCTCAATTTGTCCGTCACGTTTTTTGCCAGTTCAACCGCCATCGTTTTCTCCTCGCTATCCGATCAGTGCTGCAATCTCCGTCAGCGATTCGCAGTAAAAATCGCAGAGTTCCCTGGTGCCGCTCTCGATAATGTTGCCGCCGCTCAGGCCGATGGCCGTGAAGCCCGCCAGGCGGATGGCGCAGACGCCGGCGCCGCTGTCCTCGATGCCCACCACGCGGTGTCGCTCCTCGAAAGGGATTCCCAAACCCACCCGGCAGGTCTCCGCGTAGAGCCAAGGGTGCGGCTTGGGCGAGAGCTCGCCCAACGTGCCGGCCTCCCCCTTGCGCAGCGCGAACCCGGCCGTGATGATCGCATCGTAGAAATCCTTCGGGTCGCCCATCCCCAGCGTGCGAAAGGCTGAAAGGATTTCCGGCCAGGCCTTTTCATAGAGGCCGGAGGTGACGAGGCCGATCTTGACACCCCGCGCCTTGAGCTCCAGTAGGAACTCCTTGAGCCCGGGCGCCGGCCGGAAGGCCCCGTCCCGGCCGCGGCCCTCCACGATTGCGCGCATTTCCCGGTGCGTATGTTCGAAGTAGAACCGGCGCGCGTCTTCGAGCGTCCCGCCGGGGCAGTACTTCCGCAGGCAATAACTAAGGTGTTCCGAGACGCTGTGCCCGGAGACAAAGGGCAGGTCGCTCTCCTCGAATTCGAAGTCCGCCTTGCCGAGCAGGCTCGCCGTGGTCAGCTGGATGATCCAGATCCAGAATTCCTCGCTGTGCACGCTCGTGCCGTCGAGGTCCATGAGCACGGCCTTGACCGGTTTCTCGAGCCGCGTGGCGTGCACCGGATAATAGGCGGGATAGCCCAGGCTGGAGTGCACATAGGCCAAGGTTTTTTCCTGAAACTTGATGAACTCCACCTTGCCGTCGCGCGTGGCCGCGATCGCGGTCACGCCGTCTTGGCCAACGCGAAAAATGCCGTCGCCGCATGCATCCTTACTGATGCACGCGTAATCGCCCGCGGCTTGGCCAAGAGGCTGGGTGTGCGCCGGTAAACCCATCTTCGCAGCTCGACTCCTTTAGACCATAATTCGAAGGTGAATAACGATTAGGTAGTTAAAATGATATGTCCATTTAACGAAAAATACGACCCTTTAAGAATCCGGCGGCCCTTATCAGGCCGCGATCGGCTGGCCCAACCATACTATCCACCCACCTCACCGCCCAAGCCAGTCCATAAATCGGGTCAAAGATCCGGCCGGTCTTGGTTGATATGATCATTCAACATGTAATGACCAATTCCTCCTTTCCCGGAAAAGATTTTCCGAGGAGCGCTGATCTTACCAGGCCGGCGAAAAACTGAACTCACCCCCGGCGTGAGCGCCACCCTCTCTTTTGAAGCTTCGGAAGGGAGGGGGACGGGGGTGAGTTCGATGCATTTTCCTGGACCCAAACTCACCCCCGGTGCGCGCCCTATGAAGAGTCACGAAGAGAGGGGGGCAGGGCGTTAGTTCTTCACGCCACCCGCAGGACCTGCCCTGGGAAGATATCCGTGCTCGTCAGGGCATTCAAGCGGACCAGTTCGGTGACGGTGGTGCCGAAGCGCCGGGCGATCGAAAAGAGCGTCTCGCCGGGCTGGACGACGTAGGTGCTGCCCGGCGGTGGCACGCCTTCCCCGGCAACCGGGACGATCAGAACCTGGCCGGGGAAGATGAGGTCACCCGCCAGGTTGTTCAGCGCGCGCAACTCGGCCAGGGTGGTGTTGAAACGCTGGGCGATGAGGAAGAGCGTGTCACCGGGCTGGACGGTATAGGTGGTCGTGCCAGGCCCCGGCGGCTGCGGCGGTCCCGGCGGGATGGGCGGCGGCTCCAGGGGCACGGTGGGGATCCGTAATACCTGCCCGGGGAAGATCTCCTCGCTGGTGAGGTTGTTCTCGGCCATCAACGCCGAGACGGTGGTGCCGAAAGTCTGGGCGATCGTAAAGAGCGAGTCGCCCGGCAGGACGGTGTAGGTGGACGGCGGCCCGCCGGTGGTCGGGCCGGGGATGAAGAGCACCTGGCCGGCCTCGATCGCGTCGCTCGTCAGGTTATTGGCGGCCTTGATGGCGGCCTCGGTCGTGCCAAACCGCCGGGCCAAGAGGAATAGCGTATCACCGGGTTGAACGGTGTAGTCGGTCCCGGCCCCCGGCGCGGCCGCCCCGCCGAGGATGACGACCGGATCCCCCACGTTGACCTGGGGAAAGAGCGCCTCCACGTCCTGGTTGTACATGCGCAGGCAGCCGTTGCTCACCGCCAGGCCGATGGAGGGCGGCGCGTTGGTGCCGTGGATGCCGATCCCGTCCGGGGTCACGCCGAGCCAGCGCGTGCCGAAGGCGCCCCCCGGATCGACGGCCTTGTTCAAGATGGAAAAAGTCCCGGTGGGGGTCGGCGTGGCGGGTTTGCCGATGGCGCAGGGATAGGCCGCCGTCACACTGCCCCCCTGGAGCAGGCGGAGGATGCGTTCACCCAGGTTCACCTCGATGGCAGTACCGCTGGGAAACACCTGGCTGAGTTCCGGTTCCGGCTGGGCCTGGCCGTCGCCGGGCGGCGGCTGGGCGGGCAGCGTGGTCACGACCTCGGCCGGCAGGGGTATGCCGGAGAAAAGCCGCCGCCAGGTCGCCGGGTCGATGATCCCCGTCTCGGGCAGGCGGCAGCGGGCCTGAAAGTTCCTGACCGCGCCCTCGGTCTTCGGGCCGAAGATGTTGTCCACGGCCAGCCCGTACTGGCCCACGGTATTGAGCTGTTCCTGGCAGTTGCCCACGGGCGGGACATTCATGCCCGGAGCAAGGATGAGTGGTTGATCGGGCAAAAGTATCACCTCCGAATCTACCTCATCCTATGTCCCGGGGGGGCGGGGGGGTGAGGAGTAGAGGAGTGGAGGAGTGGGCATAAGCGCTTACTTGGGCGAGAAAGATTACGGTCGGGGTCGGTATCGGAATCGGGGTCGAAGGTTTTTTTGAGGTTATTGTCGAGTTTGCCGGTATCGATTCCGATCGCGATGCCGATTCCGGCCCCAAGGTAAGTACCTTATGCGCCAGATCGACGGCCGCCTGCGTTATCGATCACCTGTGGGATATGGTGCTTAGCATATAGGGCGCACAGGCGTGGGCATACAGGCCGTGGGGCGCACAGGCCGTGCGCCCCTATGGAGGACGGCGTGGGGTTCGCGGGATTATGGCGGGGTACACGGATACTGCGGCGGTGACGGTGATCGCGGTCGTAGCGCATGCGGACGGCCCCCGTCTCTCCGCAGGGGCGCACAGCCTGTGCGCAGGATGACCCGAGTTCGCGCCAACAGGATGTGTCGCGATCCAGGAATTCATTCCTGGGCGAAGATCACGGTGCCCACACCGGATTCATCATCAATACCCCGGAATCGCTCGCAAGCACCGTCTGCCCCGTCCCGTCGGCATTCGCCACGCAGAGGCTGATCTCGTACGGCTTGGTAAGCCCGACCGCTTTCATCTCCACATAGACGAGCCGGCCACCGTCCGGCGACCATGACGGGGTCAGGTACTGGTTCAGGCTATCCTTGCCGGGCGCGCCGATCGATCCCAGGCGCGCCACGGCCTGGTTGCCGATCTGGACGGGTTTGCCCTTGCCGCTCGCGTCCTTGATGCAGATGATGGTGTCGCTGACGTAGCTGCCCGAACCGCACATCCTCGGATCATATGAAAGGATGAACACCTGGCTTCTATGGCGGCGATTTGAACATCAAAATCAATTAGCTAACGCAAGAGATGCCCCGCAGCGTCCGCTCCGGGGCATCTTCATTGGCCTGCGGCGAGCCATCGTTTTCGCCAGACGGCTCCACTCCGGCACACTAACCTTCGTCCGTACTTTTCCAAGGTATCCCATATGGACCATCCGCCAATACGGCCACCTCGAGTTCGCGGCCCAGCCCCGCCTGATCCCGGAAAATCTCCTGCGCGGCGTCTTCGATCACCCGCGCCGCGGACGCCATGTTTCCGCGATAACGTTCCATGGGCGGCAGGAACTCATTCCCGTCACGCCCCGGCAGGATCGCGTAATCCCGCGCCGACAGTTGCGGCGCGTAGTAGATGAGATGCGCCATCGGAATCACGGCAAAAAGCCTGGCCCACATCTGGACCTGCCATTGCTCCGGGATAAACACCCAGTCGGGGGAGTGGAGCAAACGGATAAACCTCTCGGCCCCGATCAGCTTGAGGAGGTGCAGGACCATCCGGTACATCGGGCTGCCCACCGGGTCCGGATCGATGTTGTCCGCGACCACGATCAGGCGTCCTCCCGGCTTGAGGGCTGGGATGGCCGCCACGCCCGCCTTGGCCGCCTGATAATGGTTGACCCCGACAAAGCCGGCATGGCCGATCACCAGATCGTAATTCTTCTCGATCGGGATGATCGCATACTCCCGCAACCGCGCCACGGCCTCGGCGTGCGCCCGCTCCAGGTCGCCGGCGAAAACCCCGGTGAGCCGGAAACAATGGTCGAGCGTGACGTTGACGATATAGTCCGCGCCGGCCATCCGGGCCACTTCCAAGGCTTCCTCGTGGCAGGGATTGCCCTCCAGGACGAGATCGCGCGCCAGTGGAGAAGCCAGCATGGGAGCGCCGTGGAAGACGAAAGTGCTCTGCTCGCCGACCAGCCCAGGGCAGATCGATTTGCGGCCGCCCGAAGCCCCGGCCATGAAATGGCTCTCCACCAAACCGGTCAGGATCTTGAGATCCGCGGCCAAATACTCGCGATTCAGATAGATTACGCTCCCCCTGGAGGTTTCCCCCAAATAGGCCAACGATGAGGCGTCACGGCCATCATGGTTTCTGATCTTGATCCCCGCCGCCAGGACGCGCGGATCGAGCATCGCTTCCAGTTCCTCGGGACCGAGGGCGCGGTGCGTGCCGGCCGCCACGATGACGGTGATGCGCTCGGGGGGCAGGCCGCATTCCAGGAGCTTGTCCACGACCGGCCAGAGGATGCCCTGCTCGCCACGGTACGGGACCGGCCGGGTGTTATCGGAGATCACCACCGCCGCGGCGGCGTCAGGTTTATCAGCCAGTCTCCGGCGGACGATCTCCTCCAATCCCGGGCTGCCGAGCGAATGACGGAGGGCTTCCTCGATCGCGGCGCGAGGATCCGCGAGCGGTTCGGGCGGCGTCATGGAGAGAATGTCCGCCCGGGCGGGGACATGAATCTCCAAGGCTTCCCGGCCGATTTCCAAGACTGTCTTCTTGGAGAGCAAAGACATCCATCCTTTAGAGAAACAACGCGGGAGACAAGGAGAGCGGGAGTAAGGCGCTACGCGACGTCTCTCCTCCGTCTCCCACTCTCCCCCTGGATCCTTACATATTCTTGATTACGCTCAAGTCCCCCGTCTTGGCCGCCTCGAGGATCGGCCCCATGTAATCGTCGACCCGGGAGGCATCGAGCGGGACGGGCATGTTCTTGAGTTTCATCTCGAGCTGGGGATTCTTGGCCGCGGCCAAGGCCCGGGAGATGTGTTCGTCGGTAAAGCCCGGCAGATCCGCGAGCCTGGTCGGCACCCCGATGGAACGGCTGAAGGCGATCATGCCCTCCGCCACCGCCACACCCAGGTCCCGGCCATGCAGGCGGCTGAGATCGGTTTTGATGAAACCCGCCCGCTGGAAGATCCCGCCCACCAGGAGGAGTTGCCGCTCGATGGCCGGGGAGAAAAACACGGTGTAGTACGGGTTCATAATCCCGCACGCCCGGCCGTGGCTGGCGATATCCACCAAGGAAAAACTGGTGAGATGCGCCCCGTTGGTGCCGCCGATCATGATGGCGTAGCCGCCGAGGTCGGTGGCCAGACCAAGCGCTTCCCGGGCGCCAAGATCGGCGGGGTCGGCCATGACTTTGCCGGTGTATTGCACGGCGAGTTCCATGCCGGTCAGCGCGATGTCCCGGCACAGGTCAAACCGGTCCGCGCCGATGCCGTAGAAAACCTCCAGGCAATGAGCGATGCCGTCCAGGGCGCCGTCCACGGTCAGCCCCATGGGCGCGGTCGAGGTGACGCTGTAGTCAAAGACCGCCCGCGGCGGGATGATGGCCTCGTCCACGATGAGTTTTTTCTGGCCCGCCACCGGATCTGTGATATTGGCATACTTGGTCAGATGCGCCCCGGAACTGGCCGCGGTCTGGACCGCGACCAAGGGGCGGAGCTTCCTGCCG
>JBLNCE010000067.1:0-11410 GCA_050260415.1 Bacteroidota bacterium | reverse complement strand
AAAAAGCATTGGCCATTCCGGCGCGCGCTGGGCATACTCATGATCGATGGAAAAGGAGGATGCGGCCATGCCCACGCTCACCGTCGACGCGCGCGAACTCAAGGTCACCAACCTCGACAAGGTCTTCTGGCCCGAGGAAGGCATCACGAAAGCCGATATTATGAACTTCTACGTGCAAGTCTGGCCCTTGCTCGGCCCGCATCTCCGAAATCGTCCGCTCTCCCTCGTCCGTTACCCCGAGGGCGTCACCGGGGACTACTTCTACCAAAAAGACTGCCCCAACGCCCCGGAGTTCGTGGAGACGATCGCGATCCCGTCCGGCGAACGCGTCCTCCACTACAGCATGGCCAATAACCTGCCCACCTTGATCTGGGCGATCAACCTGGGCACCATCGAGGTGCATCCCTGGCTCTCCACCGCCGCGGACCTGGACCGGCCGACCTACGCGATCTTCGATCTGGATCCGATGCCCCCGGCCGCCTACGCGGACGGCGTGCGCGTGGCGCTGGCGATCAAAAGGCTCCTCGACCAACTGGGGCTGGCCGCCTACCCGAAGGTCTCGGGCGCCACCGGCCTCCATCTCTACCTGCCCATCGCCCCGCGCTATACCTTCAAGCAGACCAGCACCTTCGTCAAGCGCCTCGGCGAGGCGGTCATCGGCGCCCTCCCGGACCTGGCCACCAACGAGCGGCGCGTGGCCGACCGGGCCGGCAAGGTCTATATCGACCATCTGCAGAACCTCCGCGGCAAGACCATCGCCTCCGTCTACAGCCTGCGCCCTTTCCCCGGCGCCCCCGTCTCGCTCCCCGTTACCTGGGCGGAACTGCCCGACACGCATCCCGCCAGCTTTACGATTAAAAATACCCTGCCCAGGCTGGGCAGGGTCGGGGATCTCTTTGCCGATTTACTGGTCAAGCGGCAGGAACTACCCGGGGATTTGCTTGATTGAGTTTCCTTTGGGATCGCGTGAAAAGAAGCGGGCTCGGCCAGGAGGAACCGCGGCCTACGCCGGCACCACCGCGACGGCCAAGGCCCCGGGTCCCGCGTGCGCCCCTAGGACCGGGCCGGCCTGCACAACCATCTCCACCTTGCCGTAGAGATCCTGCAGACGCCGGCGGAGTTCCTCCGCCTCCCCGGCGGCGACGGTATGCATGACGCCCAGGAGCAGCTTGCCGCGCTGCGCCAGGGGCGCGAGGTGCAGCAGGAGTTGGTCGACGCACTGGCCGCGGCTGCGCGCCTTGACCAAGGGCAGGACTTGGCCGCCGGCCACCTTGATCAAAGGCTTGAGGTTGAGCAGCGAGCCGAGAAACGCGGCGACCTTTCCGAGCCGTCCCCCCCGCTCGAGGAATTCCAAAGTGTTCAAGGCCACCAAAACCTCGACCCGTTCTTTTGCGTCACCGAGCAGTTGCAGGATCTTCTCCTTGGACATACCGTCCCGCAGCGCCCGGGCCGCCCGGACGACCAACAACCCGAGGCCAAGCGAGACCGAGCACGAATCCACGATCGTGATGTCGGCGCCGGGCAAGGACTGCCGGGCGACCTCGGCGGCGGCATACGTGCCGCTGAGGTCGCCCGCGAGATGGATCGAGATGATGCTCTCGTGCCGGGCCAGGAGATTTCGATAGGTTTGCACGAACACGCCGACCGGGGGCTGGGAGGTTTTCGGCGCCAGGCTGTCCGTGGAGACCCGGCGGAAGAACTCTTCCGTGCTGAGGTCGAGCCCATCGCGGAAGGTCTCGGCACCCAGCCGGACCTCGAGGGGAATGACCTCGATCTCGTGCGCCGCGGCCACCGCGGCCGGAAGATCGGCTGAACTGTCGGTGACTAGGCCGATTGACATGCCGGCACCCTCTTTCTTCGGACATCTTATGCTCGTTGGACTCCAGGCGGGTCGAGAAAGTGTCATCCATGCTCCACGGCAATGAAGCGGCGCCCTGTGATGCTTCACCGCCCCATGAAGGGGCGGCCCGCCGCCGGCGCGGCTTTGGCGCAACGCATTTAAAGTGGCGCAAAATGCGCGCGTGCTCGTCTTCGGCAGCACCAACATGGCTCTCGTCTTGCGCGCGGAACGGGTGCCGGAGGATGGAGAGACTTCGATCGGTAACGAGTTTTACCGAGTTCCGGGGGGGGCGCGGCGGTGACGATGATCGGCCGGTGGCGGCGATTCGCTCGGGGCGGCGCTCGCCGTCAACCCGGCCAGGTGGGCGTCTGGACCGGGTGGATTGCGCGGGATCCAGCCGTGCCAACCGGGGTGGCCGCCATCATTCTTGATGCGATGGGTAATCACCGCATCATTGTCTTGCCGGGCGCCAATAGCCGGCTCGGGCCGGCTGAGGTGGAGCAAAGCCTGGCGGGCTTTCGGGCATACGGAGGTGGTGGTCTTGCAACTGGAGCTTATTTATGCCTGTTACTTCACCCGCCTCGCGGACAGGATGACCACGTCCCGCACCGGCACGTCGCCGAACATCCCCACCGTATGTGTCGCAACCTTTGCAATCTTATCCACCACGTCCATCCCTGCGATAACACGGCCAAAGACGCAGTACCCGTACCCGTTCACCGACTCGTCGCGATGGTCCAGGAAGCCGTTGTCAACGACGTTGATGAAGAACTGGGAGGTGGCGCTGTCTACCACCTGCGTCCTCGCCATGGCGATGGTGCCCCTCTTGTTGCTTAGCCCGTTACCGGCCTCGTTTTTGACCGGCGGGCGCGTCTGCTTTTGTTTCATGCCCGCGGTAAAACCGCCCCCCTGGATCATGAACCCCGGGATCACCCGGTGGAAGATCGTGTTGTCGTAAAAGCGGGCGTCGACATATTGCAGAAAGTTCTTGACCGTGAGCGGCGCCTTGGCGGAGAAGAGTTCGAGCTGGATCGCGCCCAGCGAGGTCTGCAGAACGACCTTTGGGTTGGGCGTCTGAGACTGGCCGGCGGCCGCGGTCGCGAGACAAAGGACGCCGATGGGCGCCAGCAAGAGCACCGCGAGCTTCGATCCGCGCAACAACTTTAACATCCTGTCATCACCCTTTGCAAAAGATATCAAAGCAGTGATTATTGGCGCGCTTCTCCAAGCTAGATCTCTAACGCCAATTCCTGCCGTAGGTGCCGCGTCACCCGGTAGAGACGGCATTTTACCGCGTCAACCGTGCAGTTGAGCCGCGCGGCGATCTGCGCGTGGGAGTAATCCCGGCGAAAATGCAGCCAGAGTACTTTTCGATCCCGGCGGGATAGCTTCTTGACGGCCGCGACAAATCCCCTGCGCCAGAGCCGATTCTCGACCAGTTCGGCCGGGTCGGGCGCGGTCATGACGGGAAGACCTTGCACGGACGGCGCATCCAACGGGCACTCGGGTCTCTTGGCCAGGCGCCGCAGCTTATCGCGGTAGAGGTTCGTAAGGGTACGGTAAAGCCAAGTCGTAATCGAAGCTTCGCCGCGCAGGTTTTTCAGATGGCTCAATAAACGGCAGAATGATTCCTGGACCAAGTCCTCCGCATCGCCGAGTTCCCTGGTAATATGGCGCGCCATGCGCATGGCCGCCGGCCTTAGCTTGCGGCAAAGTTCATCGTGCGCCTGTACCTCGCCGGCTATGCAACGACGCAGAAGCTCGCGTTCTTCGGGATTGATCTCGCGTTTTTTCGGTCCTTCACGGCGCGGCACGGCGCTGACCTCTCTTCTATCGGCGTGCATCCTTGGCTGGAATCGTAGGCGATCTATTCTACCGCGCTTGCCCCGATCCTTCCGCGGCCAGGACCGTATTGCGCATCAACATCGCGATGGTCATGGGTCCCACGCCCCCCGGCACAGGCGTAATCGCCCCGGCTACCTCGGCGGCGGTGGCAAAGTCGACGTCTCCGGCCAGCTTGCCATCGGATAGGCGGTTCACGCCGACATCTATGACCACCGCTCCCGGCTTGATCATCCCGCCGTGCACGATGCCCGGCTTGCCCACGGCCACCACCAGGATGTCCGCGCGCCGGCAGACTGTTTCCAGATCGCGCGTACGCGAGTGGCAGATCGTGACCGTGCCGTGTTCGGCCAGGAGCAGCAAGGCCTGCGGCTTGCCCACGATGTTGCTCCGCCCGACGACCACGCATTCGCTGCCTTTGACAACGGCGCCGGCTTCCCTGATGAGTTCCATGACACCGGCCGGCGTGCACGGCACGAGGCCCGGCAAGCCGATCATGAGCCGCCCCATGTTAACCGGGTGGAAGCCATCCACATCCTTTGCCGGATCGATGGTTCGGATGACCTCCTGCTCGTCGAGGCCGTCCGGCAGAGGCAACTGCACGAGCACGCCGTGAATGCGTGGATCAAGATTCAGGCGTTTGATCAGGGAGATGAGTTCCTCCTGGCTGACCGAGGCCGGTAGGGCGTGTTCCTCCGAGTACAAACCCAGGTCCGCGCAGGCCTTTTTCTTGGAGTTCACGTAGACCCGCGAGGCCGGATCATCTCCGACGATGATCACCGCCAGGCCGGGCACCAGCCCGCGGGCCCTCAAGGATTGCGCCCGCAGTCCGACCTCCCCTTTGACCCTGGCGGCCACCGCTTTCCCGTCGATGATTCTAGCCGGCATGAGCCATCCCTCCAGTAAGATTATTGGCCATAGAACACACGACCAACACCCGGAGATAGCAACGACGGAACACGCTACCCAACTCTGCCTATTACCCCTTGCCTTTCTCCTCAAGCTTGCTCAGAATGGCCTTGGCCGCGTTCTTGCCGGCCCCCATGGCCGCGATCACCGTGGCCGCGCCGGTAACGATGTCGCCGCCCGCGAAGACGTTTTCCAGATTGGTGGCACCGGTCTCGGGATCAGCGATGATATACCCGTGTTTGTTCAGGGCAAGCCCGTCGGCCCCCTTGGTCAGGATGGGATTGGGGCCTTGGCCGATGGCCACGATCACTGTCTCGACGTCGAGGGTGAATTCCGATCCAGGGACCGGCACCGGCCGCCGCCGCCCCGAGGCGTCGGGCTCGCCAAGCTCCATGCGGAGGCACTCCAGGCCGGACACCCATCCCTCCCGCCCGAGAATCTTGGTCGGGTTCGCGAGCAGATGGAGCTTGACCCCTTCTTCCTCCGCGTTCTCAATCTCCTCCACGCGCGCCGGCATCTCGGCCCGCGAGCGCCGGTAGACGATGAACACCTCCTCGGCACCCAGGCGAACCGCGGTACGCGCCGCATCCATCGCCACGTTGCCAGCGCCCGCCACCGCCACTCTCCGCCCGACTTCGATCGGTGTGCCATACGCGGGGAAGAGGTAGGCCTTCATCAGATTGGTCCGCGTCAGGAACTCGTTGGCCGAATAAACGCCGTTGAGGTTCTCCCCGGGGATGCCCAGAAAATACGGCAGCCCGGCGCCGGTACCGATGAATACGGCTTGGTAACCCCGCCGGAACAGCTCAGGCAAGGTGGCAATCTGGCCGATACCCGCGTTGACTCTTACCTCCACACCCAGGCTCTCGACGAACCGGACCTCCTCATCCACAATGGCCTTGGGCAGCCGGAACTCGGGAATGCCGTAACGCAGCACCCCGCCGGGCGCGTGCAGGATCTCGAAGACCGTTACCCGGCACCCGGCCCGCGCCAGATCAGCGGCGCAGGTCAGACCGGCGGGACCCGCGCCCACCACGGCCACCCTCGGACCGTTGAGACCCGGCTTAGCTTTCGCGTCGTACTTGGCGGCCGCCCGCTCCCAGTCGGCCACGTAACGTTCCAGATAGCCGATGGCCACCGGTTTGCCCTTCTTGCCCAGGATGCATCGCGCCTCGCATTGCGTCTCCTGGGGGCAGACCCGGCCGCAGATGGCGGGCAGGGCGTTCTTTTCCTTGATCAGCCTGGCGGCGGCGCCGGGATCGCCTTGTTTGACCAGTCGGATAAAGCCGGGTATATCGACCTCGACCGGACAGCCGCCGACGCAGGGACGGGTCTTGCACTGCAGGCACCGGCCGGCTTCCGCCGCGGCCAGTTCGGGCGTGAGACCCAGCGCCACTTCGTTGAAATTGCCGCGCCTTTCCTCCGCGGGTTGTTTCGGCATACTTACTCGCTCTTGCATTGGCAGCCTCCCCTGTGGCCGGCTTCCACGGCCCGCCGTTCCTCGGCGCGAAACATGCCCTGTCTCCGGCGCAGTTCGTCGAAATCAACCGCATGGCCGTCAAACTCCGGCCCGTCCACGCAGGCGAACTTTGTTTCGCCCGCCACCGTGACCCGGCAGCCGCCGCACATCCCGCTGCCGTCAACCATGACCGGATTGAGGCTGACGATGGTCTTGATCTTCCTTGGGCGTGTGACCTCGGCCACCGCGCGCATCATCGGCACCGGCCCGATCGCGGTGACCTGGGCCAGGGTCAAACCCTCTTGCAGCAGGTCCATTAAAGCCTCGGTGACCAGGCCTTTCCGGCCGTAACTGCCGTCATCGGTCGTTATAATCAGACGATCGCACGCTTGCCGCATCTCTTCCTCAAGGATCAGGGCGCCTTTTGTCTGGGCGCCGATGATCCCGAGGACGCGGTTGCCCACTTCCTTGTGCCGGCGGGCTTGCGGCAGGATCGGCGCCACCCCGATGCCGCCGCCGATACAGACCACGGTCCCGACCCGCTCGATCTCGGTCGGGCAACCGAGCGGTCCCAACAGGTCCCGGAGAGTATCACCGGTCGCCAGTTTGACCAGGTCCGCGGTGGAACGTCCCACCTCCTGCACGACCAAGGTCAGGGTTCCCGCTCCCCGGTCGGCTTCCACGATCGTCAATGGTATCCGTTCCGCCACTTCATCAAGACGCACCACCACGAACTGGCCCGGCTCCGCCTTGGCCGCCACCTCGGGGGCCTCAACGCGGAACCAGGAGATTTTCGGGGCCAGCATACGTTGGGCTACAATTTTGGGCACGGCGATCCCCCCATTGCATGTGATGCTGCGAATGCAACGACCAATAACACCCGTATGGCGCGTGGGATCGGCAGCGATAACGCCGCCCGGGGTGCGGGGACAAAAAGCGTTGCATTACGGTTGCCTTACAAAGGATAACACAGCTGGCCCAACCTTTCAACTGGTCGTACAATCAGACCTCGAGGCGGTCCTGCCTGAAAGCGGCCAGGTAGTTCCCGGCGTATTCGTCCCGATCCAGCAGCAATTCGCTGGCATATATGAGCGACATCAACCGTTTGTCCAACGGATCCACAATCGCGGCATCCAACCCGGCCTGCATGGCCTGGACCAGGAACGTCTGGTTGATCAGTTTGCGCGCGGGCAGACCATAGGAGACGTTGGACAGGCCGCAAACGGTATGGATACCGGGGAACTCCGCCCGTAACCGGCGGATGGTCTCATAGACGACCTTGGCATAATGGGTCCCCGTGCTCACCGGCCGCACGAGCGGATCGATATAGATGTCCTCGAGGGCCAAGCCATTCCGAGTCAGGTTCTCGACCAACCACGCCCCCACCTTGAACCGTTCTTCGGCCGATTCGGACATCCCGTTATCATCCATCGTCAGCGCAATGATCTGCGTATGATGTTCCCGCACCAGAGGGAGTATTTTTCGCCAGCGCTCGGACTCCGCGGTGATGGAGTTGATCAGCGCCCGGCCTTTGTGCGCGGCGAGCGCCCGCGTCAACGCGGCCGGATTCGGGCTGTCCAGGCAGAGCCGCACATCGACCGCCGTCTGGACCGTCCGCACGAGCCATTCCAGCAATTCAGGCTCCTCCGTCACGTAGGTGCCGCAGTTGACATCGATGAAATGCGACCCCGC
Organism: Bacteroidota bacterium; assembly: GCA_050260415.1. Lineage (GTDB taxonomy): Bacteria > Bacillota > UBA4882 > JAAYXC01 > JAAYXC01 > JBLNCE01. The sequence goes on along the minus strand of JBLNCE010000067.1, from coordinate 3,668 downwards.
GGCCGCTTGGGACTCGGCCTCCGCCCGCACGAACGCTTCATCCCGCGCCGCCACCGCGGGCGCAATCGCCTTCCGGCTGGTGTTGATCCGTTCGCCAATGACAATCATCTTTCTAGACCGCCTTTCCAATTAAGGATGCCAAGAACAATCAGTCGTACAAAGCAGAGATACAAGGTGTAACCTATCGACCCGAGGGTGCACACGCCGTGCGCCCCTACGGATCTCGCTCCTGCTCTTGATGCGCGACCCGTAACTAACTCTTGCCTTTTGCCTCTTACCTTTTGCCTCTTGCCTGCTCTAGAACAGCCCCACGATCCTACCGTCCTCGAAGATGTCGATCTTGTCGGCGGCCGGAACCTTGGGCAGGCCCGGCATGGTCATGATCGAGCCCGCGAGGACCACCACGAAGCCGGCGCCAGCCGAGACCTTGAGCTCGCGCACGTTCAAGCGCCAGCCGGTGGGCGCGCCTTTGCGATCCGGATCGTCCGAGAGGGACATCTGCGTCTTGGCCACGCAGACCGGCAGCTGGCCGTAGCCAAGCTCGGTCAGAACAGCCAGACTCTTCTCCGCCTCTTTGCCGTAGACCACGCCGTCGGCGCCGTAAACCTTGGTCGCCAAGAGGTGCAGTTTCTCGGCCAAGCTTAGCGACAGGTCGTAAAGCGGGCGGAAACGCCCGGGTTTCTCAAGGCCGGCCAAGACTGATTCCGCCAGCTCGAGACCGCCCTCGCCACCCCGCGCCACCACTTCACTCACCGCGGCCGGCGCGCCCAGTTCCTCGCAGTGGGCTTTGACCGCCGTCAATTCGCGTTCTGTGTCGCTCGGAAAGCGGTTGATCGCCACCACGACGTTCAGTCCATAAAGATCGCGTAGATTGGCCAGGTGCTTATCCAGGTTGGCAAAGCCCGCGCGCAAGGCGTTCAGGTCTTCCGCCGCCAGGTTATCCTTGGCCACCCCGCCGTGGAACTTCAAAGCCCGCACCGAGGCCACCAGCACGGCCAAGTCGGGCGTGAGCCCCGCCTGGCGCGAGACGATATCGAAGAACTTCTCGGCCCCCAGATCCGCGGCGAAACCACCCTCCGTGACCACGTAATCGGCCAGTTTAAGGGCGGTGCGCGTGGCGATGATGGAGTTGTTGCCGTGCGCGATGTTGGCAAAGGGGCCGCCGTGGACGAAAGCCGGTTGGCCTTCCAGCGTCTGCACGAGATTAGGCCGGATCGCGTCCTTGAGGAGGACGGCCATGGCGCCGACGGCCTTGAGGTCGCGGGCGTGGACGGGCCTGCCGTCGTAAGTGTAGCCGACCAGGATGCGGCCAAGCCTCTCCTTGAGGTCCGGCAACCCGCTCGTCAAGCACAGGATGGCCATGATCTCCGAGGCCACGGAGATGTCGAAACCGCTCTCCCTGGCCACACCGTCAACCTTGCTCCCGAGCCCGACGACGATATTCCTGAGCTGCCGGTCGGAGATGTCCATCACCCGCCGCCAGAGCACGCGCTTGGGATCGAGGCGCAGATCGTTGCCCTGGAAGATGTGGTTGTCGATCATGGCCGCGAGCAGATTATGGGCCGCGGTGACGGCATGGATGTCTCCCGTAAAATGCAGGTTGATCTCATCCATGGGCAGGACTTGGGAGTAGCCGCCTCCGGCCGCGCCCCCCTTGACGCCGAACGTGGGACCCAACGACGGTTCGCGCAAGCAGAGAAAGACCTTGCGGCCGAGGCGTCCCAGCGCCTGGGTCAGACCGACGGCGGTGCAGGTCTTGCCCTCCCCGGCCGGGGTGGGTGTGATGGCCGTCACATAGATGAGCTTGCCGCTCGGGCGTGCCGCCAGACGGTCATAGAGGGCGAGGTCGATCTTGGCCTTGTAGCGCCCGTAACATTCGTAATCATCCTCCTTGAGCCCGGCTTTCCCGGCGATCTCCGCGATCGGACGCATCTTGGCCCCTTGCGCGATCTCGATGTCAGACAGCAAAACGAGCACTCCTTTCGCGGCGCAAAGCGCGCCACAGTATTGAGGAATCGGAAGCATCATACGGTGGTCCCGCTAACCGCGGGGCTGCGTAGAAACGAGGGGATCTCAGCCATACCGATACGTATGAGCGGGTACGCCCATCAAGAGCATAGCAGATGAACATGGGGACGTTATGCACCCCATCTTGTGAAGTGGGGTCGAATCTTGCACCTACGCACCGATATGCACGCGGACCATCGCCACAACGGTAGCATAACCCTGACAACGTGTCAAATCGTGGGGATCAGCGTCCTTGACCATTGGTGTGGCATTAGGCTATACTGTCAGTAGGTTTTGCCGGGGAGGCAACGATGTACACCGCGACCGAAACGGCGTTTCTGACCGTGGCACAGGAGTGCCGGGAAGTTTTCCAACGCAAGGCGGAGGATTACGGGGGATCCTGGCGCCTGTTCCGCCATTCTTCCCTGACGGACCAGGTCTTTATCAAGGCCCGGCGCATACGCCAACTGGAAGAGATGGGAGACCGTCCGGCCGTCCCGGAGGGGGTGGCCGACGAGTACCGCGGCATCTTCAACTACGCGGTGATGGCTTTGATGCGCCTCTGGTACCCGGATGACCTCCCGGATGTGGATCTGGCGGGAACGGACCCGTTTAGCCCGCTTTCCGCGGACGGACAGACCGCGGTCTACGATCGCGTCGTGGAGCGCCTCCTTGAGCTAATGCGCCGCAAGAACCACGATTACGGCGAGGCATGGCGCGCCATGCGCCTGTCCTCCATGACCGATCAGATACTGGTTCGTGTTTGGCGCCTCAAGCAACTGGAGGACAACGGCGGCCGCGCCAAGGTCTCCGAGGGAGCCGACGCCAACTACGCCGATATCGCCAACTATTGCATCTTTGCCCTCATCAGGCTGGCATCGCCGCGGGAAAGGCCCGGCGGATAACACTCTTGGTGGCCGGCAAGTCTTCGCCAGCCCCCAGGCTGGTTATCTTCGCCGTTTACGGAGCAAAAAGGCACTTGTCAACCGCCCCTCCTTGTGGTATCATAATTGACGCGAAGATCCTCGATAGCTCAATGGTAGAGCACCCGGCTGTTAACCGGGTGGTTGCTGGTTCGAGTCCAGCTCGGGGAGCCAGAAATCCAAGCCGCCGGATTATTCCGGCGGCTTTTTTGTGTCTAAACCCAAGTTGGGCCCCAAATCCCGAAGATGTTTTTAATATTCATTCATCGACACATAGGAGCGAATCATCCGGTCGTACCGTGGACTCCTTCAAACCTATGTCATTCCTTGAAATGTGTTGGCGCATATGGGAGGAATTGGGGCAGAGAGCGACGAAACATGCTGCCATGAGGTTGGCCCCTTGATTAGCATGGTTCAAACAAAGTGATTGATTAATCGAAACGCGGTGGTTGACATGTGGGTAACCAAGCACATTAGGTCTATATTACTAATATTACTTATCATAATAGTGATCGGTATTTTTATCTATACACTGATTGAAAGACAAACCTGGTTCGGCATATTAACCATGGAGCACCATCAATGGCTTACGGGAAGCACCTTAAAGTTCGCCAAGAGAGGTAGTCCCATAATCCGTGGAAATTGAGGTGGCGGCTCCTGACCCCGTTGTGATATAACGGGGTTGGGAAAGCAAAGGAGGAGCCGCCAATGTCATTGTACCACGGAAAGCAACCGGAG
>JBLNCE010000066.1:0-4222 GCA_050260415.1 Bacteroidota bacterium | reverse complement strand
TCACAGTCCCCTTTGCAGGCTTTCGGCTCTTAAAGCCCGGCGGGCTTGTGGAGCATGGTAGGGCTTTTTTTAGCATAAGGCCGCTCTGGCGAGAAAGAAATCGGTCTTATTTGATCTGGACTTGTTTATCTTGCAGTGCGGGGGCTTTAGTCACGGCTTCGACCCCGGCTTAATCCCCGGCACTCCTTGCTTTGTAGGTCATGGCAAGGAGCGGAAAGCAAAACCCCCGCGGCCAAAGACCGTGGGGGTTTTACCAAGAACAATCGCGCCTAGTAAAGCATGCGCATCACCGATCGTCGCCACGCCATGGATCCGCGATCGAAACCCAGCGTTGGCCGTCAAGCGTCTGAGCCGCCAGCCTGCCTGCGGCCAGCAAGCACGCCAAGGCACGCTGTATTTCCGCTCTTGTCCAGCCGAGCATCGATCCGATCCGCCCCTCGGGCAGGGCCACGCAGTTTTCAAGCGCCTGGAGAAGAATGGCCGCGCGGGCTTCCCCCGGCGCGGGCAGCTTATCCAGGAGACCCGGGGGCGCCTGCCGCTCCACCAGGTCCCAGGTGTGGCGGGTCCACCCTTCGAGCGAGCCGCCGGCCACGGTCAGCATGAAACGCGCCTGCAGGCGGTCGAGGGCGGCGGTGAAACGATGCCGCTCCCCGGCGAAGATGGATTTGGCCTTACGCCAGAGGTCGCGGGAGTCGATGGGACCGCTTGCGGCCACGAGTTCCACCAGGGACCGATCCGCACGCGCCAGCCGTCCCGCCTCATATTCCTCGGCCAGGTCCCCGGCGGGGCCGTAAGCGGCGACGAAGGCGGGATAGAGCCGCCAGCCGATGAAAGTGCCGCGGCCGCGGATGAGCTTGCCGTAGGCGCATAGCTTCTGCGCGGGCAGGGTCTCCTTCCAGGCCCAGGCCCGGTCCGTGCAGCGGAACTCGTCCGCCCAGGGGTGGTCCCCGCCAGCCTCGGAGAGACTGGGCAGGGGGATCCCCTTAATGGGCATGAGCAAGACGAAACCGCGCTCCTCGATAAATTGGACCGCGTCCTCGTCGGTCCGCGCGCAACGGCCGCCCGCAAGCCGGCGCCGGACGGCGCGGGCCTCCTGCAGTTCCCGCCTGGACAGATGGCTGGTCATGCGTACACCCCTGATCGGCCGATCGTTTGCCAAAGACGTTCGGCGAAGGAGAGGGTCGATCCTGCCTTTACATGGCCGGGGCTGGACCTAGCCCCAACCTTTTCTCTGATGAACGCTCTGTTCGGGATAGGTGTTGAGCTTCATACAGCGACGTATAAAAGGTCTTACGTCAAGATGGGTATACCCTTGACTCAGGGAGCCTGTTCATATCATTCATGTCTGGGAAGCAGCGTTGAACCAACGCGTTCCCAGACATCTTGAACTGGTGCAAAGATAATGTGTAGAGCTAAGGAGTGGCCGACAGCCGGAGGCCTTGATCCCCGGCGCGGCAGGAGGCCGCGCACGCGGCGTCGATCGTCCGGATGCGATCACCGCCGTCGGCATCGTGGACCATCGGAGGCCTGGAGCGCCTGGAAGGCGCGGAACCTCACTAACGTCGAGGAGCCATGGACGGCGACGTCCCATTATCTCAAGCATAAGGAGGTCCAGGAGGGCGAATAGCGCCTCCTGGGTAAAGGCCATCATCATTTCGCGATTAGAAGCTCGATGGTTCTAGCCCATCGACTCCTCGAGGCTGAAACTCAGACCGATCTCCCGCGAGAACGACACCAGCTCGCTGACCGCTTTGAGGGTCGGCGCTTGGGGCAACGGCGGCGCGTCGGGGGGCAGCCGGCAGGCCAGATGGCACTCGGCCCAGACCGGGTCCTCGTTTTCCGGGGCCGGGGTCTCTTTCTCCGGTGCGAGGAGCGGATCCGCAAAATGAGGCCGCGCCCACAGGACCCGACCGGCCTGCAGGCAGAGATTGGGAGGGGTTTTGGTCAGGTCGAGGGCCAGTTCCCAGCCTTCCTTGGGCGGCTCAAACCTTGTAACAATGGCCAAGCCGTATTCAGACAAGATCTGCCAGGCCAGACGATCGCGGAAATGTCCAAAGGGACTAGCCAGGATCAGCCGGCGCACCCTCGGGGCCAAAAAGCGCGCCGTCACCGACACTTCGGGACTGTTTCCCCCGATCAGCAGGACGCTCAGGCGGGCGGGATCGCCGAACGGCCGCCGCCCGGCCGCGAAAAGGCTGAGCACGGCGAGCAGGCCGTAGAGACGCCCTGTATACCAGGACACCCCCGCGATCGCCGGGGGTGGTTCTTTTGCCAGCCAACCGTGGACGCGCGGCTGGAATTGTCTATCGAAATGAATGATGGCGGAAGCGGCTCGTTCAACGGATAAATATGGGGAAAGCGAGACGGGAACGCCTCCGATCGAGCCCCCTCCGCTCAAGAGCGCCGTGCCGATCCGCGAGGAAGTCAGGCGGCCCGCCGTCCGGCGCCACGCCCGCGGCACCAGCCCCAGCCAGGGCCAGATCCGGCTCACTTCGCTCTCGGGTGTGATCCCGGCGACAAGAAACCGCTGCAAGCGGCGACCACCACGCACACCGATTGTTCGCCCGCGCGTGTACCCTCCGGAGCCTGTCCGGCACGCCTAGAAATATGGAAAGCTTGAGGTATCTTAGCTTATGCCGGGGGGTCCCCCCGTAGACCGGATCTGAAGGCAACAGAAATCCATGAGGCGGCCACCGCGAGCATCCATCTGGTCCAGATGGACAGGCCGCTATGCAAGAGCAGGGCCCAACCTGAGCCCATCGAAGTGGACAAAATCCACGTAGTCGCCTTCCTGGCGACGGGCGAAAAGATCGTCAGCCCGGCACTCCGCCATGACGTTCCCATCCGGGTCGATCAGGCAGAAGGGAGCAAGCCGGGTATCTAAAGCGGATTTGGCGTTATGCCGGTTGGTTATAAGATGGTTCGCTGAGGTGAAACCTTTGGAGATTAAGACGCGGATCAAAAGCAGGCAAAAGTATATTTACCAGGTCACAACCGCCAAACTATCGATATCGCTAAAATGCTCGTCCCGTGTTGCCAAGACCAGATGGTGCTGAAGCGCGATAGCGGCGATCCAAATGTCATTTTCGGGCAATGGGCGACCTTTGAGCCGTAATGAATGCTTGATTTCTCCATACCGTCGCGCGGTATCAGTGTCACATCCAAGTATGATGCTACTGGCCATTAATCCATCGATACGTTTGATATTCTCTTCCGGCCGTCCCGATTTCCACGCTCCGAAGTACAACTCACCGATGGCAATGGCGGGAATAAAGACTTCATCCGACCCTTGTCAGATTATTCTTGACCGCCGCCTCATCCGCAAACAGCGCGATGATAATGCCGGTGTCCAGCAGACATCTACCATTCATTTGCGTCAATCCGTTCACAACCCTGTTCGATGGCTTCACGCATCAATCGTACGTCATCCAAAGGAATCGTGCCCGCAAAACGAAGAAGCTGTTGGCCTGGAATCCCATGAGGAGTGGAGAGCGCCAAAGCACGTGCGAACTCCAGTACCCGCCACTGTAGTTCCTGTGGTATGGTCCTTAATTGCTCGATCACCTTATCCACGATCGGTGTATCCATTTGCTCCCGCTCCCTATGGCTACTTCTTTACTTCGCGCGGATCGCCGTTCGGCTTGACGACTAGCCTTGCCTGGCCTTTTTATTATACCATACCTGGACGCGAGATCGCTGGTCTAGTCCGATCTTGCCCAACGCCCGTACGATATGGCGCTTGTTCTCATACGTCTCATCGCCGTCAAGCGAGGCGAGGAGTTGCGGCAGCTTGCCGGCATCACCGGCCCGCGAGGCACCGATGATCTTCCCGCGACGGAGGGTCTCATCACCCTTATGCAGATGCTTCGCCATGCGCGTTGGTAGGTAGGTGGCGATGGGTGCGTCCGGGTCGAGGAGGCCGTATTAGACCGCCGGCAGAACGGCGTCATTCCGCTTTCACCCCGATGAACACATGCATCGGAAAATCGTCTTCATCCAGGAGGTACCGCTCGTATACCTCGTCCATCCTGGTCCGGCTCACCGCCAGCCCGGCCTCGTTCAGCAGGGACAGCCAGATCGCTTCCGGGAAGTTGCCCAGAGTGTGGCGATCGGTGTGGATGCTCAACTCGCCCCGGCGCCTGATCAGGTAGACGAAGGTCGCTTCGTATTTGGTGGGATCGGAGGGCAGGATGTAGTTGTTCTCGAAGACGGTCAATTCGAT
>JBLNCE010000065.1:0-58329 GCA_050260415.1 Bacteroidota bacterium | reverse complement strand
ATGTGCCAACAAAAAGCCCCCATCCCAATTCAGGGACGGGAGCTTGCCCGCGGTTCCACCCTGTTTGGCCGTTGCCGGCCCGCTCTAAGATGCCCTCGGAAGCGCCCTTCACGCGGTTGTTCCGGCCGGCTCGCACTTCCCCGGCTCGCTTGACAGAACCAAGATCGCGCTACTCCTCTTCCTCATCGCGCCATGTAAAGTATACCAGAGGCCCGCGCTCTCTGTCAATGCAGGCCTTCACGCGGCGCGCGTTCTACTTCCACGGTACATTTGGTGAATAAGGCCGTCACCGCGCCGAGAATCGCCAACTCCGGCGCGACCACCGCGCCCACGACCCCCGCCGTGACAGGCAAATCAAGGATGACGCGGTCATCCTGCTTGACGCGGATCTTGGTTACATTTGCCTTGTGCAGGAGTTCCTTGACCTTTTCCACCACTTCGTTGCCGCGGACATAGAATTCTTCCCGGCGGGATCTCTCCCCGCGCTCGATGGCGATGAGGGCGTCGACCACGCTGCCGTCGTGGCTTTCCAGCGCTTTCTTGGCTTCTTCGTATGAAATATCCGCGCGCTCGCGGAGCAGGTCGATCTTGCCCAGGGTATCCAGTTCCGTCATTGCCTCGCACCTCCCACGGCTAATCTGCCCCGGCGAAAGCCAACGTATTCCCAAGGAACTCTTGGCGGGTTCGCCGAGACAAGCCGGGCGGGTTACGGGCCCATCTCTGGGCCGCGGAGTCCCCCAGACAACGGCTTGGCAGATCTCTGAGAACCATTGAACTTTGGGAGTGAGCTAAACGGCCTGAATCCGGGCTTTTATTACCTGAGTAAAAGGGATAACTAACTTTAGTTAAGAATGGCGCTAAAGCCGATCACTTGACGACGGAACGTGAGGGAAAACGCGGTGTTCGTTCCTCGATATCCCAGATTCAAGAGGCCCATAACGGGATCGATCCGCGCGTAGCATTCTGCATGCTCCCAAAGAGGGTGCGCATATCCGACCATGAGCACCTGGTTTATACCGGTGCGGATCACCGTGAGGTCGATCCGGCCCGGATTCAGCGGTATTACAACCTGGGCGCTGGCTTCGGGGGGCAGCGTGATCCATTTTGGTTCAATGACGCTGAATCCTCCGGCCAAGCCATCCGGCAACCCTTCCCCCAATTGCTCGCCGTCGATGAGACCGCATTCGCGTCTTGTCTCTTTGAAATAGACCAAGCTCGGCAAGTTCCGCAACTGGAAATAGACGCCGTACTTATCAAAGTCCAATCGGGTTTCCCAGGAGACTGCCGCGCCAAAGCCAGCCGGCCCATCGGCGCCCTTGCCCCGAGTTCTATATGCGCCGTGGATAGCCACGTCCTGGGTGCCGTCTCCACCCGGGCTCAAGATGCCCTGGCCTACCACCTCGGCCGAGTAATAAGCCGGTGAGCAGAAGACGTCCACGCGCGTACCCGCCGCACCAAGCGGAAGCGTTAAGCGCCGGTATCCATAAAGACCAAGACGGCTATATGCATATCCCATGAGATTCAGATCGTACAACTCCCGATCGGCCACTTGCCGGCGGCGGAGAGCGTTTTGATAAAACAAGACCGTTTCTCCCGTCGCTCCAGCCATGGAGAATACCCCGCCGAAGATTCCCCATTCCGTTCCCGCCGCGGACGCCACCGGAAGATCGAGTGACAATCGTCCTCCGGTGCATAGATCGTTGAGTTCAACGCTTGCGTCGCGCATAACCTCTAGAATCGAGGCTCCGCAAAAACCGCGTAGATTGATGAAGTTGCTGTGAAAATCAAGTTCCAGGCGGAAGCCGGTCAGCTTGAGGCCGTCCTCAGCCGCCGTCGCCCCATCCCTTATTACCATCGTTGCCATCACGGCAAGAACCATCGGTAAAATAAAACGAAAACGATGCACTGCAGCCCGAACCTCCCGGTCTCCTGGCCCAAGACAAAATGAAGGGGAGGCTTGCCTCCCCCGAGACCGCTAGAATTCTTCAAAAGTGCCGTCATTGTAATCGACGCGCACAATCCCCAGTGGCGTGAGACTCACCGTCCCGACTCTGGCGCCTTGCACCTGGACGTAGCCGTTGACGGAGGTAGGCGGCCCTTCCGCATCGGGGATGTTGGGCGTGAAAGTGGCGTCCATCACGACTTTCGCCGGTCCCCACGTGCTGTCGAGCACAATATGCATGACCGATTCGCTGGTGTTTTCGACCGAGGCGCTTAGCTGCCGGCTGACTCCGCCGTTTGTCAGCTTGTACAGGCCGGTCAGCTTGTACTTCCGCGGTTTATATGAGATTTCTTCCAGTCCGAGTTCTCCTTCGAATTTGTCGGTCCCCCCTGCCTGGATCAGCCCCACGAAACCGGCCTTGGCATGGAGCCAATTGTCGGCGCTCATCGGCAGTTCCGGATCGTAGGTGTCCGCGTTCAAGATCTCCAGGGTCATGGTGCCCTCTAGCCTGGTTGGATCCGTGCCCCTATCGGCGATCGAGCCTTGAATGACCAGCTTACTTGGCGCATGACCGTAAAGGGCGTCTGTAATGGCAGGAAGATAGCCGTAGTTGAAGTTGGCGTTATCCGCCCAAGTGACGCCAATCCGGCTCATAAGTTCCAGGTCGACGGTTTCCAGCGTGCCTGAGATGAAGTCCTCGACGCCCGGATCATGGTTGAAGCTCAAGTCTCCCGCGATCTTGACGTAGTTGGCGTTACCCTTGAAGCGCACATCGAGATCACCGTGCATGACCGCCTGTTCGACAGAGGCCAATCTGCCGGTGAAAGTGATGTCAACCGTGCCCTCGAAAGTCGACGGCCCCAGATGGCAATCCACCGCCGTCATGGTCAGGGGATAAACCACATGCAAATCAACCATCGGTTCGGTTATGTAGGTGGTCGGGTAGACAATGCTGCCGGTGTATTCCAGTTCGGAGTCCCCGGAATAACTGATCGTGTACGTTACCGTATCCATGCCCCCATCGACAATGCGTGTGAACGCGATCTCCCAAGTCCCGCCGTCATCAAGTTTGGTTACCGTCCATGTGCCTTCGTGCAAATGATCCTCCTGGCCAACTAGGCCCGCCAACTCGTCATATCCATATTCCCCCGGCGGGAAGAAGAACAATTGGTAACTGGTCGGTATACCCATCGCCTCGATCAACACGTGGGAAGCAGCAAAGGCGTACCCAAGGTTAGGAGAGATCTCGTTCGCAATCTTTGCCGAGATCGACTCCCATTTACTCTGGGCGATGCCTTGAAAGGTTCCCCAGACCGTAACCGAGTCATCCACGATCTGCTGGCCGGCTCCGTGCAGGTCGGCGTGCGTCGGTTGCGGCGCCATCTCGACACAGCCGGATAGGCAGAGGATGGCGGTTAGGCATGCTGCCAAGAGGATGGGTTTTGGGATCGTCAATGATTTACCCACTTGTAGCTCCCCCTTTGTTTGCTTATTAGCTTTGCTGTGCGAAGTCGAGGTGTTGCCTCCGTTGGTATCCGTAAAATGCAGAGCTTCACTAAACCCTGACGCTGCCGATAAAAACCCCTAAACAATCTGGAAATAGATGACACACTAGCCAATTTATTATAGCATTTATACGCATAAGAAAAAAGGCGGTATTCCCTTTTTTTTATGGATCCGCAAAAATCCGTTCCTGTAAAATGGATGTAGACCATTCCCAGGTATGCTATTAAAGCCACAAATGCGCCGTAGATACGATTTATATATGAGACGGCAGTAAATAGGAGAGGGATGTCTAATGAGAAAATTGTTATCTTTTGCCGCGTTGATTATCGCCAGCGTAGCGATGGTCACGGGATGCGGCGCGTCAAGGCCGGCGGCGATGTCCGACCAGGACAAGGCGGAGGCGTTAACCGCCATCCTTGGTGTAAGCGCCACGGCCAAAGCCAGCGATAAGGCCATGGCGGATCAGATTTCCCAAGCCTCCGGCCGCGGCAGCAGGGCCATCGGGCTCTGGGTCGACATCAAACTCGGGGGCACATGGTCCGGTCCGGATGCCAATGGCTGGTATACATACAGTTCCTGGCCGGACAGTCTTGGCTTTTCTTTAAAGGTGGCGAAATATGAGACCGCTACCGGCACTCGCTACGTATATCGTTCCGAACTTATCATCGCCGAGCTCAGAATCGGTTCTTACGCTGAACTGAATCTTAGTAATGCCGGTTTCCCGACCGATGGTTACTTCAAATGGGAATGCGCTAATGGTTCCCACGTGCTTATCGGTTTCCGGCTCGTATTCGACGACCTTGCCCTAACCCCGATCGCCGACGCCAGCTTTGCCGCGAGCCACAATTGGTATAACGTGCTCGAAGGTACATGCGAATACTACCTAACCTTCCAAGACGGCGACGATCTTATTGAACCCGGCGAGGTTGTGAATCAGTTGTCCGCGGAATATTAGGCCCGAGTTAAGTTGGACGTCCCGGGCAAGATTGGCCTGCAGGTGCTACGGTTAAGCGGTAGTTTTGCCATACTCGGCCTTGAGGCTGCTACATATCTGGATATTGACCTATTCGATCAAGTCGATTAGGGTTGTTTGCCGCCAGGGACGTCGCGTCTCTAGACCGTCTCCAGCGGCCGGTAGGCCAACCCGTGCGCCTCGGCCACCGCGGCGTAGACGACCTGGCCCTTGGCCACATTGACGCCCAGCGCCAGGCATGGATCCTCCTGCACCGCCCGGACCCAGCCTTTGTCGGCCAGGGCTTTAACATATGGCAAAGTCACGTTGGTCAGGGCATAGGTGGAAGTGCGGGGTACGGCGCCGGGCATATTGGCCACCGAATAATGAATGACCCCATGGCGCACGTAGACCGGATCGCTATGCGTGGTGGCGTGATCGACCGTCTCGATGCAACCGCCCTGATCGATCGCCACATCGACGATGACCGCGCCCGGTTTCATCCCGCGGACCATCTCCTCCGTGACCAGATGCGGCGCCTTGGCGCCCGGGATCAGGACCGCGCCGATCAAAAGGTCGGCGTAGCGCACCGAGCGGTCGATATTATAATGATTGGACATGACGGTAAAAACGTTCCCGTGCAGGACCTCGTCCAGGTACCGGAGACGGGCGGCATTCTTGTCGATGATGGTGACATGCGCTCCCAGACCGATGGCCATAAAGGCCGCATTGAGCCCCACGATACCGCCCCCGATGATCACGACCTCGGCCGGCGGAACGCCGGGGACCCCTCCGAGCAAGATGCCCCGTCCACCCCAGTAGTGTTCGAGGTAATGCGCCCCCACCTGAACGGACATGCGGCCGGCGACCTCGCTCATGGGCGTCAGGAGCGGCAAGGCGCCATCCTTGGTCTGGATCGTCTCGTAGGCAATCGCGACGACTCCTTGCCGGCAGAGCGCCAGCGTCAATTCGCGCGCCGGCGCCAGATGGAGGTAGGTGAAGATGATCTGCTCGCGCCGCATGAGGTCGTATTCCGCCGGGAGGGGTTCCTTGACCTTGACGATCATCTCCGCGCGGCCGAAAACCTCCCCGGCCGTGCCGACAATCGATGCGCCCGCTTCCCTGTAATCCTCGTCCGCGATCCCGCTCCCGAGACCGGCGGCCGCTTGCACCAATACATCGTGCCCGCTCCTCTTGAGCTCCTCGACCCCAGCCGGGGTCATCGCGACACGGTTCTCGTTTTCTTTGATTTCCTTTGGCACACCGATGATCATCCAGGTCCCCCTAGTCATCTGATGGTAAAAGGACTGAGCGCATTCCATATAATACGTTCTCGGGCGTCGGGCCGATTCCTCCGATCGCCGCCCGCAAATATTCATGGATGAATAATCGCGCCTAGCCGGAAAATGTTTGTTTGAACCCTGGTGATCAAAAAGAAAAAGGCCCTTCCGGGCCCTTCCAAAAAGCAGCGACTCCGCTTAGGGCTGGTTAAGGTATGATCTGACCAATTCCTCCAGGATCTGGTCTCTCTCCAGGCGCCGGATTAGCACTCTGGCGTTGCGATGACTCGTAATGTATGCCGGATCGCCCGACAACAAATAGCCGACGATCTGGTCCAATGGGTCATAGCCCTTCTCCACCAAGGCCGCGCATACCTCCCGCAACACGGCGCCGACCTCGCTGATCTTGCCCTCTTTGGCCTGAAAACGCATTGTTGCCTCAAGCGGACTGTCCACCAGCCATCACCTCATTCATAAGGACGCTGCTATTATGCCCCAGCTACGCCAGTCTATCGGCCAAAGGCGCAATCAAGCGCTAAGGTCGTCCTTGCGCAAGGCCAGATTGATATCGATCCGTCCGTACTCCGTCATGATCGGGATGGCCAGGGCCGTATGGATGTGCCGGAGGAAGTCGGGGACCTCGCCGCCCAGCAGGAGCAGCGGCGGCGTGATATTGCAGCGATATCCCACCAGGGAAAGATTCGTGCTGGCCGTACCGATTATGATGTTCTTCAGTTCGCAGATGGCGCTTTTTCCCATTTCATCGATGGTATCGGACTCCACCCCGAGCATCTGAGCGATGATCTTCTTGGCCGTTTCTTCGGTCATGCCGCAGATCACCTGTCCCTGGAGGTCTCCGAGAACGCCGACCAGGACGCAGAGCTCGTACTTTTTCAATGGTTCTTCGTTGAAGAAAGGCTTGCCGGCATCCACCGTCGGGTGGAGCATCGTCTCAATAACCTTGTAAGCGGCCCGCACGAAAGCGTCAATATGTTGGAATGGCATGTCCGTTCCCCCTTAACCCCGATCTTCTACCTGCTGGCGAAGTCCAATTTTGTGGATTCGGTTTATCTGTGCCGCGACCGATCGGTATTTTCCGCAATCTCGGCCATGAACAACCGGTAGTGTTCGTATCGCTCCGGCGGTAATACGCCGCGCGCCACGGCCTCCTTGACGGAACAGCCTGGTTCGGCCAGGTGAAGGCACCCGTCGAATCTGCATGCACCGGTACGCGATGCCAATTCGGGAAAGCAACCAAGGAGCCGCTGGGAGTCCACGCCGGCCAGATCCACCTGCGTATAGCCCGGCGTATCGACGACGTATCCTTGGCGCCCGATCGGGATGAGTCGGGCCGTCCGGGTGGTATGGCGCCCGCGCTTGATCTTCGCGCTGACCTCTCCCGTCGTCAAGGTTAAGCCTGGTTTGACCATGTTCAACAGCGCGGATTTGCCGACCCCGGAGGGCCCGCAGAAAACGGTGGTCAGCCCGTAAAGCTCCGCGAGCAGTTTGTGGCGTCCCTTTCTTGCCACCGTGCTGGTCAGAACGACACGGAAACCTATCTCCCGGTAACGGCCCGCCAGTGCCTCCGCTTCCTTTGCCCCGACGAGATCGGCCTTGTTGAAGCAGAGCAGGACCGGCAAACCTGCCGCCATAATGGAAACCAGGAACCGATCGATCAAGAGGTCGTTCGGCATTGGATCGCGTAACGCAAAGACCAGGACGGCTTGGTCGACATTGGCCACCACCGGCCGGCGCAGGATATTGCGCCGGGGCAAGACGGCTTCGATTACCGCCGCCTCGGGGCCGTTCTCATAGAGGACCAGGTCGCCGGTTACGATCTCGCCCTGGCTCTTCTTGATCCTCCCCCGGGCCGTACAGACGATGGTCTTTGCCTCGGGGGTCAGCACGGTTTGGAATCCGCCCACACATTGCACGACCCGGCCTTCGGGCAAAGAACACCGGCCTCCCCTATATAGAGCGACATGCGGGAGATGGGCGCTTGCCGGCACGGGACGCCTCAGGGTTGGACAATCGCCGGCGGTTGCCCGTTTGATACTTCCAAGCGAACAATGGTCCCTAACGGTTTCGAATCCCCGGGTGACGGCCATTGGCCGACAACCGTCCCCGCCGGCTCGTCAGATGCCACGGCAAACTCCTGGTAGCTGACCTCCAGCTCGTTGAGACGCGCGATTGCTTCCTCCACGCGCAGGCCGCGGAAATCCTCCAGAACGAACCTATTGCCGAGGCTCAGGTTGACCAAGACCTGGCTGCCGCGGGCGACCCGCTCCCCGGGAACCGGTGTCTGCCCGGCGACTAGTCCCTCGTCAACCGTCTCGCTGCGTTGTCTATCGCCTTCCACGTATTCGAGGCCGCGATCCTCCAAGGCCGTGCGCGCTTCTTCCGGAATCATTCCCCTCAGGTCAGGCACCTCGACCTCCTCCGGTCCGCGGCTGATCCAGACCCTGATGGTACGCGCCCTGACCGTGATCCCGGCTTCGGGGTCCTGCCTGAGCACGGTCCCCCGGAGTTCGTCCGCATTGCGCCATACTTCCTGCAAACGGAAGCCCGCTTCGCTTGCCTTCTCCCGCGCGCTCTCAATCTTCAGCCTTACCAAGGTTGGGACCCTGATCGGCTCTTCAACCGACCAGAATAACAGCCACCAAATAAAACCCGCCGTGGCAAGGGTCGCAAAGGCGGTGAGTCCCAGCAGCACCCAGAGCGGACGGCGATCACGCGGTTTGGCGCCAGCCAAAGCGGGTATAACCTGTGTTGGTAGATCGATATCCTGTTGTCCGATGCCCGCCTCACCCTGTCCCTGGGCGGCTTGTATCTCCCTGAGCATCGCGCTCGCGGATGGAAACCGCAAGGACGGATCCTTGGCCAATGAGCGCGCCACCAGAGCCTCGATGGCCGGCGATAACCCGGGGCGCAACTCATGCAGCGGAGGCGGTTGCTCCTGCAAATGCTTGAGCGCGATGGCGATCGGGCTCTCGCCCTTGAACGGTACCGTTCCGGTCAACATCTCGTAGATCACGCAACCAAGGGAATAAAGGTCGGATGCCACACCAGCCGGCGCACCCTTGGCCTGCTCCGGCGAGAAATACTGGACCGACCCCAGAACGGAACCGCTTTGCGTCAATGTGCTGGCGCTGGCCGCCCGGGCGATACCGAAATCGGTGACCTTCACACGCCCGTCCGGAGTGATCAAGATGTTGTGCGGCTTGATGTCCCGGTGGATGAGGTTGTTTTGATGCGCGTGCTGCAAAGCCTCGCAAATCTGCCGCGCGATGTTGAGGGTCCTTGCGGCCGTGAACGGCGCCTCTTTTTTGATCAGATCCTTTAGGTTCTCGCCGCTCACGTACTCCATGACGATATAGTTGAGGCCGTGGTCCTGTCCCACATCGTAGACGTTGACCACGTTAGGATGGGACAAACGTGCGGCGGCCTGCGCCTCGCGCCTGAATCTCTCCACGAACTCAACGTCCGTGGCGAACTGCGGTCGTAGTATTTTGACGGCCACCGGACGCTGCAGCAGGGAGCACTCGGCCTTATAGACGAGCGCCATGCCGCCTTCCCCGATCAAGGCGTCCAGTCTGTACCTATTGCTCAGAACCGTCCCGATCAACGCGTCGCACCCCCGGCCGTCGCTCTCCAGACAGCGGCGGCAATCGGCGCCGCCACCGTTCCACCGCTGCCTCCGTGCTCAACAACCACCGCGATGGCCAGCTTTCTTTCCCTGATAAAAGCAAATCCGACAAACCAGGCATGCGGAGGGCCGCCAGGCGCCTCGGCCGTCCCGGTCTTACCTCCGACGGTAAGGCCCTCGACCGCGGCCGCGCGACCCGTGCCTTGCCTCACCGCCGCGACAAGATCGTCTCTCAGAATCCTGGCGTGATCGGGGCGCAACGCCCGCCGCCAAACGCGCGGTCTATCCTCATCGCGATCGCGCGCCGAGTAATTGACCGCACGCACCAATCGGGGGCGGGGGATGACGCCGTCATTGGCCACAGCGCAAGCGATCAGAGCCATCTGCAACGGACTGACCAGGGTGCGTCCCTGGCCGATCGACACTTCAGCCAATTCCGCCCGCGACCTCGGCCGGGGAAAGGACCCCGACGTCGTCCCGAGCGCAAATGGCGGCGCGGCTCCGAGGCCTAACGCCCGGGCCTGGCTGGTCAATGGTACCGCGCCCACGCCGGCGCCCAGGCGGGTAAAGAAAACGTTGCACGAGAGCGCCAACGCCCGGCGCAGATCCACGCGGCCATGGCGCTTTTGGCCGGCCTCGTTTATCCGGCGTCCATCTTGGACGATCGCCCCGCCGCAATCCACCGCCAAGCCGCCAAGGCCGGCGCGCAGTGCGGCGGCGGCGGTGACAATCTTAAAAACGGATCCCGGCGGGTAGAGTCCCTGGAGAGCCCGATTAAGAAAAGGGGCGTCCGTACGGGCCCGATCTCGCGCCCAGCTTCCCGGACTCGGCGGGATGCGAAAAACCGGTTGGGAGACCAACGCCAAGACATCGCCATCGACGGCATCGAGAACCACAACCGCGCCGCGCCGTTGCCCCAGCGCCCCGGCGGCCGCCGCCTGCAGATCCAGGTCGATTGTGGTCAGCAAATCCGCGCCGCGGCGGTGTTCTCCACGCGCTTCGGACAACCACGCGTGCCATGCCGAGCGGGGGTTTCTGCCCGCGAGCGCGGTGTCAAAGGCTGCCTCCAGTCCACTGGCGCCGAAGCGCGGGTCGGCATAGCCGACGGTATGGCAGAGGGACGCAACCTTGTATTCACGAGCCATCGGACCTGGCCCACTGGAAATAACTTCTCCATTGCGGGCGAGAATTCCTCCTCGCCTGGTAGCGGGCTCGGGCACCAGGAGTCTTGGATTGCGCGGATCCCCCGCAAGCGCATCCCCATACCCGAACTGGATCACGCCCAAAGCCATACAGAGCAGTAGATAGCCGCCGCATAACACGCCCAGGAGTCTACGGGCCTCAATCGGCAATTCCGCGTCCCCCCCGTGCCGTACCGATTCCGCTCTGCACCCCCAGAGAGAAGAGCGTCGCCACCAACGAACTGCCGCCGCTGCTGAAAAGCGGCAGCGTCACACCGGTCAGGGGCAATAAGCCGGTGGTCCCGCCGACGATCAAGATGACCTGCAGGCCCATTGCGATCGATAAGCCCGCGCCCAAGAGGTATCCGACCCGGTCCCGGCTTCGACAAGCCAAGACCAGTCCCCTGCAAACCAGGGCCAAATAGAGGAGCAGCACGATGATTCCTCCGGCCAGGCCCAACTCCTCGCCTACGACCGAAAAGATAAGGTCCGTATGCACGGCCGGCGTTATCTCAGGCAGCCCGCGTCCGGGGCCGACACCCGTCAGTCCCCCGGACGCCAACGCAAACAGACTGCGTGCGTTCTGATACCCCACGCCGTCGGCAAAACCCATCGGATGCAGCCAGACCAGGAACCTGGCCCGCACGTGGGAAAAAGAGAGGGCCGCCGCAAGACAGCCGACCGCGCCGAGGCCCGCCCCTCCGAGCAGGTAGGACATGCGCCCGCTGGCCAGATAGAGCAGGACCAGGAAAGCGGCGAAATACAGAAAAGCCGTGCCCAGGTCGCTCTGCAGGAGGAGAGCGCCCAAGGAAAAGAGCCACATGGCAAAGATCGGACCGAGCAGCCACCGCCTGCGCCAGAGGGGCAACGTATCCGGACCCGTGGCGCGCAAGAGCGGCTGATGCTGTCCGAGATAACTGGCAAGGAAGAAGATCACTACCGGCCGGACCAGTTCGGACGGCTGCACATGTATCTGGCCCAGGCGCAACCAGGCGCGGGAACCGCCGGCCTCTTCGCCGAAGGGGATGGTAAGCCCCAAGAAGATCAGCGCCGCGCAGAGCAACAGATATCGGTAATGACAGAGCCGGAGCAACGAGCGCCCGAAAAAGACTCCGCCCCCCATGGCGATCGTCCCGAAGCATAACCCCAATAGCTGCCGCTGGACCACCGAGCCGAGCCCGGGGTCGGCGGCCTGCAGCCGCGTCAGGGTGGCCATCCCGAGACCGGCCAGGACGATCACCACGGCATACATGACGCGGTCGAGCGCGAGACCAAACAAGCCCAAGGCCAGGGGGGCGGCAGCCAATACCGCCATGGAAGATAGCCCCGCCAGAGCGAACATGCCGCGCGCGGCCGGCATCGTCACGGCCGGCAGAAGAAACGCCAATCCCACCAGCCCCAGGGCGCCGGGAATGAGCAAAAACCGCGGCCTCGGCCGCCTAATCGCCATATTCCACCACGATGACGGTGATATTGTCGGATCCTCCATGTTCGTCCGCCATCATGACCAGGCGGTCGGCGTCGACCGCGGGGTCATCGCCGGAAGCCAGTATGCTCTGGATCTCGTCCTCGGTGAGCTCGGCCGTCAGACCGTCGGTACATAGCAGAATGATGTCCCCCCGCGCGAGATCGATCTCGGCGTATTCGACGCGGGGGGCTTCGGCGGTGCCCAACACGCGCGTAAGGATGCTCCGCCGCGGGTGCGAACGTGCCTCTTCCGCGCTTAGCGTGCCTTGCCGAACCATCTCTTCGACCAACGAATGGTCCCGGGTGAGGAGTTCAAGCTTCCCGCCGCGAAACCTGTAGATGCGGCTGTCCCCGATATGGGCAAGATATCCCCTGCCGTCGGTAAGAATCGCCGCGGCCACGGTCGTACCCATGCCCTCACATTCCGGATGCGCCGTGGCATGATCGAGGATCGCCCGGTAGGCGGCCCCAAAACCAGCGCGTAGTTCGGCCAAGGGGTCGTGCCCATCGGCGGCGGCCAGGATCGCCTCGACCGCCAGCCGGCTCGCCACTTCTCCGCCACGATGCCCGCCCATGCCGTCGGCCACCAGGAATAGACGGGCGCGGTGCCCGTACGAATCCTGGTTATTGGACCGAACGCGGCCTTTTTCGGATCGGACCCCAAATCGCATGGGATCACTCCTCAAGCCTGATTACCGTGCTTCCAAACCTGAACTCTGTACCCGGCAGGACCTCTACCGGCTGCGCCAGCCGTTTCCGCCCGATCCAGGTGCCGTTCTTGCTTCCCCGGTCGATGAGCCACAATGACGGCCCGTCGGTCGATAACTCCGCGTGACAGCTGGAGACGAACGGATCCTCGACCCTCACGGTGTTGCCGGCTTGGCGGCCGAAGGTGACCGGTAAAGGCAACGCTCGTTCAGTGCCTTCGCGCCAGGCGTTACCATCGGCCTGAACCGCGCCGGCGGCCTGACGCAAACTGAGACGCACCGTACGGAGCCCGTATGTCTCCACCCCTTTATCCGGCAGCCCGCGCCAGATCTCGCGGGCAATTCCGTAGGTAAAAGCATAAAGGCCGAGCAAGAGAACCAGGCGTCCCGCGAAGAGTAGAAAACCCATGGCGACCTCCCTGGCGGCGATTCATTTCATGGCACGCGCTGATGATGAAAGACCAGCACGGTCTGGCCGATCTTGATGCGGTCCTCGTTGCGCAAGCGACGTCGCATCGACAGCTTGCCGTTGAGAAAGGTCCCGTTGGTGCTTCCCAGGTCGACCAGGTCGTAACCGCCGTGTTCAAAGACGATTGCCGCATGCTGCCGGGAGACGTTTGGATCGGTAAGGATTACGTGATTGGCGGCGTGGCGCCCGATGATCGTCCGGCCCTGCATCAACTGAAACTCGCGTCCGGTATCGGGACCGGCTTCTACGCGCAACCAAGCGCGCCGGGAGGGCTTGCCGGCCGCGCGGCGGAATATCTTGGTCGGCGCGGTGCCGCCGCCCTCGACCGCCGCCTCTTTGTCCTCCTCGGGGGGCGGGGTGACGAAAGAGACCTTGGTTCCGAGCAAGGCGACGCCGTCACCGTCTCCGACGGCATATCTGAACCGCAACGGGCTGGAGAAATGCAGACCCGCTTGGTTGGCCAAACGGGCCAAGGCCATGCGCAATTCCTCTTCCAACGCCGCCTGGATTGGCAGGACGAGGCGCATCGCTTCGCGAGTCAGGAGAATACGGCAGTCGGACGGCGCCCAACGCTTTCCGCCTCTGGTGACCGCCTCCCGCTCGATAGCGTCCGCCAGATGGCGCAGGATCCCCGCGGGCAGACTATCGGCGCCGCGGCCGAAGATCCCATCGACCAGTCCCTCGAACAATCTCTCCATCTTTCCCAACACACGCTTCAAGTCTGGACCTCCAGCCGGCTTGCGCGGAGTTGACCGCAAGCCGCGTCTAGCTCGGCTCCTCGCGGCCGCCTGACGGTGGCATTGACGCCCCGATCGGTCAGCCACCGATGAAACGCGGCCACATGGCGGTCGTCTGGCGGTATCATGGCCACCCCGGGCACGGTATTCCACGGTATGAGATTGACATGGGCCAGTAACCCGCGACAAAAGTCCGCGACGCCGCTGGCGTCGACCGGCTGGTCGTTCAGGCCCGCGATCAAGACGTAAGCCAGGGTTATTCTTCGCCCCGTCTTTCGGACGTATCCCAGGCAGGCTTGCTTGAGCGTGGCCAGGGGGAAACGGCGGTTGATCGGCATCAGCTCGTTCCGTAATTCGTCGCGCGCGGCATGCAGCGAGACCGTCAACTGCCATTGCCGCCCCTCCGCGGCCAGCCGCTCAATGCCATCCGGCAGCCCGCACGTGGAGATGGCCAGATGACGTGCGGCGATCCCTAAGCCATGATCCACGCCGAGCAGCCGGAACGCGGCCACGGTTGCCTCGTAGTTTGCCAGCGGTTCTCCCTGGCCCATCGCCACCACGTTGGTCAGTCTTTCCCGCACCAGTTCCCTGATCTTCATAACCTGGCCGACGATCTCCCCAGCGGTCAGGTTTCGCGTGAAGCCGCCGCGGCCCGTGGCGCAAAAGGAACACCCCATCCCGCATCCGGCCTGGGTGGAAACGCAGACTGTACGCCGCGGCCCCTCGGGGATGTAGACGCTTTCGATCCGCTCCCCATCGGGTAGGGCAAAAACGAACTTGATGGTCGCATCAGCCGCCTCGTACCGCTCCGCTTCCCGCGGGAGCCCGATCGCGGCGCCCTGCTCCCGTAGGCCCTGGCGGAGTGCCTGCGGCAGATCGGTCATCAGATCGAATTCGGTTACACCGCGGCCATAGAGCCAGTCCATGAGCTGGACGGCACGGTATTCGGGTTGCCCCAGCCGGGTTACGAGCGCCCGCAATTCCTCCCGGCTCAAACCTACCAGATTGATGTTCGCTCCCCTCCGAAGTCGCTGTTGACACTGGTTATTCTGCGCAAACCCGGGGATATTCCTCCTTATCGGTATGGCAAAAAAGCCACCTCTCCACCTGGGGATGCGTTTTGCGGCCGCGCAAGGACCAAAGGCGGTGAAGATCAGGGGGTGAAAACCTGCGATTCCCCGGTTATCATATCTCCAGTGATACCAAAACGCCCGCCCCTTGCTGGGACGGGCGTTTCCTCCCGCGGACGTCAGGCGAGGCGTGATTCCAGGCGTAGTTTGTCCGCCACCTTGGCGATGAACGACGCCGAGGTCGGGAAGCGTCCACGCCCGTTGTCGGTCGAGTATCCGAAAAACCTATCCATGAAGTCTGGATTCCCCCGCTGCCAGCCGATCTCGATCGTATGCCTGATGGCGGATTCCACCCCGCTCGTGGTCGAACGGTACTTCTCCGCGATCCTGGGGTAAAGATTCTTGGTGATATTGCCCAAGACCTCCACCTCTCTGACCGCGATGATTACGGCGTCGCGCAGATAGGCATAGCCCCGGAAATGGGCCGGGATCCCCATCTCATGAAAGAGCTTGCTGACCTCGAGTTCGAGCTCCGTGACTGTTTTCTCCCGGGCGCGGGGGCGGGCTTCGTGTCTCTCCTCCCAGACGTTTGCCTGCGAATCCTTGGCGCGCGAGAACTGGCGGATTCGCTCAAACAGGGTATTGACGTCAAACGGTTTGACCATGTAATAGGATGCACCGAGCCCGATCAGGCGTTGGATCATGCTCTCTTGCTCAAAAGCGGTCAGGATGATGACTTTGGGCCGCGGGTCGAGGTCGAGTTGGCCAAGCCGCTCGAGAACGCCAATCCCATCCAGATAGGGCATGGTTATATCCAGGACGATGATGTCGGGCAAGGTCGCCGAAGCCAGCTCAAGTGCTTCGAGTCCGTCGTAAGCCAGTCCCGCCAGTTCCATATCATCCTGGAGCTCGATGTGTTCCTTGAGCGCGGCGCAGAGATCCTTGTTATTGTCCGCGACTAGAATACGTATGGGCTTGCCTGGCAAGAATGACCACTCCCCATCAACGTCGTGCAAGGTATGTTCTTTCGACGGCTGAGGGTGAATTCCTCTTTGCCCAGCTTTGGCGGGCCGACGACCTTATTGGGGCGCAATTTCCCATACGAATGTCAATTCGTCGACTCCGCGCGGCTGGACGCGATCTCGCGCCTGCTCAGCCAGCAATCGCGCTCGATGGCCATGAGGACGATGTCTTTCCATTCAGATCCCCTGCTGTTCTTTCTCTGCAGCACGCCCTGTTTGCGAAGGCCGCATTTTTCATAACACTTGATGGCGCGCCGGTTGAACCGGTAGACTCTCAAGTAGATGCGACGCAGGTCCATGGCGCCGAAAGCCATTTCGAGGAGGGTGCTGACGGCGTCTGTGCCATAACCCTTGTTCCAGTAGTCTTTCTCGCCAATCCGTATCCTGAGTTCAGCCTCGCCTGTACGCCAGGAGATGTGATCGAGTTCGAGATCCCCGATCAAGCGGCCGTTCTCATCCTCCAAGGCAAAGAGGCGGTAGTCCCGGCTCGGGATGTTGTCCGCAAACCAAATCTCGCAGGCGTGCAGATCCTTCGGCAGATCGCAGTCGACGAAGTACTCGACCTCGGGATCGTTGTTCCACCGGACCATGCTGGGCAGATCGCTCCGGTGGAACGGGCGAAGCCTGACTGTTTTCCCGGTCAACATCCGCGCCACTCCCCGTCAACGGCAGCTATATGCTTAATTCCGTCAACGGAGCATCTTTCTCTGCGCGCGGGCTGGTACCTGCAAGCAATTAGCGGCAAGAGCTGCCGGGGTTTGGTACTATGGCAGGATCTGGCGCAGGATCCGCAGCCAGTTGCCGCCGAGAAGCCCCTTACGCACCGGCGGGGGAAGACCGAGGCGATCGATGGCGCGGAGAAGTACAGACAAGGCGGCGATATCCGGGAGGTCGACGGGCGTGGTCTCGATGCCGTCAAAATCAAGCCCGAACCCGACGGACTCCGGACCGGCCACGCGGAGCAGGTGGTCGAGGTGCCGTAGGATATCGTCCACCGTCGCCCTGGAAGCATTGGTGAGAAAGGGAGGGTACAGATTGACGCCCACCACGCCTCCGGCCGCGGCCAGGGCGCGCAATTGGTCGTCATCCAGGTTACGGGGGTGTTCGCAGACAGCCCGGGCATTGGCATGACTCACAACAATCGGCTTGGTCGCTGTCTCCAAAACATCCCAGAAGCCTTGGCGATTTATGTGCGCCAGATCGACGACGATCCCTGTTGCCTCGGCAATGCCAATCAGTTCACGCCCAACCCCGGTCAGGCCGCCGCCGTCCGGGGCCATCGCCCCGGCGGCGAATTCGTTCCGCCAGTTCCAGACCAATCCCAGCATGCGTACGCCCAGACGGTGCAAGATGCGCAGGAGTTCCGGCCTTTTCCCCAACGGATCCGCACCCTCGATCGCGAGCATGAACCCGACCCGTTCCGGCCCGAGCCAATCCAGATCAGCTTTGGCGCCGACCAACCTTGCCTCGGCATGGCCGGCCAGGTCCAGATAGAAGCGATCGATCAACGCCAGGAGCCGCCGCAAACCGGCCTCCGCATCCATGGCCGATTCGACGCAGATTGCCAAGATCTGGAGTGATACGCCGGCGCGCAAGAGGCGTCCCAGATCGGACTGGCCTCGCGTACTTGCCTCGCCGAGCGAACGGCACTCGGAATCAAGGCGACTGAGTGTATCGGCATGACCATCCACAATCGGCACCCAGGGCAAGGCATAGCCCCCAATGATTAGTACTAAGTACGAACTACGAAGGACTAAGTACGAAGGACGAAGTATATAAGTACAAATATGACGCCCGGGAGTATTGATGTACCTTGCCCGCCGGGCTCCTTTTTTCGCCCAAAAAACGCCGCTCGTCGCGGGGGGACCGTGGCCCGGGTTTTCTTTTGTGTCCTGGCACGCCGTGGGGGTTAATCCGACTCTCCCGGCCTGACCTGCAGGCGCCCGATCCAGATGGCGCGTCCCTCCGTATCGAACTCCAAGCCAACGGCGGCCAGGGCTGACGGACCGGACGCCGTCTCGAATCTGACGGGGAGCTGCGCCCTGAATTTGTGCAGGACCAGCGCGCGATCCACGCCGAGGACGCCGTCGGTCGGGCCGCACATACCGACATCGGTGATGAACCCCGTTCCTCCCGGTAAAATCCGTTCGTCGGCGGTCTGTACGTGCGTATGCGTGCCAACCACGGCGCTGGCCAAACCGTCCGCGAACCAGCCAAAAGCGATCTTTTCGGAAGTCGCTTCGGCATGGAAGTCAACGATGACGAACGGCGTCGCCTCGCGCAGGCCGGGCAGCGCCCGTTCGGCGAGGGCAAAGGGATCATCCAGTGGTTCGAGAAAGACACGGCCGAGGAGATTGAGCACCCCCAGGCGGAGCCCGCCTTTGAGCGTAAAAACGACCTGCCCCCGGCCGGGCGCACCGGGGGGGTAGTTGGCGGGGCGGAGGACGCGCGGCTCCGTATCAAGCAAGGGCATTACTTCCCGGTTGGCAAAAGCGTGGTTGCCGAGCGTGATAAAGTCCACCCCGGCGTCGAACAACTCCGCGGCCACGCTCGGGGTCAGCCCGAAACCGCCGGCGGCGTTCTCGGCATTGGCGACCACCACATCGTAACGGCCTTCCTCGCGCAGAGCGGGCAACACCGCCCGCACGACCCGCCGCCCCGGTTTACCGACCACGTCACCTAGAAAGAGAAGGCGCAAATCCTTGACCTCCTAAATGAGATGCGATAGACCTCAAAGACGGTGTAAAAAAAGACCTGCCGCGGCAGGTCATTTTTGAAAACTGGCCCGGTTGAAGACCATCACGCGGCCTTCTTCCCTAAAACCAATCAGCTTTTTTTCCGGACGTGAATCCTTGAGGTCCTCCAGCATGTGTTCGATCATTTCCTCCTGGATGACCCGGTCTTCCTCCTCGAGCGCATCATCCTGTTCCCGGATGAGTTCCCTTTCGTAGGCTTGGTCGATCATGGCCGTGAGGAGCGAGATCTCCTCGGGCATCAAGCTGTCGATGTCACGCTTGATTTCCAGGAACGACATCCCTTCGTAGCTTGAAAGGCTCAACTCAAGGAGGCTCGGCACGCGGCCGTTCAGGTTTGCCACCATCTCCAGGCTGTCCCTGACGGTCTGGCCAAAAGTCTTGAACTCCGACGGGGTCAAAGGCCTGGCGATCACGAAGGTGAATTGGAGGGATTTTTGGCCGGGATCAAAGCTTATTGTGGCAATCCCGGGATATCGCACCAGCAGCGAGACGATGAGGCTCATACTGTTGGTGAATGATTCGCCTTCCTTCCAGAAGATCCCCTTCATGCGGCCTCCCTCCCCTGCTCCCAAGTGGGGTTTGCATCTTGCGGTCCGAACGGATCCCGGTCCGGTCCCTCCGCCCACTTCGATTATACCCGCCGTCTCGCGAAGTTGCTCCTCCCGATTACTTCTTTATTAACCGGAAGAATCCTGCCTGCTATTTGGCATAATCCACCGCGCGTGTCTCTCTAATGACCGTGACCTTGATCTGCCCGGGGTATTCCATATCGCTCTCAATCTTCTTTGCTACTTCCCGGGCGACACGGACGGCGTTCAAGTCATCGATTTTTTCCGGCCGGACCATGATCCTGATCTCGCGGCCCGCTTGAATGGCATACGCCTTATCCACGCCTTCGATGGAGTCGGCGATGCTCTCCAGTTTCTGCAGCCGCTTGATATAGGTCTCCAGCGTCTCCCGCCGCGCTCCCGGTCTCGCCGCCGAGACCGCATCCGCCGCTTGAACCAGGACGGCCTCCACCGTATTGGCCTCGACATCACCATGGTGCGCGGCAATCGCCTGCACGATATGGGAAGATTCCCGGTACTTGCGCGCCAGATCCGCGCCGATGGTCACGTGGGGGCCTTCGACCTCATGGTCCACCGCCTTGCCGATGTCATGCAGCAAGCCTGCCCGCTTGGCGCTGGCAACGTCCGCGCCGAGTTCCGCGGCGATCATGCCCGCGAGATGCGCGACCTCGATCGAGTGCTTGAGGACATTCTGGCCGTAACTGGTACGAAACCTGAGACGCCCGAGGAGTCTCACCAGCTCGGGATGGAGGCCGTGCACACCGGTCTCAAATGTGGCGCGCTCGCCTTCCTCCCTGATGACGTTCTCCACTTCCTTCTGGGCTTTCTCGACCATTTCCTCGATCCGGGCCGGATGAATGCGGCCATCGGCAATCAACTTCTCCAGGGCGACCCGGGCGACTTCCCGCCGCACGGGGTCAAACCCGGAAAGAATGACGGCTTCGGGCGTATCGTCAATGATCAGATCGATGCCGGTCAGTGTCTCCAGTGCGCGGATATTGCGGCCTTCACGGCCGATGATGCGTCCCTTCATCTCGTCGTTCGGCAGGGCTACCACCGAAACGGTGGCTTCGGCGACATGGTCGCCGGCGCAACGTTGAATCGCGAGGGAGATGATCTCTCTCGCCCGCCGATCGCTATCTTCCTTGGCGCGTACCTCGAGTTCCTTGATCTTTTGCGCGATCTCCGCGCCGATTTCCCGTTCGACGTCCGCCAAGAGAATATGCCGGGCTTCATCTCCCGTCAAACCCGAAATACGTTCGAGTTCCCGGCGTTGCTTGGCGTACATCTCCTGCAAATCGTTCTTGAGCCGGTCGCATTCCGCCTCTTTCTTGCTCAACGATTCTTCCTTTTTTTCGATCTGCTCCGCTTTGCGGTCCAGCGACTCCTCTTTCTGCAGGAGTCTCCGTTCAAGCCGAAGGCTTTCGTTGCGCCGCTCCCTTATCTCCCTTTCGAGCTCGTTCTTGACGCGTAAGGCTTCTTCCTTAGCTTCCAACAGGGCTTCGCGCTTTCTTGCCTCAACCTCGTGCTTTGCATCCTCCACGATTTCCCTGGCGCGTTCCTGTGCCGCATTTAACTGCGCCATCCCGGTTAGGCGCAAGATAACGTAGGCAATAGCTCCACCTGCGATGAACAGGAGAACATACATTATTATAGCCCCGATAGTTTACACCTCCTTCGACTTATTCCGACATAAAACAAAGCCGAGCAAGAACTCGGCCTTGTCTGTTCTTTCCCCATTCGCTATTCTACCGCTTTTGGCCGGGGGTGTCAAGGGTCCGAAACGCCGCAGATCCGCTCTATTGTTGGCTCTGCGAAGCCGAGTCTGACTAGAGCGCGCCATGCCCTCCCCCTGTCTTCAGGCTTGAGCGGCCAGGGCAAACCCAACCTTGCCAGTGCTTTTTGGGCCAGCGTTTCTTCGATGCTCCGCGTATAGCTGGATAGTACCTCCTGCACGATGGCATCAGAGATCCCGCGCGCCAGGAGTTCCTGCCTGAGCAGTTCCCGGCCGCGCGGCCGGCGCGTCAGGCAATCCTCCAGCGCATGCCGGGCAACATCCCGATCGTCCAGATAACCCCAGCCCACCAGACGCGCCAAGGCCTCGTCGGTCTCGGCCCGATCGTACCCTTTGGCCGACAAGCGGCCGGCCAGCTCATGGCGACTGTAGGCCCGACGCGCCAGGAGACGCAAGGCCGCGTCCGTAACACCGGCAGGCTGACGCGCGGCCATCGGTCAACCGCGAGCCTTTGCGGGAGCAGCCTCTTTCTCCTCGGGCTGCGGCGCCAGGATACGCACCAACCCCACCGCCTGACAGACTTTGGCTTCCACCTCCGCAAGCATCTGGGGGTTGGCTTTGAGAAAGTCCCGCGCGTTATCCCGGCCTTGTCCGATCCTGGTCTCACCCACCGAGTACCAAGCGCCGCTCTTCGTCACGATATTCAACTCGGTCGCCATGTCCAGGATACAGCCCGCTCTGGAAATACCCTCGCCGTAGAGGATGTCGAACTCCCCCTCCTTGAAAGGAGGCGCCACCTTGTTCTTGACCACCTTGACCTTGGTCCGGCTGCCGACCACGTCGGTACCCTGCTTTATGCTCTCGACCCTTCTCACTTCGAGGCGGACGGAGGCATAGAACTTGAGGGCGCGGCCGCCCGGCGTCACCTCCGGGTTGCCGAACATCACGCCGACTTTCTCGCGGATCTGATTGATGAAGATTGCGACCGTATTGGACTTGCTAATCGCCGCGGTCAGTTTGCGGAGAGCCTGCGACATCAAGCGGGCTTGCAGCCCGACGTGGGCGTCGCCCATCTCGCCCTCGATCTCCGCCCTGGGCGCCAAGGCCGCCACCGAGTCGACCACGATCACATCCACGGCGCCGCTGCGCACCAGCGCCTCGGCGATCTCCAGCGCCTGCTCCCCGGTGTCCGGCTGGGAGATGAGGAGGTTGTCGATGTCCACGCCTAGTTTGCGTGCATATAACGGGTCGAGCGCGTGCTCGGCGTCGATGAAGGCCGCCGTGCCGCCCAGTTTCTGCGCTTCGGCCGCGATGTGCAGGGCCACCGTGGTCTTGCCTGATGACTCGGGGCCGTAGATCTCAACCACTCTTCCACGGGGGATACCCCCCACCCCCAGGGCCAAGTCGACCGTGAGCGCGCCCGTGGGGATGACCCCGATGCTCATCTTGGCCGTCGCCTCGCCCAGGCGCATGATGGCGCCCTTGCCGAATTCCTTCTCGATCTGCCCCAGCACCAACTCCAAGGCCTTTTGTTTCTCGTTCAGTTGATGTTTCTCCGCTTTTTCGGGCAACCGCTCTCGCCTCCCCCATTTTCGGGCAAACACCTGTTCGTGTGATTTTTAGTATAGCAAAGGCATGTCCGCCCGTCAATCGCGAACTATCCGCTCGGTGAAGATTCGCCGGGGCGGGGGGGAAATCCTCTCGTCGCTGGTCGCTCGTCGCTCGTGGCCGCCCGTCCCTCGTCGCTCGTGGTTCGGTTAGCCGGGCGTTTTCTGCGCTTTGTTGTCCCGCAAGAACGCGCCAATAATAAAGACAAACGTTCGAAAGGGAAACTCAGGTGGACTGCCGTACCATCGGCGTAATCTCCGACACCCACGGGCTCGTGCGCCCGCAGGCGCTGGCGGCGCTCGCTTCCGCAGAACTCATACTGCACGCCGGGGATGTCGGGGGACTTGAAGTGCTCGAGGCGCTGAGGGGTATCGCCCCCGTCGTCGCGGTTCGCGGCAACTGCGACCGGGGCGGGTGGGCGGCCATGGGGTTTACCACACCGCCGTCTGTTAACCCAGCTTCCACTCCGCCACCGTCCGGTAGACCGATCCCCCCGGTCTCAGCTGGCTTTGGACCAGGGACAAGGCCGCGATCGTCTCCGGCTGCGCCGCCAACGGCCGGGCCAGCAAAGCCCGGTCAAAGACGGCCCCGGGCTCGGCCCGGCCGAGCGTGAGGTGGGGGCGAAACGGCCGCGTCTCCGGATCGAAACCCAGCGGCTGCAAGGCTTGCTCGACCCGGGCGGCCAGTTCCACGAGCTTTGCGGCGGGACTGACGCCGAGCCAGACCACCCGGGGGGGGCCAGACGGCGGAAAGACGCCGCCCGCCTCGAGATCGAGGGCGAAGGACGTTGACGCCGCCGCCACCCCGGCGAGCGCCCGCTCGATCTCGGGCAGGAACGCCGCCGGGGTCTCGCCGAGGAACTTGAGCGTCAGGTGCAGTTGGTCCGGCCGGACCCAACGCACCCCCCTGCCGTCCCGGCGCAGGAGTGCGAGACGCGACAGGGCGGCCTTGGCCAGGGCCTCAGGAAGCCAGAGGGCCACGAAGAGGCGGAGGGAGTCCGGGGAAAGAACGGCATCCGCTCTTGATGCGGTCAAGATGTCACATCCTTTGAGAAAGTCGCGGTAGGCTCGGGTGATATTCTTCGGAAAATCCTTTCGACGAGCCGGCGCCCATAACCTGCAATGACGGTGCTTGGCCTCACCTCTCAGTGCGCGAGCCTTCCCCGCCCGCAGTAACCGGTCCATGCGCACGGAGCAGGAGGCGCATGCCGATCCTTATTGACAACGGTTTACAAATCTGTTAACATATCAATGAACGGCATTTCGCCCCTGCGCGAAGTGTCGCTTGTCTTTTTTTTGAGGCCTTTCCAGTTAATGTCTTGATCGGGGGGTGTCCGGATGTCTCTGTCCTTGCAGAAAGCTGCTTTTGATATGATCTTGGCGCATCTGGTCAAGGTGGAGGACGAAAAGGAATATGTCCTGGACATGTGTTTCCCAAAGCCCGACGAGGAACGGGAGCGGATGCGCGCGTCGCTCGATCGCTACCTGCTGCGCATGAACGAACTGATCGGCAAGCTCAAGGTCGACGAGAAGCCCGTGGACGGCTCGGCTGGATCGGAGGGCACGCGCGCGGGCATTGCGCTACCGTTTGTCATTGTCGGTAGCGAGGTGTCGGTCGTTGACTTGAAATCCGGCGAGAAACTCAACTATCGCATTCAGCATCCCTTTAAGACCAGCGGCAGCGGGGATGAAATCTCTTACATCTCGCCGTTGGGCGCGGCGCTGCTCTTAAAAAAGCCCGGCCAGGAAATTTCCGTCGAAATCCCAGCCGGGAAGCTTCACTACCGCGTAGAGTCCGTCCGTTTGGCCGGTGAGCCGGCACAGTCCCTTGCCCAGTAGCGCCAGGTCCACCGCTCACTGCCGTCGATTCCACTTACATCTCTACGGTACAATCTTTATAGGTATGGCCGGTAAAACACCTATGGATACCTTCTTCTTCGTTGCAGGGCCACCATCTTTGCCGGGTGTCTCCGTATCGATGAAGGCCTCGACGATGAGGTTGTCGGCATAGCCCGTATACTTGCCATCGGCGGCCAACACCAGCACTGGACCATCGGGCTGCCACCGGGTCTCCTTGAGGAATACGCCTGCCGGAGGTTCCCTGAGCTCCAGACGGACGGGTGCGGTGGGCATGGGTGCGATCGTACACCTGACCTCGACCGTCTTTCCGGCCGGGATCTGGATGGTTCCATTTACGGACAGGCTCATCGACGGAGCGCTTTTACTGTTGCGGATCACGGCGATCTTGCTATTGGCGGAGGGTACCAGATGGTAGTAGGCAAAGGCCTGCATCATCCGGTCGGCGGGCTGGACGGGACGGGTTATCGTCTTCCCGCCGATTACGGCTCGACCCTCCAGCTGAATGTGCTCAAGTTTGTTGACAGGCTTTGTTAAGGTCATCCGTATCTGGTCACGGCCGGGAGGTATCTTGGCGCCGCCCAGGAAATATCCTGCCGGCGCCCCCTTCAGCGCCACTTCTATTTCGCCGTCCCAACCATCGGCTCTTAATACATCCACAGTAATGACGGCCGTGTTTCCCGTGGCGATGCTTGAAGCCGAGGGCGATACCCAGAGGGCAAAATCAGGCATGGGCGGACTGATGCGCAAGGAATAGGTATAATCTTCACCACCGTGCCGTTGCGCATCGGAGACCTGCAGTGTGTATGTACCGGTCACCGGCAGGCGGTATCTGATGTAAGAATCGGCATGGTGCGTCAAGAGCCCCGCGCTCTTGTCCATGCTATCATCGTTCCATGCCAGGACCGTTCCGTTTGCATCCACCAAACGCAGCAGCGAATCCAGGGGAGAGCCTGTTCGTCGCGCCAGTACCTCGGCGACAATCTCATCGCCGGCTTTGCCGGTGAACCGATAATAGTCGATATCTCCAGCCCTTGATATGCTGCCCCGCACGGTCTGGGGCAGGGAGAGGGCGGATGCCAGCCGGCCTGTATCGTTTGGCTCTTTCTCCGCCACCATCGGCAATGAACTCCATGAGGGGAAGGGGTGGGCTTCGGCGGACGAAGCCCCGTTCTTGACTTTACCGCCGCCTACTTGTACGCCTCCCCGGCTGCCGGAGGGGAGCATTGCCTGCAGGAGAGAGGCGTCCCCCACGGCGATGCGATAGACAAAGTCTCTTCTGCCTCTGTATATGGAATCGCGGATCTCCAGGAGATACCTCCCGTCCTCCGGTACCTCGAAGGTAAGAACGGGGTCGGGGTCATACCCGCAGTCATCGACATAAGCAAGCTCTCTACCCTCGGCGTCGTACAAGGCCAGGACAGCCTGAAACCATCCGGGTACGGCATCAGCCAGATACGGAATGAGAGTCCGCGCATAAGCCAGAGCGATTAGCTTTTGACCGCGGCGTAACGGCAAGGAGTATCGGTCTACGTCTCCGGGCATAATCTGCCCGTTGAGGACCACCGGCACACCGGATAAGGTCGCGGAAAGATGGTCGCTGCTCTTGTCAACCGAGGCCTCCGGCTCCCTGAACTCCGGCAGGCTGTCGATCTGGAAGACCACTGGATTGCTGAACCCGTTGGCGGTAAGGAGCCGGAGCTCCCTGTTTCCTGGAGATGCCTTGGCATCAATGGTGATCTGAAGCGTAACCTCTTCCGCCATGGGAGGCTGGGGGCGCTTCTTGCGGTTCAGGTATTTATCTTTCAGCTCCCTTAGCTCTTGCACGGTCTTTTGGTCGAGATTTCGCAGATCCGGGAGATCCGGCAGTCTTACCGTACCGGCGACGGGCTCCTTGTTCTTCTTTCCCGAAGCGATACCGATCAGATTATCGATCATCCGCCCCAGGGCATCCTGTTGGGCGACGTTTAAGGGACCGCCGGCCGGGACATATCCTGCGACCGAGGCTTTGACGCCGTCGCCGCTAATCACCGCCGCCGTAACTCCCCTGAGGCTTTGACCGCCGATGGTGACGGAAAAGGTGGCGCCTTGCTGTCCTCCGGCGGGGTAAACATAGGCGAGATAGGGACCGGCTCCCAGCGCCGGTATTGACATGGCTACCAGTCCCGCGAGGATCGGCATCGACGACAGAACGAGGAAATGAATGGGTCGGAAACGCTTCATGGCCGAACCCTCCTCTTACATAATCTCTCTTAATCGGCCCTTGCCTGGCTCGTCACCCGTGGAGGGCATGACTCTGAGGTCCAGCCCCAGGGGGTTTGGCAGCGGAGCATCGGGGTCTATGCCCAGGAGTTCGAAGATGCTGCCGATCAGGTCCTGCGGGTAGACAGGGCGCTCGACCACCCTTTCACCCCTGGCATCGGTAGCGCCCACCACGCGGCCGCCCCGGAACCCCCCGCCGGCCAAGATCACGCTGAAAGCGTTGCCGTAATGGTTTCGGCCTCCATTCCACGGAGCTTCCCAGAGTACATTGGGTGTCCTCCCGAACTCGCCCCCTACCCAGACGATGGTGGAGTCCAGCAGGCCTCTATCTGAGAGATCCTGGAGGAGGGCGGACACGGCCCGGTCGAACTCCGGCAGTTTCGTGTTCATGGTCGGAAAATGATTCTTGTGGGAGTCCCAGCCGTTGTAGTTGATGGTCAGATAGGGCACCCCGCGCTCTACCAGTCGCCTGGCCTGCAGACATGATTGGCCAAATTTGTTCCGCCCGTACCTGTCCCGGATCTCGTTAGGCTCTTCGGACAGGTCGAATACTCTGCGGGTTTCGCCCAGGATGAGCTCATATGCCTTATCCTCGTATTGGTCCATGAGTTTAAAATCGGGGTGTTCCGGTATGGCCTCGCCCAGAGTGTCCAGAGCGTGCAAGAGTTGGCGGCGGTCCTGCTGCCTTTTGTCGGTTATTCCCTTGGCAATAATGCCGCTGACGGTAAAGATCTGTTGATTCGGATCGCCCCCTGTCGCAAAGGGCTTGTAGAGGGGGCCCAGAAAGCCTTCTTCCGCAAAGCGGCCCTGCAATTCGGTGAGCACTATGTATGGCGGAATGAGTCCCTTATACCCGGCACGATAGCCCTTGAAGTACGACACGATGGCGCCGGCGGACGGGTATACCACGCCGGTTCCCGGCGCGTGACCCGTCTGCATCATGTAAGCTGCGGTCTCGTGGGCGCTAATTCCGTGGGTCATGCCGCGGATGATGGAGTATTTGTCGGCCTGTTGCGCCAGCATGGGCAGCATGGCGTTGATCTTGATCCCGGGCACATTCGTATCGATGGCCTTATCGAGAGGGCCCGTATAATCGTAGCCGGCGTCCGGTTTTGGGTCAAAGGTGTCCAGATGGGAAGGTCCGCCCCACATCCATATCTGTATGACCGCCTTGGCTTTGGGCGCGGGGGACGACGCCCGCGCCCGGACTACCGGAGTAGCCACGAGCGCACAGACCAAAGCGGATAACAATGCGATCCTAATTGCCACGGTCTTCATCCTCGGTTTATCTCCCTTCCTCAATCCTGAATCCGTGACCTCAGGTCAATGCCTAAACAGAAACTCTTTGCCGTTAATGAGCGCCCAGGCCAGATCGGCTACGGCCTGCTGGATCGTTAATCCGGACTTCACCATATATCGATCCGCCACGCGCATCTCATCTTCCGTCGGGTATCTGGACAGGAGAAAAAGATACGTGCCGTTTATCAGTTTGGCGCGATTACCCTTGGCCGAGGCAATCAACGCCTTGAGATACGGACTCTTTTCGATCCGGCTCTGTACTTGTTCGGAGTTTAGCAAATACAGGCGCTGGGTATCCGATGGCTCGTTATTGCGCTCCGATACCAATCCCGTATCACGGGCGGGACGGCCAAAGGTGGCGAGGAAAGGACTGGTGATGCTCCCGTCCGCCAGAGCGATTGTCCGGTTTTCATTCGGTATGTAGGTGAAAGGCTCTGGCACAGGGCTGGAGTAACTCTCGCCATCGCCGCCCAGCCGGCAAAACGCGTCGATGAGCACTTCGGCATCCAACCTGCGCACGGTATACCGCGCGAACCGCGCCGTCTGCGGTTCCGACGCCGCCTGCGGTATAATAGAGGATTGCTGGTAGGTGCGGGAGTTGAAGATGAGGCGGTATACGTGACGCAGATCGTAACCGGATCTTACGAGTTCACCCTCGAGGTATGATAGGAGCTCGGGACAGGCCGGGGGGTTATCCACCCTGATGTCATCAGGCTCATGAATGATACCATGGCCCATGGTCCATGCCCAGATGCGGTTGGTGATGTTCCTGGCAAACCAGGGGTTTTTGGGGGTAATAAGCCAGTCCGCAAAGACCCGGCGCGGATCGGTATCCGCGGAGATAACGGTGGTGGCGCCATCGGGGAACGTAGCCTTTATAGGCTTCGACAAGGCCGGATCGGGAAGGACAATCTCCTCCTTCCACTCCAGGCTCTTCTTGAAGGCAATTCCGGAAAAGAATGCCGCCATGCCGGCTTTCCGCTCTTCCGGCCATTTCTCCATCCGCGCGCCCATGAAGGTGAGGGTTACAGCCTTGGCAATGCCCAGGGGAGTACGGTCGGAGGTTGCCCGATAGAAGTTGACCTGGGGAACCCGGAAGTTGCTGCCGCTTGAAGTCAGGAGTGTACGGGCGAAATCATCATAGGGCATGTTATCCCGCAGAGAATCGCGGATCCACCGATGATATGCCTGGACAGCGTTGGGCCAGAGGTTGATGGGAAACTCGGACTTGACTCTAAGCAGGTCACACCATTTCAAGGACCAGTAATCGGCGTACTCCGCTCGGTCAAAGAGGGAGTCGATGAGTATTCGCCTTTTCTCGGGACGGCGATCTTTGAAAAACTCCTCCGCCTCCTCGGGCTGAGGCAGAGTGCCGAGCATATCCAGGTAGATCCGCCTGATGAACACCTGGTCGGAACTGGGGTTGCCGAGCTTGAGTCCTTCTTTTGCCAACTCGGCCTCGACCAGGGCATCGATGTTATTTGCCGGTGTAGACCAGTCCGCGGTCTCAAAGGGAACCAGAGGCGGCGGCGACAGCGCGCTTGAAGAGACGCCGCCGGCAACGCCAGTCATTAAGGACACCAAGAGGAGCAAGGACCTTAGTCGGACTCTCATTGGTTTTCACTCCCATAGTTATCATTCTTCCCATCATCTAGCAACTCTGACAGGATCCAGGACCGAGACCCGCGGACCAAACCGTCTGTCTCCGCATCGGTTTTGTAATCCACCGTCTCCTTCTTCAAATGGACTCCGCGGAAACTTAAAATGTTCATCTCTCCATCAGTCCTTCGATCCCGGTCTCCATCAAAGGCTCTGGCCGCATATTCGCAGATCATCGACCTGGGCTACAATCTCTCAATCGAAGCCCCGGGGATATGCATGCACACCGATTGGCCCGAAGGACACGCCCGTGATCTGTCCCCGCCGCGGCAAGGGTAGGATGGCGGCGGCGCGGTGGTTTGATGCGCGGGGCTTATCGCCGCCGTTTTTTTGTAAAACCGTATAGCTCATTCTGATGCCTGGCCACGAGGCTTGGGGGAGGGGGGTGGTGTGTCCGGGATGGGGAAATAACCGTGGGAAAGGGCTTCTTGCTCAAATGGCTGTCACGAAGATCGGCTCTGATTGCCGGGGGCAACAACGGGAAACGAGAGATTGAAACTCCATAGATAACGGTGTGGCATCGCGGTTTCGTTCAACAGCGTGTTTCTGAAATTGAGGGTTTGTGGGTTGGTGATACCAACGTGGTATGAGACAAGGTCGCTCTGGACCCTGCCTTTTCTCTTCGGCCTCAACTTCAGAAATACGTCTATGTATTACCCGATTCGTGCGCGCCACCCAATCAACTGCCACGGATGGCATCGCTTAATAAAGAGCATTCACAATACGCAGCTTACAGCCCAGGATAGACTCTAATTGCTGTTTCGATTGGTCATCTAATTCACACGCACCAGGGTTTCTGGCTTCCATCACAAATCTGGCAAAACCTGCTGGCCATTCATATCGCAAATCATTTAAGGTCGTCTTTAGGCCACAACATGGTAGCTGGACATCAAGAATAGAGAATTTACCTTCTGCTGCAACATTCATTACTTCAACCCACCAGTCCATCTCCAGAGTTGCACCGCAAGCAGGACATAGCACCCTTTCAAGATTCTCGCCCTGATCAACGAAGATGACCTCTTCCGAAATATCTATACTAATTTCATCTGCTTCAGGAAATAGCGAAGAAAAGAACTCCTCAGCCCGATCTTGCGCCTCTTGTGTGGGCATGAATTTTGACTCCATAGGAATTACCTTCAGAACGCTGTCAGACATACTTTGCCTCCAATCATCCCCGCGTAGCGGCCAGGAAGGCCACTATCGGCCCAAATGGCGCGCATGTCGGGTAATCACGCGTGGTCGACGTCCCCAGCCATTAGTCGTGACGCGGACTTATGGCTGGGGATGTAGGACGAGTGGACTTGGCGAAAAGCTGTTGCATTTTTGCCCTTATACCACAAAGCAAGTATCACATCTTGCTCTCTCTATCATGAATCCCGAACCGCGTCACCCCTTCACCCTTACACCCGTTCACCCCTTCACATCTCTACTCCTCTACTCCCGCTCTCCTCCACTCCCCGTCCCCCCCGCGCGCCCACTCCCACACCATCGCCAGCGCCGCCTGGGCCGCCATCTCCTTGTTGCCGCTCCGGTCCCAGGGGAATTGCTGCCGCCTTACCCGCGTGCCGTCGGGCGCCGCCAGCGCCAGGTAGACCAGGCCGACCGGCTTGGTCTCGGTCCCCCCGCCGGGGCCGGCGATGCCGGTCGTGGCGAGACCCACATCGGCGCCGAGCCTGTCCCTGGCGCCCGCGGCCATACGCGCGGCCGTCTCCTCGCTCACCGCGCCATAGGAGGCCAGCACGGCCTCGGGTACGCCGAGCAGGCCGGTCTTGACGGCATTGTCATACGCGACCACGCCGCCGCGGTAATAGGCGGAACTGCCGGGGACGCTCGTCAGACGATGGCCGATCAGGCCGCCGGTGCAAGACTCGGCGGTTGCCAGGGTCAGGCCCCGCTCCAATAGGAGCGCGCCCACGACCGCCTCCAGGGTATCGTCGTCGGCGCCGAAGACGTGGCGCCCAAGCCGCCGCCGGATCTCGGCCTCCACCGGGGCGATCATCCGCGCCGCCTGATCTTTGTCCTCCGCGCGCACGGTCAACCGCAAGCGCGTCTCGCCCCGCTTGGCGTAGGGGGCGACCGTCGGGGCGCGTCCTTCCTCGATCAGATCGGCCACGGCTTGGGCCATGGCGGATTCACCGATCCCCACCAGGCGGAGGGTCCGGGAGAAGAGGGGAACCGCGCCGGTGACCGCGCGCAGCCTGGGTTCGACCTCCCGCCGCATCATGCGTTCGAGTTCCACCGGCACGCCGGGCAGAGCAAACAGGTACCGGCCGTCCTTCTCCACCATCAGGCCGGGCGCGGTGCCCTCCGGGTTGGGCAGGGCGGAGGCGGACGGCGGAAACATTGCCTGCCGTTCGTTGTTCGGCGTCATGGTCCGGCCCAGGCGGGCAAAGAACTCCCGCATCTTGGCCACCTCGCGGGGATCGACGACCAGTTCCTCGCCGAGCAGGGCGGCGATCGCCTCGCGCGTCAGGTCGTCCTGGGTCGGCCCCAGCCCGCCCGAGGTGATGATGACCCGCGATCTCTCCCATGCCCGCCTGAGTTCGCCGACAATGCGCGCCAGGTTGTCTCCGACCGTGGCTTTGTAGTACAGGTCGATACCCAGTTCCGCCAGGCGCCCGGCGATAAAGGCGGCGTTCGTGTCCACGATCTCGCCGAGCAGCAACTCTGTGCCGATGCAGATTATCTCCGCCTGCAAAGGACCAACCCCTCAATCCGGGCTTTTATTACCTGAGTAAAAGGGATACCCAACAAAAGTAACGGTCCATCCCTCGCCGAGTGTGCCCCTCCCCGGTTATGGGAGCAGTTCCCCGGCGAGCCTGGCGTTTCCGAGGGCTTGCTCGCCGAGAGCCGCCGTTCTTGCCGCCATGGCTTCGATAATGGCGTCCCGCCTTTTGTCAGCCGACGCGAGCATGCGCCAGATTGTCTCTCCGTCCGTGGACAACGGACAGGACAACTCCGGAAAGCCCAACGCGGCCAGGAAAGCGGAGACTTTCGGGTCGTAAGCCAGGCCGATCGGGACCGTGCCCGCCAGGGCGGCAAAGATAACCGCGTGCAGCCGCGCGCCGAGCACCATCCGCGCCCGGGCGATGACGGCAAAGGCCGCCGCCGGCGTCAAGTCCGGCAAGACCACCGCTGACGCGCTCTCGCGCATGAACGCGCGCGCGCGCGCGATCGCCTTGAGGTCCGTCTCCCGCGCAAACGGCACGAAGACCGGGCGCCATTGCCATTCCGCCGCCGCCCGATCGGCAAGCCGCGCCACGGTTGCCAGATAAGCTTCATCACCGGGCCACGGCCGCACGGCGAGGGCGATATACGGCCGGCCTTGACCCAAGCCGTACCGGCTAACGATATCCCCTTCGCTCCCCGGCCGCCAGGCCAGAACCGGGTCCGCGGTGACGTGGATCGGCGGACGATCCACCCCGAGCCGCCGCAGGAGGGCGGCCGAATCCCCGTC
Source organism: Bacteroidota bacterium (assembly GCA_050260415.1). Classification (GTDB taxonomy): domain Bacteria; phylum Bacillota; class UBA4882; order JAAYXC01; family JAAYXC01; genus JBLNCE01. The sequence continues at coordinate 25,149 of JBLNCE010000065.1, read as the reverse complement.
GCGAACCGCGATCAGATCGGCCCGGTTCCCCGCGGCGCGCACGAGCCGGCGCGCGAGCCTGCCCCGTAACGGCCCCACGCCCTGGGCATAGAACATTACCTTGCAGCCGCAAAGTTTGGCCAGTATGCAAACGGATAGGTAGTAGAGCACGGATAAGGGCAAGAACCTCTTGGGGTAGCTGTCCTGCAGGAGGCCGCCGCCCCCGCTCAGGAGCAGGTCGGCGCGGCGGAAGAGCCGCATCTTGGCGCGCAGGTCCCGCCAGGGGCCGCGGTGGAGGGCGGGCACGCCGTGAGCGGCCGTGGTCGCCGCGGGATCGCGGGAGAGGACCACGGTCTCCGACCCCGGCAGCGTGCGCGCCAATGCCTGCAGCATGGCCGCGAGGATGGCCTCGTCCCCGATGTTGCCCGCGCCGTAATAACCGGAGATGACGATGATCGCCAAGCGGGCCGGCCTCCCGTCAAACCCAGAGCGCCGCCGTCAAGGTACGGATCTCTTTCCTCGCGCTCTCGCTCAGAACGGTCTTGGGCGAGTTGGCCGACGTCGTATCGGCGTTCTCCACGATCAGGACGACCGCGTCCTTGCTGAACACGTGGGTATGCCAAACCCCTTTCTTCACGTTGTAGACCTTAAACGGTTCCATGTCCTGCGCGTGGATGCCGGCCACGGTCTCCCCGCCTTCCCCGACGAAGAGGATGCATCTGCCCTGCAAGAGTACGAATACTTCGTCCGTTTCGTCGTGCCGCTGCATGTTTACGATCTTGTCCGGATCGAGGTCGGCGGCATGCCGCATCAAGGCAACCCGCCAGGCGCCGAAGTCCACCACGGGCTTGTATCCATCCCCCGTATACTCCCGTACTTCTAAAAGCTTTGCATCGATTGCCAAGTTTCATTCCCCCTTTGTCAGCGATAATGAGCTTTTTCACGGCTCTTCTCATGTTCACTACAAAGGCACTTATGAGAAAGGAGACTTGCCAGAGCGGCGGTCTCCTCAAGTAGGCGAAGTGGCACCATGGTTCACGGCCGGTCAGATCACGCCGAGCATGCGCAGCATGATTGCGTTCTGGCCGTGCATCCGGTTCCATGCTTGGGGAAAGATTATTGACCGCTCGTCCTCGATCGTCTGACGGTCGATCTCGTAACCGGGATGGATCGGCATGTCGTGCATGATCACCGCGCGGGATCCGCTCAAGTTGGCCGCATTCAGTTGGTACGGCAGCATCTTCTCGATGCGCCGCTCCTTCTCCGCGGCGAACTCTGGATTGACGAAGAACTCCATATCCACCCAGGTATCCGTATAAACGGCATCGGCGTCCCTTGCCTCGGCGCGCAGGTCGTCGGCGCGCCTAAAGTAGCCGGACTTCTCGGCCGCCGCGGCCAACTCCGGATCCCAGGAGGGTTCGTTGACGATCGGGGTCACGGCGGTCAGATAGGTGCCGGTCTTGCAGGACAGATCGATGAGGGAGTTCAGGACATTGTTCCAGACGCCGACATAGACGAGTTTGATCCCCTGCACCTTACCCAGTTTCTCCCGCAGGGTGAGGAAGTCGCTGAAGGCCTGGCAAGGGTGGTATTTTTCGCAGCAGCCATTGATAACGGGCACATACGAATAGTCGGCCATCTCGATCAGGTCCCGGTTGTGCAAGAGCCGCGCCATGACGAGATCCGCGTTGCCCGAGATATAGCGGATCTCGTCCTTGACCTCGGCCAAGAGAAGGTTGGTCGATTTCCAATCAAGAAAAATAGCGTGCCCGCCCATGCGGGTCAGCCCGGTCTCAAAAGAAACCCGGGTCCGCGTGGAGGTTTTCTGAAAGATCATCGCCAGGGTCTTTCCCTTGAGCGCCCCGGCGTAATCCAAGGGGTGTTCTTTGATATAGAGAGCTTTTTCCAACAACTCCAGGATCTCGTCGCCCGACCAATCCTTGAAATGCACCAGATGTCTCATCGGTATGCCTCCCGGGTCTGCCATCATGTCCGGTGATCCGGCATTGAATCTTCGCCGTTTCGCCGGACATCATCCGACAGGATTAAAGACGTTGTCTATGGGTTATTTAACACCAAACGTAAAAATCCTTCCGCGCAATAGGGATCCTGGGCGCCGCGGCCGGTCAGCGCCGCTCGCCCATGGTCGCCGCCGGTCCGCTCAGGGAAGCGGCGGGAGACTGCGCACCGAAGAGCCAGCAATAAGACCCGGCGATAAAGAGCGTTCCCCCCGTTATGTTGCCCAGCGTAACCGGGAGCAAGTTGCCGAGCAGTGCCGCCCAGGCCGTGAGGCCCGTCTGCGCCGCGCCGGTGATGGCATTGAGCCAGAGTCCGAGCGGCAGGAAGAACATATTGGCCACGCTGTGTTCAAATCCCATCGCCACAAAGCCCATCACGGGGAAGACCATCGCCGCGATCTTGCCTCCGGCGTCGCGTGCGCCGGTGGCCATATAGACGCCGAGGCAGACCAGGATATTGCAGCCGACCCCCCGCAAGAACGTCGGCCAAAACGGCAGGCTTGCCTTGGCGGCGGCTGTACCGACGGCGCGTGTCAAAAACGCGCCGCCCGCCTGCTGCCAGAGACCGCTGCCGAGCACCAGCGCGACGACAAGAAGGGCGCCAAGAGCGTTCCCGAGGTAGCACCACAGCCACTGGCGCAAGAGCCGGGGCAGGGAAAGCCTGCGGGAGAGCGCCGCCGCACCCACGGTCAGGTTGCAGCCGGTGAAGAGTTCCGCTTGACCCAGGACCACGAGGATGAGTCCCAGACTGAAGGCCAGCCCGCTGAGAACCCGCGCCAAACCGTAGCGCCAACTTTGCTACAAAGAAGCCCCGCTTGCGCAAAGCGGGGCAGAGTCGTATAAGCGGTCGCCGCCTCTTCTGGCAAAGTAGGACTAGACCTGCCGCCTTTCCGCTTCTGGGCTCTGGCCTGGACCGCGCCGCCGTAAGGACCGATAAACCAGCATCGCCAACTGCCCCAGCAAGGCATAGACAGAGGCGATCATCGTCACCACCGATTGCACCATGAGAAAGACCTGCCAGCCCAGGTCGGGCAGGTAACGGCGAAGATTGCCGCCCACGATCAGCCAGGCCAGGATGGTAATCAGGCTTTGCGCCGTCCAGACACCCAGGGACGTCGGGGCGAAAAACGCCTCGCCGTTGCGCCGCAGGGCCGCTCCCGCCCAGGTAAGTATGGCCAAGGCGATGAGACCGGCCAAGACGACCCGCACCGTAAAGTCCGCGGCGCTAACCATGGCGCTGTAACTGTAATCCGCCCCCAACAGGCGCAACGCGGCATAGAAATACAATGGATAGGCCAAGCCGGCAAGCATCGGCCATCGCCAACCGGATTGACGGAAGACTCCGACCAGGAATATGGCGACGAGGCCCACAAGCATCAGCGCGACTGGCAACCGGATCAAAAAGCGGCGGACCAGATCGGACCGCCTGGCGGCGGCCCAGGCGGCCGCGAACGAGGCGCCGTCCGTCCCCGCGCGCTTGCCGAGCAGATCCCGGTTTCCCGCCAGATAGGCGGCCCTCGCGTCCACCAGCGCATTCTGTGCGGAGCGCGCGGCATCCTGGTCCAGAAAGACCTCTTGCATCACCCGTCCGCCCATGCTGCCGGCCATGGGCAAACCGAGCCAGGCGGCGATGGTTGGCGCGATGTCGAGTTGGTCCAGTGATGCACGGATTGGCCCCGGACGCACGCCTTGCCCAAAGATCAGGCACGGCACCTCGACCACCGGCTCCTCCTCGCCACCGTGGCCGCCCGCGTTTCGGTGGCCGTGATCGCCGGTGATGATCGCGACGTAGTTCTGATCCGGCAGCGAATGAAAGAAATCGGCCAACGCGGCGTCGGCCGCCGCCGCACTCCGCCGATATTCGACGGACGCGCCGCCGTATCGATGACCCGCCGTATCCACCGAGACCGGCAGGACCAATAACAGGTCGGGGTCAAAGGTGACGACGAACTCGCGCGCCGCGGCAAAGACCCTGCTATCCGGCTCATCATCCGACAGATACGAGTACCCCGCTTGGATACCGCCCCCGGTAAAGCGTCCGGTCCTGGCTCCCGATACCGGTCCATCCACCAGTTCCCTGATCCAGGCGTGCGCCGAAGAAGCGGTGCGCAGCCCGGCTTTGGCGGCCAGGCTGAAAACCGTCGGCACGGGTGAACGGCCATCCTGGTCGTTCATGGTCAGCCCCGTAAGCTCCGCGGGCGCTCCAGTGATGATGCGCGCATATGCCGGACGGGAGTACGAGGGCAAGCCGGCGCGCAGCATCCCCCAGGCGGCTCCGTTTCGCCTGAGTTCGGCCAAGAACGGCATGGCTTCAGAATGCGCGGTATCGTGGCGAAGACCGTCGACGACGATCAGGTAAACGGCGCCGGCGATGGGTCTGCCCCACCCCGCCACCGTCGGCACCGGGCGGGTGCCAAAATCGGAGCGGAAGTCGGCCAAGCCGGAGGTATGTGGAAGCAGAGAAAAAACGGAAAGAATGAGAGTAAGTAAGAGAAGCAAAGGCCAATGCCAGTGTCTCACCTGACAACCCCCTCACGGCGCCAAATTGCGTCCGGCTTTCCTTAACCTTCAGCAAATTCGGTACAAGGGGGGCTTTTCCTGCCGGGTCATCCTCTTCCAGGCCGAGAACCGGCCCATGGCCGGAAAGCATCATGACGTACCGGGCGTCAGTGGCAGCGGTCGCCGCGTTGTGTATCGCGCCCGGGACTCCTGCCGGGAAACCTCCGTTCGACTTCCTCGTCAATCAGCCGTTCCAACAGGAGTTTGAGCCGCGGCACCATGGCGGCCCAATCTTCTTCGCGCCCGGTATGGCTGAATTCGCGCAGCCACTCCTCCACCACCGCCACCGGCACCTTCTCCCCGGCAAGTTGCGTACAGGCGCAGGCCATCTGCGCCGGGGTCTTGGCTTGTCCGCGATAGAGTTCGCGCACGGTCTCCGCCAAAGGGCGGCCGGTCTTGTCCTCGATCCTGCGCCGCAGATGATCGCAACGCCGTTCACCAGTTTCCTGCCAGGCCAAGGGCGTACCACCTCGTCCCTCCAAGATGCGGTATCACGCCATACAAATCTTCTACCCGGCCTTGATAGCTCCTGCCGCCGACCTTATGGGACTTCCTGGCACGGTTCCGTACCTTGGTTTTGAAAGGTCAAGGAGGTCGGCGGAGACGAAGCATTTATCGGATCGCCCTTTGCCGTGCTAAGTTTTCCAAAATGAGGCAGGACGTTCTCGATAAACCGCGTATATAACCAAGACATCCGGTTTCCCGCCATGGTTCCTAAGGAGGCCGTCCCATGCCGCGTATCTTGGTTGTCGACGATGAGCAGGCAATCGCTCTGATCCTGAGCGAAGCGCTGAATGACGAGGGACATGATGTCGCGACGGCGTTTGACGGCTATGCCGCCTTGGAACAGTTGCGGCGACGCCCCCCCGATGTCGTGCTCTTGGATCTACGCATGCCGGGCATGAGCGGCCGTTTGGTCCTCGAAACCATGCGCGCCAACGCCGTAATACGGAATACGCCGGTGATCCTGATCACGGGCGCGGTGCCGAACGCCAAGGACTTTCCGCCCGAGGGAACGTACCAAGCCGTTATATTTAAGCCATTTGACGTCAAAGTCGTGACAAAATTGGTAAACGATCTGCTGGAAGAGGCCAAGCCTACCGATAACAATTAAGGGTGCCTAGCTGGGTTCCCTCGTTTTGGGAGGGTGCGCAGGAAAGAGTCCACCGTACAGGAGGATGCAGTTGGTGAAGACTCCTAACGCCAAGAAGGATGCAAATGCTGCCTGGACCGTAGAGACGGAGAAGATAATTCTCCCTCTCAGCTGGGTTGTTCTTCTGGTCATCTCTTTCGGCGTGGCCTTTCTAGACTGGGAGCACCAAGATGGCATTATATTGCTGGGCTTTCTTTTGTTGGGCATAATCGTCAACGTCTTTGTAACCAAACTCCGAATCAGAGGCGTTTCCCGCAAAACGATCAATCTGGTCAGTGCATTCGCGCATGGGATTCTTTCCGTGGCCGGTGTTTTGATGACCGGTGGGGTGAACAGCCGCTTTGCTCCGCTCTTTACCCTGGCCCTCGCGACGGGACCGACGCGTTTTCCCCTGCGCACGTCCCTCGCGCTCGGCTCGTTGTTCATACTCGCCTTTGCCATCGGCAATCAGTTCGTGCCCAATCATTCCGACCTTGGCGCGCTTGTCATCTTCACCTGCCTGAACTTCCTCTCCCTCTTGATGGCAAGCTCCCTGGCGCGTAGAAACGAGATCTCCCAGGCCAAGTTTCTCCAGACGGCCGCCCACGAACTACGCAATCCCATGGCGGTAATCAAAGGCATTCTCTCGCTGCAACGCCGGCGTTTGGAAACCGGCAAGCCTCTGGGCGACATCGCCGCGGCGACCGAGACCATGGAACGGGAGGTCGACCGCCTCTCGGCATTGGTGAACGAGGTCATGGAGGCTTTTCTGATCAGGGAAGGCCAGTTGCTCTTCAAGCGTGAACGCGTCTCCCTGTACGAGGTTGTAACCTCCGCCCTCGATGCCTTGATGCTTTCCGCGGAGGGAAACCGCATTGTCTGGGAGACCGACGCCGGCGACGCGTTTATCCTCGGGGATTCGAAACGCTTGGCGGAAGTAGTGCAAAACCTGGTCAACAACGCGCTGAAGTACGCGGACGGCTCCAAGATCACCGTGGGTCTCAAAAACATGAACGACAAGGCGATTATCTATGTTCAAGATAACGGTCCCGGAATTCCCCGCGCCCACCTGGCCAAGGTCTTCGATCCATTCTACCGCGTCACCGGCTTCGCGGGTAGCGACCCGGGAGGCATCGGCCTGGGTCTCTTCATCTGCCAGAACATAATCCAGCAGCACAAGGGCAGGATTTGGGTCGAAAGCGAAGAGGCGAAAGGGGCGACTTTCTTCGTGGAACTGCCGCTGATCCGTCCCGAGTGGGAACCGCGACGCAACGGATGGACAAGGCTGACCGCTTTCCTCCGGCGCTTGGCGGGACACTTTTCACGTTCGGACGATTCCACCATGCGGAGCGCCTGCTGTCTTCCTAACTCCCGCGTTTGAAACCAGCCGCCGAAGCCTCGCCAAGACGCTTGAGCCTCTGTTTCTCGCTTTGGGGCTCGCCTTGTTCGTCCACCGCGCGGCACGCGCCGTTTACGATCCGCGTCCTTATCGCGCCCCGTCCTTCAGGGTTTCCCGCCAGATGCGGCGCGTCCAAAAGCCCCAACCGAACCGCCCTGGCCAGAGTCGGCGGGTCGGCCAGGGGATCCTTGACCCCCTTACCCAGATCCCAGAGGGCGCTCAGCAAGACTTCCGCTTCCTTGACCAGTTCACGCCGGCGCCGCTGCACCGTTTCGTCCAAGGTGTAATCGGGGGAGCCGAAAAGCGTGTTCTTCAGTACTCCGCGGACGATGCGGCAACTCTCGATGATCTCCGGCGGCGTGGCGGCGTGATCGGCCTCGCAATACGCGACCACGTGGATGATCTGCGGCTTTAGGGCCATGCTTAACATGGTCGAGGCGGCCAGCTGCCCTTTGGCGACGGCGGGATCCGGGGACAAGCTTGCCAGGCCGGCCCGGCATTCGCGGACGATCCTGAACGCGGGGCCTTCCAGCGTCCGGATCAGATCAAGCGTCGCCAGCATCTTGGCCAAGTCCATGCTGGGCGTCATCGCCGGCGGCGTGTTCCACATGAACTGGGCCACATAAGTCTCCACACCGAGGGCTTTGGCGTTATAGGCGGACAGGTACGCCGCGGCGACCGCGATGACGTCGGGCGCGTCACGCAGGCTCCACTGATGCGGATCGTTTACCTCGACGGGCAGGCCGCGCTCGGCATGCCACGCGATCGTCCGGCGGTTCTCGTCGATCGCCTCCACCAATGTGCGGCTGGAACGGCCGTCGAGCCGGCTGTACCAGAAAAGGGGGACCGCGGCCCAGGCGTTCTTGAGCGTGCGTTGCGCGAGTTCGGCCCAGCGCAGCAGATCGCGCGTCCCGGCATAGATCCGGAGCATCGGGAAGTTGCCGCGCCGGGTGGCTTCGTAGATGGCGGCCAGATCGCCTTCGCGGCGCAGGGGTACGCCGCCCGCCCCATCGCGCCTCGGATCCATCTCCGCGGCGCGGAAGAAACTCTCCTGGGCGTTCTGGTCGGGTCCGATTGAGATGACGTCAAGCACCTCCGCCCGGGCGAGTTCCTCGGCGCCATGGATGGTTTCCGCCAGGGAAGGCAGACCGAAATGGTGTCGCAGAATCGGATAGGGCGCGCGCGACTCGATACGTTCCAAGAGCGTCTGGGGATGGATGGCCGCCGGTGTCTCCCCGCGCGCGCCCCGGAGAAAAGCCACGACCTCACTGGGATCTTCCTCGCCCGAGAACACCGCGGCAAAAAGGCCGCTCTCCCGCGCAATTGCCGCGACCGGCGGCGTGCCGCCAAAGGCCATTTCCAGACCGGCCAGACCGGCCTCGCAAAGGGCGTCGCGCAGTTCCGCAAGGATGGCGCGCGCGGGTGCCGGCGTCAGACGGTAGCCGACGGCCAGCATATCAGGGGCGTACTCTTGGGCCGCCCTTACGATCTCCGGCACGGATACCGCCGCGCCCAGGAATTCCGTCTCGTGCCCGCATTCCCGCGCCAGGCGCAGAAAATTGAGAAGACCGGTTACATGGACGCAAGGCGCCAACGCCGCACCCAAAATACGCTTCCCCGGCATCAGACCTCCCCCTCCAGGGCCAGATGCCGTATCTCACGGACGGTCAAGCCCTCGAGTCCCATATGTTTCACCGTGCGTCCCTCCGCCCAATAATCGGTGCCGTTCGCCAGCGAGGCCAGGTAGATGACGGCGCGAATCGTCTTGGTCTCCACGCCGACCAAATCGCCCAGCGAGGCAATGGGGACCAGGCTCATGGGCACATCTTCCCAGATATAACGGTGATCGACGAACGCGGGCGCAGTGATACCCTCGTAGCCGGGATTGTTCCTGATGGCGTCATACAGTGTCTTGCCGGCCGCGTCGTATGCCACGTACAACCATTCGCGCGCCGTCATGGCGCGGATGCCAAGCGCCTCCGCCACGGCTACCCGCTCGGCGTCCACGGCCTCGAGAATACGTGCCACGGAAGGAGTGATCCCCTCCATATAGAATTGAAACTCGCCCCGGGTGGATTCGATGCGGGCGGCGTTCAAAACCATCAGGGCGGGATGAAAGATCGCCCCGATGTTGTCCAGGCTCGTCTTGAGCACGTTATCGCCGGGAACGAACTGGGGATAGACGAGACGGAGGATCTTCAACGCCTCCACCGTGCGTTGTCCGGGCAACGCCGCCACGGGGATGGTGTTCTTGATGCCGTAGATCTTGACCTGAGCGGGGTTGATCGCCCGGGCCGCATAGATGAGCGTCTGTGCCTCGGCGATGATGACGTCGGCCTTTGCGCCGTGCTGCTTCAAGGTTTGACGGAACTCGAACGCGCCGCCGGTACGGCCGGGATTCAGGACGATAACCTGGCCGTCGGCCAGATGGGGAGCGACCTTTTCCGCCATAAACCGGTGGCCGTTGGCCGGCACCACCACCATCAGCACATCAGCCCCGGTAATGGCCTCCTTGATATCCGTCGTCGCGACGTTAACGGCACCAAACCCTTCCACGGCGCCGGAAAGCTCGATCCCGCCCGTCAGTTTGATCGGCGCGATCCTGGGCTCGCTACGATTGTAAATGCTCACGGACACACCCATGGTGGCCAGATGCCCGGCCATGGCCATCCCCCCGTGGCCGGCGCCCAAGACGCAAAATCGAGGATACTCCATCGAACCGCCCATCAGCATCCTCCTCATGGATTCATCCCGGATCGCGAAAGTACCCTGAAAGCTTGGGGCTTTGGCGCGAAAGCTCGTGCGCGGCAAAGCCCCCGGAAGCTGCCCATCTTCGGCTAGCACTTTCGAAATCTCGGTTCGCGCATCACCGGTACCGCGAATACGCCGGTGTGCCCCCATTGTACCAGAAGGCGAGATCTTGAGAGCCAGTGAGCCTCAGGAAACCTTACGCATGAAGTCCGCCAGGGAGACGGAAGATATCGCCTGGATCGGCCGCGGCAGCACTCCCAACACCCGCCGGCGCTGCCCGCATGCAATCTCACTTGTTCATGCCAGACGCATCCGCGCAACCGTAAGGGAATGCGATACTGGAGATCTATATGCCGAACCGGCGCGCTAAAAAGAACTCCCGACTAACATCGGAGATACGTCCGTGTATGCGCAGAGCAAGCCGTCTGGAACGGGTCAATCGGCGGGCTTGAACCGGTTTCTTAGGAACTCGCCCAAGGCCTTGTCCACGTTTCGGATATGACTGTTGAGCCAATCCACCACCGCATGATTGATCATGACCACGATATGCACGCCCGGCCCTTCCGCCTCAAAACGCCTTTTCAACTCCGCAAATCCCTCGGTGAACCGCTGGTGATCCGCGCGATGTCCTTCCATTCCCGGGTAGCGATAGATCGTCATGTAGTCCTCTTCCTTGGCAAAGTGCCGGACCACGTAGTTCTCGAGAAAGCCGACGATCTTGCCCACGGCCTCCTTGCCCTTGGCCTGATGACATGCCTCCAGGAGCTGATTTACCTGGAAGAAAAGCTCCTGATGCTGCCGATCGATCTCAGCCACCCCGACGGATAAATCTTCCGTCCAGTCGATGAGCGCCATTATAGTCCCCTCCCGCTGGCGTCTGAATGCTTTGAGGGGTAATCCGCCCGTAGCCATCGTTTTCCTGCCGATGCAAATGCCTACCGCCGCCCGCATGTCCACGGCCGGCTTCAGGTCCTTCACCATCCGGCGGCCGAGACGAAGGCGTTTTCGCAACCTGATTTACGGGAATGCCCAAATTCCGGAATATAGCCACAGTTTCCAGGCAGGTGGAAGGAACTTCTTTCCCTTCGTCGAATTTATCCAATTAACATATAAATCGAGGATGGAGTAAGGAGGCGATTACCGGTGCCAAGAAGGGTTTCCTTTGTCCTGGGCGTTCTCCTGATCACCCTGGCGGTCTTCTCCGGTTGTACCTTGCCCGCGTTCACGGATATCACCGGGCCGAAATGGACGACCAAAATGACGCTGCCCCTGGTCGCGCGGGCTCTGGACACCAATCCCTCATCCGAGATCAGGCTGGACGGAGGGATAAACGGCCTCGGCGAGCAAGGAATGGACCTGCGCAATCTCAACCTTAACACCTTTACTATCGAAGAGACTTGGGATTCCGGTCCAATTGGATTTATCGACGTTTCACCGCCGGTGGTCGACCCGATCTCGCTGGCTGGGTACATCCCGCCCGATGGGACAATCCTCTCCATCGATCCGAGCGACCCTGGTTCGATTGCCGCCGTCACTCTGGGCACGAACTACAAGCATGCCACCCTGAGCGGCAATTACCAAGCGGGGGCCGTGAACGATGTTACCGTGACCCTGCTTGGCGGAGCGGCCACCGGCCCAGGGTTAACCTTTACCCTCCTGGACGGTACGACGGAGATCGCTTCCTTTAATCTTAGCGGAACCTCGGCGCATCTTGGCTTGAACGGCCTGACTTTGCCGGAAAGTCTAACCATGACCGTGGGGGGCGAATTCACCGCCGATGGTTCCGTTAGCCCCAGCATTCAGTTGAGCATCTCTTCGCTGGAGATCGGTTCCTTTATCATCGACGGCGGCCAGCTTGCCTCCCTGGATGAGTTCGACCTCTCCGGGGTAGGGTTCGACATTTCGTTGCCGGGAAGCGATCTGCCCGAGATCGTGTGGGAAGAATGCCTCCTGACGCTGCTGCCCAGTCTGCCGGCGGGTCTGGCCATCGACTTCTCCCTCGGGCTGCAGGCGTTTGATGCAGGTGGAAGCCCCCTGACCGCCCTCCGAACCATAACCTTGTCCCAGCCTTTGACCGATGCTCAGCCGGCCCTCCTCGATTTTGAGGGCGTACTGAACGAACTGCTCGCGTCCAAGCCTGATACGCTTCACGTGGAGATCAGCGGGATATCCATCGCGGGGGTCCCCGGACAAGACGTGGCCATCGCCCACGACACCAATCTCGAGTTGGGGGTCACGTTACAGTTGGGTCTTGATTCGCTCACCACTTCCCCGAGCTCGGCCAGCATCGACCAGATGGAGATCTCGCTCTTCAAGCGGGGCGAGCTGCACCTGGAGGTCAATAATAACAGCCCCCTCGGGTTCACCATCGAGGTTTACCTATCCAACAGCAACGCAATGACGCCGGTGGAAGACCCGAATCACAAGGTCTATACATTGTCCGTGGCGCCGTTTGGCGGGCAGCCCACCGTGCTGGAACTAACGGACCAGGACCTGGACTATCTCATGAGCACGGGCATGATCTACAATCAAATCAAAGTCATTAACCAGTCAAGCGATGCGGTGGTCGGTGAAGGAGCCTATCTGGAATTGAGGGCTTACGCCCAGGTGGAAATCCAGGTAAGCGCCGAGGCCGCGAAAGGGGGTCGGAAATAATGCGGACGCGGGTCTCTTCCCTGCTTATCGTCCCCATCTTGCTTGCCGTATTTCAGGCGCCCGCGCTGGGGGTAAGCTTCGCCAATCCCGCGGAACCGGCCTTCGGCAAGACCCATTTCGAACTGGTCCTGCCCGAGATCGGCTTCGGCCTGAGCAACAACCTCCTCAATCTCGCCTCCCTCAACGCGGATCTGACCGATCCGGCCGCCAAGGAAGAATTCCTTGGCCGGATGGAGGGCGGCGTCTACAAGCTCAATACCGAAGCGCACGTCGAAGCCGGCTTGACCATCGGCCGTCTCGGCCTGCACCTGCGCCCCTGGGGCAGTGGGACGTCTTATCTGGCGCCGGGCATCCCCGAGGTTATCTTTGAGGGGATTGACATTAACCGGCTCTACGAACTGCAAGGCTCCAAGATTAACAGTATGGCCGCGTTGGCCGCGGATCTAAGTTACGCCCGGCCGTTCAAGCTCACCAAATCCTCGTCGCTGGGGATCGGGGTCGACTTCCACTATTTGATGGGGCTCGGCCTGCTCGACCTGGTGGTAAGCGACGGTGAACTCAGCGTCGATGAATACGGCAACATGACTTACAGCACCGACGTGGCTACCCATTATGTTTACATACCGGTCGGAGAGGGATTCTCCCCGGAAGACTTCCAGTTCGTCGGCCAAGGCTACCTGGTGGACGTGGGCCTCATCTACCAGCGTGAAAAAACGAAGCTTGGCCTGGCGGTGAAGAACATCGGTCCCGGTATTACCTGGACGGGCGTGACGAGCCAAACGGCCACCGTTTCGGGGGAGATCACCGCCGGTCCGAACGGCCCGCAGGCGCCCGAGCCCGACTACCAGCTCACCGACCCGGAAATCACCACCTACACGCCGTCGATTCCCATGGTCGTCCAGGCCAGTCTTTCTTACCAGGTCTTCAAGGGATTTACCCTGGACGGCGGCGTTTCCATGGGGCTCGCGGATGGCTGGGGCGTTTCCAGCACACCCAGTTACTGGGCCGGCTTTGAGTGGATACCATTGGGTGTTATCCGCCTTGGCGGCACCGTGGCGCTCCAAGGCACCCAGCTTGACTATCGCGCCCTGGCGGAACTGCGCCTTCTCTGCCTCTGGTTGACCGCCGAGGCCGGCATGACGGGCGGTTTCCTCGAGGAAGCCACCGGGGCCTACGGAGCACTGGGGCTGAGATTGCACTTTTAACTAACGTCCTTCTAACCCGGATTTCGAATTTGGTCCAAAAGTCATGGGGATTGCGATCTTATCTCACACAAAGACACGAAGCCACAAAGAGTACCTTTAGGTATGGCAAAGGCTGGTTTTGATTTTTGCTGGATTTCTTCGTGTCTTTGTGGCTTTGTGTGAGATATTGGTCTTACACAAGACTTGCTTTACTATCAGCGCAGGGCGCCTCCCTCCACGTATACTCCTGGCACCTGGCCCACGATGACCGCTTCGGCCAGGGGCACATCCGTAACGACGCATGCCGTCGCCGCGACCAGCGGTACGATCACTTTTACCTCGGTCGTTACGCGCACCGAGATCCGATGCCGTGTCTGGTTGATACCCGCCACGCTGAACGAGTCGATAATATGTCCTTCCACCGTGCCCGCCGGCAGAAATGACGCCGTTACGGAGGGGCCCCAGGAACCAAGGACATGCATGCCCAGCACCTGTCCGAGCGGTAGACGCACGCGGGTACGTCCCAGTTCAAGCAGGGAACGTTGGACATCCAGGGTGATCTGCGACGCCAGGCGGTTAAGCCTACCCGTATTGGGTTGCAGGAGCATGGGGCGTCCCTCGTTGTCGGCCCGTACCGAGATCAGGTCCTGGTACGCGATGTTTTGAGCTTCTCCCTCGGATACGGCCTTATTGACCGCCATGGTGGCCATAACCTTGGCTTTTGCCAGGGCTAACGCCCGCAGACTCGGGCGCAGACGTGCCTCCGCCAGCCAAAAGCCCAACGCAATGCTCATCAGGAATGCGCCCAAAATCATGAGTGAGAAGAACTTGCGCCGTTTATAAGGTGGGATCTCGAATCTGATCGTGCCATATCCACGCCGCCGTCTTCGCATGGCCGCTCACCCCGATGGTTCACACTATGTGTCTTTGGCCGCATCTATCCTGCCGCTTCTGAAAGAGGCGTGAAAGACTTGGAAGCGTAACCGAGCCCTGCCTGGAAGATAGGGCTTTGGCTACGACATCTCGCGCGGAGGCGCAGAGGCGCAGAGAAAAACTAGCGTGATTTTCATCGGCCCGTATATGCCCTTCTCTGCGCCTTGGCGCTCTGTGGGATGATGATCCTTTGTCACCGGCGGTCTAACCCGAACGGGAAAAAGCGTGCAGGAGGACTTCCGCCACTTCGGGCCGGGTGAACTCGGGCGGCGGCATTTCTCCCCGGGCCAGCATCGCCCTTACGGCGGTACCGCTCAGATTGAGGTGATGGGCCGAATCGTGCGAGCATGTCTTGCGGGTGGCCATACCGGCGCAAACGCGACAGAAGAAGGCGTTATCGAAGAAGAGGGGCCGGATCCCCAGTTCATCCCGGCTGAAGAACTCGAATATCTCTTGCGCGGCATAGGGTCGGTAAAAGTCACCAACACCGGCATGGTCGCGACCGACGATAAAGTGAGTACAGCCGTAGTTTTTGCGGATCAGCGCGTGCAGCACCGCCTCGCGCGGACCCGCGTACCGCATCGCACCGGGCATCGCCGCCAGAACGACGCGTTCCTCGGGATAATAACCGGCCAGCAGGACCTGGTAACAACGCAGTCTCACATCGGCCGGAACATCGTCTTGTTTGGTGGCGCCGATGAGCGGGTGCAAGAGGAGACCGTCCGTTATCTCCAGGGCGATCTTCTGCAAGTACTCGTGGGCTCGGTGTACGGGGTTTCTCGTTTGAAAACCGGTGATCGTACGCCAGCCGCGCCGCGCAAATTCGGCGCGCGTCTGTGACGGAGTCAGTCGATACGGGGACCAAGGCCCGGCCGTCACGCGCGGCAAGGCCCAGACTTCACCGGCCACGAGCATCTCGCCCATGTTGAACAAGCGCCCCACCCCCGGATGGAGCGTGAGGGTGGTCCCAAAGACCATCCTTGCCTCCCGTTCCGGCGACCAGGGAAAAACGCCGGCCACCTGCATCGTTCCCCTCAGCCGGCCACGTTGGTCCCGTAGGGCGACTTCCTGGCCCGCACCCAGTTTCCGCGCCTCTTCCTTCCGGGCCGAGAGCGTGATCGGCACCGGCCAGACATGTCCGGGAGCGAGGCGCATCTCTTCCAAGACGCGTTCATAGTCCTCGGCGCCCATAAATCCCGTCAGAGGGCTGTAGGCGCCGATCGCAAGCATCTCGAGATCCGCCATGGCCACGGGATCCAGGACCAGAGACGGCAGATCGGCGACCCGCTCCCTGAGCGACTCCGCCGCCGCGGCGCCTAGGTAGCGGCTGATCATCTTTCCTCCGTGCGGAAGAGGGCTCATCATCCTTCCCTCCGTCTCAACACAAATTCCTCGCATTCGCCGTCGGGATGCATGCAGATCCAGCGCAGTTCTTCCGCGGTGGCTTCCGGCCATATGGAGGCGCCCGTATCGCCGAGAACGAACGGCAGCCTGCCCCTGATCGCTCCATGGGGGCAAGCCTTGGCGCAGGATAGGCACATCCAGCAATCGCGTTCTTTATACAGCCGCGCCCGACCGGCTTCGAGCGCCAGGAGATCGCCCGGACACACGGCGACGCACCGGCCACAGCCTCGGCAGAGCTCTCGACAGATCGAAACCGCCATGCCTAGTTCTCCCCCTTGCCGGGCAGATACCGGTCGCCCGGTACCATCTGGACATACGGGCGCTCCAGCATCCGCACCCGGCCTTGATCGTTGTCAAAGATCGAATTCACAAAGACCAGCCACCGATGATCGTTTCTTTCGGGATGGTCGAGCCGCGTCTGAAAGCCGGGCCATCGCGTTTCTTCCCTGTAGAGCAGGTGCTCGACCATGACCCGCGCCACCAGCAAGCGATCGAACGCCTCATGCGCGGCCAGGAGTTCATGCCCGTCCCGTGCGGCGACGAACTCGGTCTGCCGCGCCAGGCGTGCAAGTTCCTCCTTCGCCACGAGCAGCTTATGCCCGTGCAACTCGTAGAAAGCGGAACTTCCGCCCGCATACTCATCCGTGATCCGTTGGAGACGTTCGAGAAACTCCGCCGGCGTGGGGGCGTCGGCATCGGCCGCGCGCAGCAGAGGCCGCAAGACGCGCTCCTTTTCCGCCTCCACGAGCCCCCCGTCTATGCGCGGCGGCGCGGCAACCCCTGCTTGGGCCGCCTCCCGCCCCGCGATCGCGCCTTCGGCCCAACAGCCGCTGACAAACTTGTACGGATAACCGCCGGCCACGTCACCGGCCGCGTAGAGCCCGGGGAGGGTGGTGCGGCGGCACGCATCAATCCAGTACCCGGCCTGGCAATGACCGCCGACCAGGTACGGTTCGGTGCCCGCGATCTCCACCGCCTGCTTGCTGGGGTCGATCCCGTTTGCGGCCCAGTAGAGGACGATACCGGGGTACATATCGAGGAAGGCTTCTTTTACCTCGCGCACGCGCGCCCCGTCCAGGTGACGGGTGTCGAGGCAACACGGGCCCCGCCCGGCTTTATGCTCCTGGATTGGCCCGTGGATTCGATAACAGGTCGGCGCGCCTTCGCCGCCCACGTGCGCATACCGCATGCGCATGAACTGCTCGCCGAGGGCGTTGACCTGCTTGGCCCCGAATCCCAGCGCCAGCGTTCCGGTGGGACAGAGGATGCCCTTTGTCCTCAGGGCGATAAAGCGCATCTCAAAACCGGTCATCTCCGCTCCGGCGCGGATCCCCACGGCATAACCGCTGCCGACATTGAACGGACAATACCACCCAAGATTGGCCCCCGAGCCCGGATTCACGGGGCGATAAAGGCCGGCCGCACCGCCGGTGCTGATGATGACCGCGCCCGCTCTGATTGCATGGAACCGTCCGTCGCGCACACCGAGACCAAAAGCGCCGACGACCCGGCCGTCCTCGACGATTAGATTGGTGACGGCGACACGTTCGAGGACCTCCACCTCGGCTCGGCGCACGGCCGCCGCCAGAATAGGTTTGAGGTTCTCACCCTTGATCTTGAGATTCCAGCGGCCCCGCGCCGCGTATTCGCCTTGGGGCGTCTTGACCACCGGCAGGCCCCAGGCCTCAACCCGCCTGACCACCTGATTTATCTCCGCCGCCGCGCTCAGGACCAGGTCCTCGCGGATCAGCCCGCAAGCGTCATAGCGTACAAAGCGGGTAAAACTCTCAGGCGTCTCGCCCGGGTGCAGGTAAGCGTTGATGGCGTTCATCCCGGCGGCGAGGCACCCGCTCCGCTCGATCGCCGCTTTTTCCATGATGGTGACGCGCAGATCCGGGCGGGCCTCCTTGGCCGCCACCGCCGCCAGACACCCGGCGGTGCCGCCCCCGACGATCAGGATATCCGTAGCCAGCTCCATGGTGGAAGACTCATGCGTCAATACAAAAACCCCCCTGTGCCCTAACAATATATGCTGGATCCACAGAAGGGTCCGTGGGTTGGAGGCCGATGTGCACTTGATCCATAGAGGAAAGGGGCTATGCCTATCTCTTGCCTGCTATAATCGGGGTCGGGATCGGGATCGAGATCGGAATCGTTATCGTTCCTCCTCCGGTCGCACTCTGCCCAAGCAACCCGGGCTTTCTACCCCTTCGGTCCCAGGCCGGTTCCGATACCGACCCCGGCGAAAAGACTATCCATTCTTACTCCATATACGCCCCCTGGCTCACCGGCGCCGCATTGGCGAGATAGCGGCGCAGGACGCCGTGCTTTCGGGTGGGAACGGGCGGGTTCCATTGCGTCCGGCGGGCGGCCAAGGTGGCGGCGATCTCGTCCGGCGCGCACTCCCGGCCGGCGAAGCCCACGATATCCAGACGGCGGTTGGGAATATCGATTGCGACGAGATCGCCGGTTTCGATCAACCCGATCGGCCCGCCCAGGGCGGCCTCCGGCGCGACATGGCCGATGCACACGCCGCGGGTGGCGCCGGAAAAGCGCCCGTCGGTGATCACCGTGACCGAGGAGGAAAGCTCGGGTATGGAGGATAATGCTTCCGTGGTCATGAACATCTCCGGCATCCCCGATCCCCGCGGACCCTCATTGCGGATGACCATGATCTCCCCGGGCTTGACCTGGTTCTCCACGATGGCTTTATAAGCGGCCTCCTCGGACTCGTAGACCGTCACCGGCCCCCGCTTGCTGAACTTCTGGTTTCCGACCGCCGCGTACTTGATGACGGCGCATTCAGGCGCAAGACTCCCGTGGAGGATGGCGATCGAACCCTTCTTGCTCGCTTTTTCAGGGCTGATGATGATATCCTGCGGGGAAATACGGTGGTTGGCCAGATAGGACTGGACCCGCTCGAAGTAACGGTCGTTCATCAGATCCTCCAGGTTCTCGCCCAGGGTCTTGCCGGTCACGGTCATGACCGAAAGATCCAGCCGATCGCGGAGAAGCCACTGGATCATCGGCACGCCGCCTGCGTACCAGAAGAATTGGGTCGGAAACTTGCCGCTCGGTTGCAGGTTCGTGAGATAGGGTATCTCCTGGTTCGCCTGGTTGAACAGGTCCAGCGGGAGTCTGTGACCCGCCTCATGGGCAATGGCCGGCAAATGCAGCAGCGCGTTGGTCGAACCCCCGATCGCGGCGTGCACTTTGATCGCGTTCGCGAAGGCGGCGGGGGTAAGGATCTCGCTCACCTTGATCCGCCTGTTGATCAAATTGATGACCGCTTTGCCCGCCTGCCTGGCCTTGCGATTCAATTCTTGGTAGAAGGCGGGGATTAAAGCCGAGCCGGGCAAGGCCAAACCCAGGGCCTCGGAGATGCATTGCATGGTGCCGGCGGTGCCCATGAACGGACAAGCGCCGCAGGTCGGAGCGGAGGTCAGACAAAACTCGCGGATTTCCTGGACTGAGACTCTTCGCTGCCTCTCGCGCAGGGAGATATCGCCGCCAAAGGCGATGGTGGACAGATCCGGTCCTGAACCCATCGTACCGCCGGGCACGTGAATGGCGGGAATATCCAGGCGGGCCATGGCCATCAAATGCGCCGGGATGGATTTATCGCAACTGGAGACCATCACCGCCCCGTCCCACGGTACAACCGAGCCGTGCAATTCGACCATGTCGGCGATGATCTCCCGCGAGGCTAGGATGTAGTTCATGCCGCTATGTCCCTGCGCCCAGCCGTCGCATAGATCGGTCACGTGAAAACTGGCCGCTTTGCCGCCGGTCTCCATGACGCCCATGGAGACCGATTCGCTAAGGGCTTTCAGGTGCACGCTGCCCGGATGACTATCGCCGTATACGTCATCGATGAAGACCTGGTATTTTGCCAAGTCCTCCTCGGTCCAATCCATCCCCAGCCGCAAGGCGTCGTACTGCCGCCACCGGTTGCGGATCTTCTGCGTGCGCGTGTTGCTGTTTTGCCAATCGTTCATGAAATCACCCCGGGAATCTGAGCCCCACGCCGGGCAGGTTGAGATCGGCCACGGCCTGGCAGATGCCGGCTATGGACAGCCCGTAACGTTCGAGCAACAAATCACGGGGGCCATGCTCGATGAAACGATCCGGCAAACCGAGGCACTTCACTTGCACGCGCACGAGACCTCTGGCGGCCAACAATTCGAGCACCGCGGCGCCGAACCCGCCGATTACGGTGTGTTCCTCGATGGTCACGATCCGCCTCGTCTTGTGTGCGAGTTCCAGGAGAACTTCCTCGTCCAGGGGTTTGACAAACCTGGCGTTGACCACCGCGCAGGAAATACCCCGGGCGGCCAGTCGTTCGGCCGCGGCTTCCGCGATGGAGACCATCGGGCCCAATGCCACCAGCGCCACGTCGCCGCCGTCCCTAATCCGCTCGGCGCGTCCCCAGGGAAGGACAGAAGCGTTCTTTTCCAGGGTGAGGCCCAGGCCTGGCGACTTGGGATATCTGATCGCCACCGGCAGACTCGCCGCCAGCGCGGTCCGAAGCATCTGCCTGAGTTCCCGCTCGTCTTTCGGCGCCATAATGGACATCCCCGGGATATGACGCAGGTAGGAGAGATCAAAGAGCCCGTGATGCGTCGGGCCGTCCTGCCCGACCAAGCCCGCGCGATCGAGGGCGAAGATGACCGGCAGATTTTGGAGACAGACATCATGGAGGATCTGATCGTAGGCGCGCTGGAGAAAAGTGGAGTAAACCGCCACCACCGGGCGGAGACCGCCGGCGGCCAGGCCCGCGGCCATTGTCACCGCGTGCGGTTCGGCGATACCGACGTCGTAGAAACGGTCCGGAAAATGCCGGGCAAAACGGTCGAGGCCGGTTCCTTCCGGCATCGCGGCGGTGATCGCCACCACGCGCTCGTCCTCCCGCGCCAGTTCGACCATGGCTTGTCCAAACAATTGCGTATAACTCCTGGCGCTCCGGGCCAAAGGTTCTCCGGTCTCAACGGCGAACGGTCCCACGCTGTGGAAACGCTCCGGATTGCGTTCCGCGGGCGCGTAGCCTTTGCCTTTCTTGGTCAAGACATGAACCAGAACGGGGCCGCCGTGCGCCACCGCTTCGCGGAACGCGCGTTGCATACCGCCGATATGGTGGCCGTCCACCGGGCCGAAGTAGCTCAGACCGAGTTCTTCAAAGAATACGCCCGGGATGACCATATACTTCAAGCTGTCCTTCAGCTTCTCGACCGCTTGGGCGGTAAAGCCCCCCAGCGCCGGAATACGCCGGATATACTCGTCTAATTCGGCGGAGAGATGGTGCAGCCCAGGATGCATGCGCAGACGCTGCAGGTAGCGCGCCAGGCCTCCCACATTGGGCGCGATCGACATCTTGTTGTCATTGAGGACAATCAGAAGATCGGTGCGGAGGTGGCCCGCATGATTGAGCGCTTCATAGGCCATCCCGCCCGTGAGCGAACCATCGCCGATCACCGCCACGATGCGATGCCGTTCCGAGGACAAATCGCGGGCGATGGCCAGGCCCAGAGCGGCCGAGATCGAGGTGCTGCTGTGACCGGTCGCAAAGACATCGTGCGGACTCTCGCCCGGCTTGGGAAAGCCGCTCAAGCCGTTGAACTGCCGCAATGTGGCAAATGCGTCGCGGCGGCCGGTCAACAGCTTGTGCGTGTAGGCCTGATGCCCGACATCCCAGATGATCTTATCATGCGGGCTGTCAAACACGGTATGGAGAGCCAACGTCAACTCAACGGTGCCAAGGTTGGGCGCCAAATGGCCGCCGTTCTTGGCGACGGTCTTGATAACCTCCGCCCGGAGTTCGCCGGCGAGTTCCGTCTGTTCCTTGGGGGATAACCCGCGGAGATCTTGCGGGCCTTGGATCCTAGTGAGGATGCTCAATGTCTACCTTCTTCCCGGACCGCGTCCCGCCCTGGCTTGTCGGGCTCGTCCGTCGCGCTTGCCGCCCGAAAGACCAAACCAAGCCAGGATACGTCCCACGGCCAGAACCACCAGATGGGGTTCCCGGAGCGCGTAAATCTTGCCGATTGCCTTGCCGCCCACGGTCAAGGCGGCGATGACGGCGATGACCAGGATGGAGAGCAGGTTGTGATCCAGGCTGTAACGCACCGCCAGGGCGATGGCCAGACCGGCGGTGATGGCGCCGCTGATGGTGCCGCATACGTCGCCAACCACATCGTTGCAAATATTGCTGACCCTGCCGGCCCGTCTGATCAGCCAGATGGCTTGCCTGCTGCCGTGGATCCGATCTGCTCCCATCGCATGCAGCGGTTTTTCGTTGGCGGCGGCCACCGCCACCCCGACCATGTCAAACAGGATCCCCACGCAGATGATGACGAGCAGGAGCAGCAAGGAAAACACGAATGGCATTTGCGCGATGAAACCCAAGACCGCGCCGAGGGCGATGGACAACAAGAAAGTGAGCAACGCGTTTTGCCAGACAAGGGGCGACAAGGATGCACCCCCGCAAGAGTGTATGTATGGATTAATTGGGATGGTAACGCGTTGAGTAAAAATTGTGGCTTGAGGTCCAGCAGGTTTTCCCAACGGACTCCGGGACGTTGCCGTCCCGACGGTTTCCCTCTCAGTCCGCTCTGTCTTGTCGCCAACGACAGGACTGGATTACCACTTAGACCACACTGCAATCCCCAACGCGCCCTGATGGCAGCCTAGGAGTTTTCCCCGGCGGTTCGGCCGACCCCCTAGCCTCTTTTGCAACCAAGGTTTCACGGCTCCACGCCGTTCCCCCCTGATCACTCAAGGCAGGCTACGCTGCACCGACACTAAGTACTTGAGTACCGTACCGCGTGCAGGTTTACCCCCAAGCCGTAGTTCCTCCCGTTAAGAATTCCCCACGCACTTGGGCCTCCACGGTGGTGGGGTCAACGCCCGCATGCCATTGCGGATCGCCCCATCCCCTTAACCCCCAGCACCAGCCCCCGACTGGGCGTCGGCGGCCAGCACCACGGACTTCATCGATGTGCCCTCAACGGATTTTTAGGCCCGTCCTTGGGGATCGACCTCCCGACTAGGATACTGTACCATCCCTAACAGACATTATAGCACATCTGGGACCGCCGCGGGGACTAAGCTGATCCTAATTATGGCACGGCTTGCCACAGCGGCGCGTAAAAGCGATATCGGAGCAAGTCCGCGGAAGTAAGAAGGGACCGCGATCATCACGTCAACGTCATTCAATCTCGGCCGACCGCCGTGACGGCATCACCGTCTCGTCTCCCTCCCCGCCCGCCAGGCGTACTTGATGACTCCCCGCGGACAAGCATCCACGCAGCTGCCGCAGAGGATGCACTCCGCCCTCTCCATCCGGCCCGCCGCCACCATCGCCTGTACCTCCAGGCTCATCGGGCATTCCCTGGTGCACCGCCCGCATTGGCCGCATACTTCCGAGGCCGCCTGGAGCCTCAGCGCGGGCCAGCCGAAGAGGTTACGCACCTTGCGCCCCACGATCATAAATGGCGCCATCCAGCAGACATGGTGGCAGAAAGAGCGCTTGCCCGCCGTCAAGGCTAAGATAACCACCAAGCCCAGCACCGTATAGTAGATCATGTAGTTCATCGGATCGATGACCGAGATCCATTTCTCCGTCATGTAGAGCGGATCCACCCGCCGGTAGCCCCCGGCCTTGACGGCGATGAGCGCGAGCAGGACGAGCCACGGCACCCAGATCAGGTACTTGAGCCAGTCGCCGCCCTTGACCCGCCGGTCGCGCGCGGCAAAGCACGCCTCCTGCAGCCCGGCGCCCGGACAGACCCAGCCGCACCAAACCCGGCCGAGAAAGAGCGACCCCAAGAAAAGCAGCGCGAAGAGCAGGTAACTCCCGTTGATGACGCCCTCCGCGGCGCCTTGGATAATCAAGTAAGGGGAAAGGTAGTTCAAGACGACCGGGAAGAGCAGGAATGTGAGCAGGATAACGGCTTTACGGATTTTCTGACGCTTCATCTTGGCCGGCCTCCCTTTGACGGCGATAACCGATTCATTCAGAAAAAGCACGCGCATCGAGAGGAAGGGCGACTGTCAATTCAATAGTTCATTCAAACAATCTCTACTTAACAGTTTTCCCTTGAGGATCACGCCTTCTATCTGGGTAATGCCGCTGATGTCATCCAATGGATTTTTCCGCAAGATAATCAGATCCGCTCGTTTTCCAACCTCGATTGTCCCGGCTTTATCAATCATGCCCAGGCTTTCGTACGGTCTCACGGTGGCGCACGATAAGGCTTCGTACGGTGACATGCCCGCTCTCACCAAGAGCTCAAGCTCTTCGTGAAGCGCATATCCCGGAAAGACGAATGGATTACCAGTATCCGTCCCGGCCAGGATCGGGGCATTCTCTTGTTGTAAAGCATGTATGACCGTTTTGTACAGCTCGAAAACATCCCGCTGGTAATCCTGACCTTGATAGCGTAGTTCCTCTTCCAGCGACGCGACTGATTTACGTAGAAAGAGTTTCTGCATGAAATTAAGATGCTTCATAGCCGGATGTTTCGACATCTCATGGAATTTGGCCATCCCAACCCGTTTCTGCGTGAAAACAACCGTAGGACAATTATATACCTCGTATTCCCGGGTAAGTCTCGCGTACTCGGCCAACTGCTCCTCAGGCAATAACAACTTCACCATGTCATAGTCCAAGTATCCGGTCAAGTGATCGATCTGTCTCTGTCCCCACTGAAGCGCTTGTAATATTCCGACGCCATACGGAACATGACCTTTCACTGGCATCCGCAGCCTGCGGCATTCCTCCATGATGGACAGGTAAACTCCTTCGTGCAGATGGTCGTATACTTTGACGAAATCATACCCTTTCTCCCTATGGCTCCTCACCAACCTTACCGCCGCCCGCGGGTCGGTTGTTTCGGTCATGAACGGCTGTGTCTTGGGATGACCCTCGAGTATGGGACCCGCTGTATAGATCGAAGGCCCAAGCCGTTTACCGCTATCGATCTGCGTTTTCAAGCGTAACTGGTTTGAAAAACCGAAGAGATTGAGGAGACCTTCGTACCCCCACATATTCTGGACCGCGGTAACCCCATTGGCGACGAACAGATCCAGATCTTTCGCGTTGTTGATATGAACGTGCATATCAACCAATCCGGGCAT
>JBLNCE010000064.1:0-5513 GCA_050260415.1 Bacteroidota bacterium | reverse complement strand
ACCGGCGGCGACAGTAAACCCGTCTCCCCCGATGCGTCGCTGGCCGAGCATCTCTCCGGCCAGGTCCTGGTCCGGCCGGCGGACGGCGCCGCGCCGGAGGCAATCGCGGCGGCGGTCGGCGGGGAAGTGATCCTGGTGCGCGACGGGTTGATCAGGATCAAACTGCCGGCCGGGGCGAGCGTGAGCAAGACCGTGGCGGCGCTCAAGGATCGGCCCGATGTTTCCTACGCCGAGCCGGTCTATATATACCGCACGCAGGTAACCGGGCCGCCTACAAGGGCCGCAATCACACGCGGGTACGAGACGGACTACTTCGACCGGCAATGGGGACCGGGCAGCATCCATGCCACGGAACTCTGGGCCGCTCCCGGACTCCCCGCGGGTCTCTCCGGGATCAGGGTGGCGGTGGTGGATACCGGCATCGACGAGAATAACCCGGAGTTTGCAGGGCGTATCGTCGGCGGCTATAACGCGGTCAATCCGGGGCAGAGCTTCTATGATAACGAAGGCCACGGCACCCATGTGACGGGCATCATCGCCGCGAGCCACGCGGACGCCGGCATTAAAGGTATTGCCGGCACAGTACTGCTTCTCTCGGTCAAGGTTCTAAGCGCGGACGGCTCGGGCACCAACCAGAGCGTGGCGGACGGCATCCGTTGGGCAGCCAAGCCAATTGCCGATGGCGGCGGCGGCGCCGACGTCATCAACCTCAGCCTCGGCGGTTGGGGCCGCAGCCGGGCCATCCAGGAGGCGGTAGATTACGCCTTGAGTCAGGGTGTTGTCGTGGTGGCCGCCATGGGTAACGAGTACCGCTACGGCACGACCCATTACCCCGCCGCCTGTGAGGGCGTGATCGCCGTGGGAGCGACGAGACCGGACGGGGCAAAAGCCTCCTTCAGCAGCGAGGGACCGTACATCTCCGTTTCCGCGCCCGGTGACAGCATTTTCTCCACGATCTGGACCAGCGCGGGGAGTTCATTCGCTTTTTGGAGCGGGACCTCCATGGCCGCCCCGCACGTAACCGGCCTCGTGGCGCTGCTCTTGGCCCAGGACGCGACCCGTACGCCGACGATGATTCGCACGCTGCTCGAGCACTACGCGTCGGCGCCGCTGGCTTGGTCAAAAAAACTGGGACATGGCGTTGTCAACGCGCGCGCTGCCTATATTGACGAGGACAATGTGGCGGATGCCTATGGAAGCCTGCGCGTCACCGTTACCGGCGGCAGTGTAAACGACGCCGAGGTGTTGATCCGCGCCACTCCCGGCGGTGACACCGTGACGGCCAACAGAACCAACCAGGATGGCGTGGCCCATTTCCATTTCCTCAAGGACGGAACGTATCAGGTCACGGTGACCAAGGGGGCCTTGTCCGGCACGGCCACCGTAGACATAGCCGGGGGCACGTCCGCGAACGCTATAATATCAATCTCTTGAGCATGGTCTCGCTGGAATTTAATCCGCGCTTTGATGAATTCCTGGACAAAACATGAACTCACCCCCTGCCCCCTCTCTTTCGCGAAAGAGAGGGGGTACGCGAAAATGGGGGTGAGTTCACTAGACAGTAAGGAGAACCAGCAGCATGGGTCAGAAGATGTCGCTGAGAATTCAGGGCGGGATTTTCGAATACGAGGCCGGCCTTTCCCTGGCCGAGATCAGCCGCGATTTCGCGCGCCCGGAGCGGGGGCCGATCGTCGGCGCAAGAGTCGGGAACGACCTGCGCGATCTCTGGTACCAGCCGGCCGGCGGCGAGGCGATCGAATGGATCGACCTCACCCAGACCGACGGCACGCGGATCTTTGCCCGCAGCCTCTCGTTCGTGCTGATCAGGGCGGTCAGGGAGCTGTTTCCGGAAGCGCGGGTCACCATCGAGCACTCGCTCTGCAAGGGGATCTACGGCGAGATCCACCACGGCCGCGATCTGTCCGCGGCCGACCTGGACGCGATCCGCGCGCGCATGGCGGAGATCATCGCCCGCGACGAACCGATCGAAAAGGCGGAGATCCCGCTCCAGGAAGCCATCGACCTCTTTGCCCGCGACGGGCAGGATGACAAAGTCCGGCTGCTCAAATACAGAACGACCCCAAAGGTCAAGGTCTACCGCTGCGGCGGTTATGCCGACTATTTCTACGGCTATACCGTGCCGCGGACGGGATATCTCAAGGTCTTCGGCCTGCGTCCGTACGCGCCGGGCTTCATTTTGCAGTTCCCGCTGCCGGACAATCCCGCCGTCCTGCCGGACTTCGCGGACCAGCCGAAACTGGCGCGCATTTACGGCGAGTTCGAGCGGTGGGGCGAGATCCTGGATATCGATGACGCCGGCGCGCTCAACGATCACATCGCCGGCGGCCGGGGGCCGGACCTGATTCGCGTCTCCGAGGCGCTCCACGAGAAGAAAGTGGCCATGATCGCCGATATGATTTACTGCCACCGGGAGCGGATCAAGGTCATCCTCATCGCGGGGCCTTCATCGTCGGGCAAGACCACCTTTACCCAGCGGCTCTCCATCCAACTGCGCGTGCTCGGCCTGCAGCCGCTGGCCATCTCCCTGGACGATTATTT
Source organism: Bacteroidota bacterium (assembly GCA_050260415.1). Taxonomy (GTDB): domain Bacteria; phylum Bacillota; class UBA4882; order JAAYXC01; family JAAYXC01; genus JBLNCE01. The sequence goes on along the minus strand of JBLNCE010000064.1, from coordinate 2,954 downwards.
CGTGCCCCGGGAGCGGACACCCGTGGATGCAGACGGGAAGCCCGACTTTGAGGCCTTGACCGCCATCGACCTGGAGTATTTCAACCGGCAGCTCATCGCGCTGATCGAGGGGCACGAAGTCCTGGTGCCGCGCTATGACTTCATCCGCGGCGAACGCGCCCCCGATGGGCGCCGCCTCGTGCTGGCAAAGAACGGGGGACTGGTCCTGGTCGAGGGGATTCACGGCCTGAACGAAGGCTTGACGCCGGCGCTCCCCCGCGAGCATAAGTTCAAGGTCTATGTCAGCGCCCTGACGCAGCTCAATCTGGACCGCCACAACCGCATTCCCACCACGGACAGCCGGATCATCAGACGCATCGTCCGCGACAGTCAATTCCGGGGTCACAACGCCCTGCAGACCATCAGACAGTGGCCTTCGGTCAGGCGCGGCGAAGACCGCTATATCTTCCCGTTCCAGGAAGAAGCCGATGTGATGTTCAACTCCGCCCTCCCATACGAATTGGCGGTCCTAAAACAACACGCCGAGCCTCTGCTCGGCGCGATCGGGTCCGATGTCCGGGAATACAGCGAAGCCAAGAGGCTCCTGAAGTTTCTCTCCTACTTCCTGCCCCTCGATCCGGGCGAAATCCCGCCGAACTCGATCCTACGGGAATTCATCGGAGAGAGCTGCTTTTACCGGTAGGCTACTTGCTTCGGCGCGCGTCGGCCAGGCAACGCCGGCAGACGTTCCGGCCCTTGAAAACGATCGTGGTCGTGGAGGCGCCGCAAAAGAGACAACCGGGCGCGTACCTCTGCAAGACCAACTGTCCATCCGCGAGAAGGATCTCCAGGGGATCATGGTCGCGCAGGCCCAGGATCTGACGCGTCTCTTTTGGGATTACGATGCGGCCCAGTTCGTCCAGGTGCCTAACGATTCCTGTTGATGCCATGGAAATTACCTCCCATGGACGGTTTTCCAAGAATTCGACATATTATCGGTAAGTCCTGCTTTTTTAATAATAGATGATTTTGAAATCCCGGTTCAACACCGTACCAGGCGAAGGGGCGAGGGAGTATGGGTAACGCGCGCCGCATCATTATTTTATTGTGGTTGGCCATGCTGTTGCCGTTCACGGGCCTCGCGGCGCTGGGAACGCCGTTGGAATCGGTCGACTTCGGCGAGGGCGTCTTTGCTTCCGAGCCGGAATTCGAGGCGCGCGATCAGGCAAACGCGCTGCGTATCCTCCAGTCGACCCTTGACGGCAGCATGGATCAGGCCAAGCGTTTTCGGGCCATCAGGTTCTATCACAAAATGTTGCCCGAGACCGACGCGGTCCCGCGCCTGAGGGATCTGGTGATCGGCCTGCGTTCCAGCAAGTACGTACGCGCCACGGCCGAGACCGCACTTGTCATCGGCCTGTTGCTGCAGGATGATGCGGCGGAAGCCAAGCCGCAGTATGTCAAGGATCTCGCGGCCATGCTGGTCGCGATCAGGCGGGGGCAAGCGGCTGACCCTTGGTCGCATCTGATTGCGGCCGTGCTGTACGGCACCGTCCCCGAACTCCAAGGCAATTGGTTTGATGAGGCGCTGTATGCCCTGAGCTTGGGTTATGATGCACCCGAAATACAGTTGGCGGTGGGCAGCTTTCTCTTGGCCATGGACCTCTCCTATGGCGGCAACGAACGTCTGCAGTGGTTCGTCTTTCTCGCGTTCGGCCGCGCGCGGCAGTTGATGCCGGCCAACGAGAGGCTTCACGCCCGTATCAAGTCGCTGGTCGAGGCCAATCTCGGCATTGCCGGGTACCGTCCCTCGCGGTGGCTGAAATCGCTGATTGGACCGTGATTTAGGTTCTATGGTTTACATAGGAGATAATTCCAAAGGATCCGGCCGCTTGGATCAGAAGAATAATGGGTAAACCTGGCGGCCAGTTCCAAAAGCGCTGGCCTTCGACTTCGACGGGGGGTGGGAAACCTTTGCGTCCACGAGTGTTGGTCCTGGTCGTCTTGGGCCTCTGCCTGGCGGCGGCGCTCGGCCGGGCTTCATACCGTCTCGGCGATCGAGGGCCGGAGATCCTCGCCCTGCAGGAAGGCTTGGCGCGACTCGGGTATTTCAGTGCTTCACCCACCGGTTATTACGGCCAGTTGACCTGCGCCGCGGTCAAGAGCTTCCAGCGCGCCTTGGGCCTCGCGCCCGATGGGATCGCCGGCGCACAGACGCTTGCCGCGCTCGATCGCGTGCTGGCGCTGCGCGCGGATCAGGTTGCGAGCCGCGGCGGGAGCCGGGCCGTCGCTCTTTTACCGTGGGATATGGTAGACCAATTGTGGCGAAAAGGCACCACCGCCAGGGTTTACGACGTGGAGTCCGGCGTGGCTTTTGTGGCGTGGCGCCTATACGGTTCGTTGCATGCCGATGTCGAGCCGCTGACCAAGGCCGATACGGCGCTTTTGAAGCAAATCTATGGCGGCCGGTGGTCTTGGGCGCGCCGGGCTGTGATCGTGGAGTTGAACGGGCGTTTCGTGGCCGGTTCCATGAACGGCATGCCCCATGGCCAACAGGGGATCTATGACAACGATTTTCCGGGGCAGTTCTGCATTCATTTCTTGGGCAGCCGGTTGCACAAGAACCGCCATATTGACGCGGATCACCAAGCCATGGTCCTGAAGGCCGCACAGTCGGGGTTGCCGGGGATGGTCCGCCCGGCGGAACAAGACGCGTTTGACGAATCGCCGGACGCTCTGCAAGTGCGCGCGGAAGCGACCTTCAATCCACCGGGAGTGGAATGAACCGGAACGGAACGGACTCACGCCGCGCGACCGCCTCAAGGCGGAACGTTTGGTGCGGCGAGAGGCGGTTCGGGTCGAGACCGGCTTTGCCAAGGAAGAGGTGCGCATCGAAGTCGAGGTCCGGACCCCGGAGAGCACGGGGGCGTGCACCATCAGAGGCCGCCACGATCAGGTCACGCGGCTATACAAGG
>JBLNCE010000063.1:0-9657 GCA_050260415.1 Bacteroidota bacterium | reverse complement strand
ACGCCTTCAAATCACCGAATGGTTAAACAGCGATGAACCACCGCTGTTTGATCATCCGTATAATCAAGGTTGGCGTCAATTCGCAGGGATGCGCAGCCCATCTCAGGCCCACGATGGGCTCGAAGCCTGCGACGACCATGGCCTGCTCTGAGCCATCCTGGCTTTCGCAGGCTTTCCACCTTCCTGGCGAAGAGAGGGTCCTAAGCAGGCAGGCCGCACCGGCGCAAGACGGTGTTGACATAAGACCTTTTACCCGCTCTTACCGTATCTTCTACTTACCCCCAAGCATCGCTCCAACCCGCCGTTCAGCCTTCCTCAAACAGCGGCGTGCTCAGATAGCGCTCGCCGGTATCCGGCAGCACGGCCACGATAAGCTTACCCTTGTTCCCGGGCCGCGCCGCGATCTTGGCCGCCACGTGGGCGATGGCGCCCGAAGAGATGCCGACCAGGATTCCCTCCTCCCGCGCCAGCCGCCGGGAAGCGGTGAAAGCCTCATCGGTCGTCACCGTGACCACCTCATCGAGGATCGACCGGTTGAGGACATCAGGGATAAAGCCGGCGCCGATGCCCTGGATCTTGTGGGGCCCAGGCTTCCCGCCCGAAATGACGGGGGAATCCGCCGGTTCCACGGCGATGGCGCGCAGCGATGCTTTACGCTCCTTGAGCGCCTCGGCCACGCCGGTGATGGTGCCGCCGGTGCCGACCCCCGCCACGACGATGTCCACCTTGCCGTCCGTATCCCGCCAGATCTCCTCGGCGGTCGTCCGGCGGTGAATCTCCGGGTTGGCCAGGTTCTTGAACTGCTGCGGCACGAAGGAATTGGGGATCGCCGCCGCCAGCTCATCCGCCCTGCGGACGGCTCCGTTCATCCCCTCGGGCCCCGGCGTCAGAACGAGTTCCGCGCCGAACGCCGCCAATAGCTTTCGCCGTTCTACGCTCATCGTCTCCGGCATGGTCAGGATAAGGCGGTAACCCCGCGCCGCCGCGGTCATGGCCAAGGCGATCCCGGTATTGCCGCTTGTCGGCTCGATGATGACGGTATCCCGCTTGATCAATCCAGCCCGCTCTCCGGCTTCGATCATGGCCACGCCGATCCGGTCCTTCACGCTGCCGCCCGGGTTGAAGTACTCGAGCTTGGCCAGGACCTCGGCGCCGAGCCCCGCGCCGAACTTGCCCAGCCGAATGAGGGGTGTGTTCCCCACCAATTCGGTAATGCTCCCGGCGATCTTCGCCACATCCCACGCCCCCTGTCTCTGACTATAGTATCTTATTCCTACTGCAATACTAGGATTTATGATGCAAATTATACCTGCTCCCTGCTCGATCGTCAAGCCATAATACACCGATGGCTCCACAATCGGAACTCACCCCCTGTCTTCGGCCACCCCCTCTCTTCCGCGGAAGAGAGGGGGCCGGGGGGTGAGTTCCGATAAGACTTTTTCGTTCTGCTTCTGGTGTGCTACAACTCCTCGACCCGTCCATTCCCCCGGTAGGCAAGGCGCAAGACGGCCTTCCCGTCGCGGTAGACATCCACCCCGAGGTGGCAACCGTAGTCGGTCGCCTTCGCCGTGACGCCCCGCCCACTCCCGAACTTCTTGCCGGCATAGGCGAGGGCGGCTTTTTCCGCCTCCGCCGTAACCGAGCCCTGGCCGCTTCGCGCCAACGGAGCACCCCAGGCGCCGCCGCAGCAACCGCCGCCGCTCAAGCCTCCGCCCAGCTGACGCCCCTGCAGCATCCCGATACCGAGCGCCGCCAGGCCGATCAAACATGCCACAACAACAAAGTTGCCGCCCTTACCCGCATCTTGCTCCATTGTCCCCGCCCCCCATCAACAAGATTATACGCGGGGTTTCCACGTGAGGACGGCTTTCTCGCTCAGGACCACCTGGTCCCCGTTGATCTGGTTGTCAAGAATCTCCGGCGGGTACTCCGGACAACCACCGGAGATGCCCTTGAGATCCTCCAGGGTCCATCTCGTGCCGCAGGCGTTGCAGACCAACTGATCGCCCTCGATGTGAAAGCGCTCGGACCGGCAGGGCTCGCACATACTGATGGCGGTGACGATCTTGCCGGAAGGCGCAACGTAGGCCAGAACGGGGGTTCTGTCCGCCCCGTAGGCGAACCAGATCAACTTCTTCTCCTTGATCGCCGCCAAGGAGAGAGCGATCTTACCGTCCGTCGCCGCCGGGACCGTAATATCGGTCATGCTGACGTAACCACCGCCGGAAGCGCCCTGCACCACCGGGTCGTAACCGGGAGCCGGTTCCTCTGGGCGCAGGAACAGCCAGTACCCAGCCAACCCCGCCACCAGGACAACGGCGGCCGCTAGGACCGGCCAGACCTTCTTCTTATTGGCTTTCTGTGCCTTCCCACCCGCGAACTTCGCCCTTTTTTCATCCCGCATCGATGCCAACGCCAAACACCTCGCCTCTTCTTTGGTTTCAACCGAGATTTCGAAAGTGAATGATAGACATGCTGCTTCCTGCAGCACCTCCCATGCTACATCCCCATCTTGCCCCCGGTCAGGAGGGCCGGATCTAACATGCCAAAGATCATCGCCACGTGAGCCACGACCAGAAAGACGGTGAGCAGGACGAAATGCCGCTGCATTCTCCCATCGACGGTCTTGCCCCGGGCGATCATCGCCGCCTCGCTCGCCGTAACACGGCCGACCACGCCGAGTTCCTGCAGGGCGATCCAGAAAAGTGGAATCACGCCGGAGAGGTATGCGCCGACCGCGATCACGTCAAACGGCCCCCGCCAGGCAATCTTGGGCACCGTCGTCGCCATGAGATAAAGAAAGACGCCCATAAAATAGAAGCCGAGGACGATACCGAGCCATTTATTCCAGGTGCGCAGAACGCCTCCGGTCAGTCTACGATGCACGACGAAGAACTCCGTAGCCACGAGGCTTTCCGCCAAAATCACCGGGATTGCCATGAAGAAGATGAGATTCCACGGCTGATTGGCGGCAAGCAACTCCATATAGTGGGTCACAGATTCTCCTCCTCTCCGTGTATGGTGATAAAATGACGCCGCTGGTCGCTCGTCGCTTGTGGAATCGAACTGGGGTCAAAAAGGAACCATCAACCGCTTACCGAAGATACCGGCGCGGAAGCGCGCCCGCTTTCCTGCGCGTCCGAGGCCACCAACCCGTCCCGGATCCGGATCAGACGCCGCGCGTAACCCGCGTTTTCGCTGCTGTGCGTGACCATGATCAACGTCAATCCCTCGTCGTTGAGGGTTTGGAAGAGACGCATGACTTCCTCGCCGGTGGCCGAGTCCAGGTTCCCGGTGGGCTCATCCGCCAGCACCATCGGCGGACGGTTGACAATGGCGCGGGCGATGGCGACCCGTTCCTGCTCCCCGCCGGACAGCTGATTGGGCAGACGTCCAGCTTTGCCCGCCAAACCGACGCGCGCCAGCGCCTCCAGCGCCATCCGCCGCTGCTCGCCGGAGTTCATACCCGCCACGATCAGGGGCAGTTCGACATTTTCCACGGCCGTCAGATAGGGAATGAGCTGGAACTGCTGAAAGACAAAACCGATATACTCGCGGCGGAAATCCGCCAGGGATTCGGGCGAAAGCTCGTACAGCTCAATACCGTCAATCGCGACCCGGCCCGCGCTCGGCCGGCCCAGGCCCCCGAGGATGGTGAGGAGCGTGCTCTTGCCGGAGCCCGAAGGCCCCATGACCGCCGCGAACTCGCCCTCCTCGATCTCGAGGTCCACCCCCCGCAACGCCTTGACAAGTTCGCCCCCGTGGCCGTATTCGCGGGTCACGCCAGACATTTCGATTAGTGGCATGATTCAGCCTCCTTGGTATATCTAAATGGACCGCAACGCCTCGGCCGGATCCAGGTTGGCGGCCCGCCAGGCCGGATAGAGGCTGGCTAAGATCGCCAGGATGGCCGCCATAACGGCGCTGCCCAAGCCAAGCCATAAGTTGATCCCTACCTGCACCTGCATCTGGGCCACGGATTGGCCGAACAAGGCGGCTGCGGCAAAGCCCACCCCGTAGCCCAAGAACCCGCCGACCGCGCCCAGCGCGCCCGCCTCCGCCAGGATCACGGCCATGACATGACTGCGCCGGAACCCGACCGCGCGGAAGACCCCGATCTCCCTCACCCGCTCGACCACGCTGCCCATCATGGTCACACCGACCACCAGCCCGCCGATGAGCAAGACGATGACTCCCACCGAATAGGCGAAGTTGTTGAAGCGGGTCAGGTTTTCCTCCCGGGCCTTGGCCGCCTGCATGAGCGCGGTCACCTTGGTCCCGGGCAGCACCCCGCGGATCTGTTTGGTCAGTTCCTCGATGGGACAGCTCAGACAGTAGGCGCTGACCTCGATCATGGAAAGCTTGCCGGGCTTGCCGAGCATCCGCTGGACCACGGGCAGGCCGGCCATGACGAGGCTGTCCTCCGAGCCGCCGGTCTCTTTGAGAATGCCCGCCACCCGCATCGGCTTGCCCCCGATGACAAGAGTATCGCCGGGCATCTTCTTCAGCTTGAGGGCGGCCTGATAGCCCAGGAGCAGGTCATCCGGCCCCGCCGGGCTTTCGCCCATCAGTTCCCACCAGCGTTTGATGCGCAGTTCCGCGTCAAAATCGACCCCGGCGATCACGGCCTGGCGGCCCTCCACCTGGACCGCGCCGAAGAGCTTCGGCGCCAGAACGTTCAGGCTATCCTTGTTCTTTACCGTCCGGATGAGCGCCAGCGCTTGCTCGTCAAGTTCGCGCTCCTCGAGGCTCATGCCGGCCACCACGAAGCCGCCGTAAGATACCGATAGATCGTTCGACTCGGGCACCACGATGATGTTGGCGCCGTACTCGTCGAGTTTCTTGGCGATCTCGGTCTTCATGGCGGCGCTGATGGAGACGATCGCCATCACCGTGGCCACGCCGATGGCCAGGCCCGCGACCAGGAAAGCCGCTTTCCCCTTTTTGCGCCTGATGTTACGCAGCGCGATACCGGTGAGTTTCATCGTGAACCTCCTTGGATGCGGTGAACAACCGCTTTCTCGTGGATCGAGGATGTACCCTCTCCCCTTCGCTTCCCTCCCTCGTGACCACGGGGGAGGGGAAAGGGGTCTTTATATCTCGTAGACTTCGCCGCCCCCGTAGCCGAAAGACTTGATGACCTTGCCGTTCTTGATGATATCGACCTGGATGTGGCAGCCGTAATTGGCCGCCTTTGCCGTTACACCCTTATCCGGGCCGTACTTGTTTCGGTAGTACTTGAGGGCTTCTTCCTCCGCTTCCTTGAGGATGTCCCCGCCCGCCGCATCAATCTGGAAATAGACCTGGATTCTGACGGACGCAGCACGCTTTGAAAGCCAGGCGTTTATCGCCGTATTACGTTCGGCGCCGCTCTTGCCCTTGGCCACGACGCGATCGATGAACTTCTCCTCGAGCAGGCGCTGCTTTAAGTCGGCCAGGAATATGCTCTTGGTCCAGCCGTACTTCTTCAGCTCTTTGAGGAGTTCCGCCTCGCTCTGCTTCCGCTCTTTGAGTTCCTTCCGGTAACCCTGGTCCAATTCGGCCGCGCTCAAGGTGATCTTCTCCGCGGCCGCGCCCTGGGCGAGTAGCCGCCGCACGATCAAATTGTTCAGGACGCTCGCCTGCAGTTGTTGGTATTGAGACCGGCCGCGCGCGGACCCGAAATCGTAGCCCTCCTGTTCGAAACGGTACTTGTACGGGGCTGTCGCCTGATTGAGCGCGGTCAGGTAAATCTTGTCCTTTCCCACCTCGGCCACGATTACATCCCGCTTTGCCGGCGCGGCCGCTTTGGCTCTGCTCAGCCGCAACGATCCGGAGGCGCCCGCGATCACAATGATAATGAAGACTGGCAGCGCCAGGTAGAGCTTATACCGCGGCAAAACAACCCCTCCCATGCGCAAGTATATCCTATAATTCCTAGCTTGTTAATAGGTATTACGAAGTCGGCCCCGAAAAAGTTCCCGCGGATTTGGAAGCAAGGCGAAAAAAACTGTTTCGCCCCTCCGAAAGCCTGGTACCCTTGACACCCCGCGTCGCGGATGTTAGCATCTAGGTAATACCAACTGGATTACTCGGTATTGCCCGTTGCACCGAGTGCATGTACCGTCAACATCCGGGGGAAAGGTGGCCCTTGTCTTGCGTATATCCACTCGCGGGCGGTACGGCCTGCGCGCCATGGTCGACCTGGCCGTCCATGCGGAGAACGGCCCCGTGGCCCTGCGCGAGATCGCCGAACGCCAGGACGTCTCCGAATCATATCTGGAACAGGTCTTTGCCTCTCTGCGCAAGTCGGGCCTGGTAACGGCGATGCGCGGACCCCAGGGGGGATATGAACTAGGCCGCAGCGCGGCGGAGATCACTGTCGGCGACATCCTGCGCGCACTGGAAGGTCCCATCGCCCCCGTTCACTGCGTGGCGCAGGCGGGAGCGGACCGGCACTGCAAACGGGAGAATCTCTGCGCCACCCGGGGTTTCTGGCAGGACCTGCGGGACCACATCAACCGCTTCCTGGACGGCACTTCCCTGCAGGATCTGGCCGACCGGGCCAGGGAGAACCGGGAGAATACCCCTATGTACTATATCTAGCGCTACCCCGCCCCTTCCACCACCAGCTTGAACTCAGTGCTCCTCCCTTGATCGTCCTGGCAGACCACCCGGTGCTTGCCGACGGCCGGTTCGTAAAAGAGCCGTTCGCCGGGCTTGGCCGCGCCCAGGAGGAGGCCGTCCACGAACCAGTAAAGCTTCCTGACGTCGCTGCCGGCCGAGGCTTCGAAACAGATCTTCTGAAACTCCGCCGGGATGCCTTCCCGCAAACGATATACGCAGTCGAGCGACGGCGAGCGGATGATGGGCGCCTCGCCGGTGGCCAGGCCCTGCCAATCGGGCAGCAATGATGGCAGCCGGTCGATGGGGTAGCCGCTCGCCTCCATCCAGGTCCCGACCCGGGCGGGCCACTGCACAAAGACCTGGGTGTGCGATTTACGCTCCCCCGGGTAATGCGGCGGCAGGCGGAAGCCGGTGGCATCGTCGATCTCCACCGCCTGATGAAATTGGCAGACCGTATCCGGCGACCGGTCGGGCAGGTACATCTCCTCAACCAACGTCGGGCAGTGCGGTCCGGGGACCTGGCCGCTCAGGCCGCAGACCTCCCGCGTGTCCACCGTGGCCGGCTGGGAAAACCATTTGATCTGCTGGCCGCGGCAGATGCTGTTCATGAGTTCGAAGAGGATCGGGGCCGCGACCTCCGCCCCGACGAGATTCGGCGCGCCTTGCCCCGAGAAGTTCCCCAGCCATACCCCCACCGTATAGCGCGGATTGTAACCAATGCTCCACGCGTCGCGGTGGCCGTACGAGGTGCCGGTCTTCCAGGCCACGCGGGGCAAGGAGGTAAACTCCCAGCAGGTGGGGAAATCCGGCCGGCGGAGGCCGGTCAGAATCTCGGTAATCAGATAGGCCGTGCCTTCGTCAAAGAGCCTGACGCCGGCCGCGGGGGGTTCCGTCGCCAGCATGCGGGGCCGGACGTACTCCCCGCCATTGGCGAGCGCGGCATAGAGCGCGGTGAGGTCGAGCAGGCTCACCTCGCAGCCGCCCAGCGCGATCGAGAGCCCGTAATGCTCCCGTGCCCGCAGGGTGGTCACATCCGCCTTTTGCAATAACGCGTAGAGGCCCTTCCGGCCAAGGGTGTTTTCGAGAGAGACCACGGGCAGGTTGAGGGAGCGCTCCAGCGCGGCGCGGGCCGAAACGATGCCGCTGAAGGTGCGGTCGTAGTTCTCGGGCGCGTAACCCGAAAAGTCGGTGGGCACGTCCTCCAGGTAATGCGCCGGCGAGATCAGCCCTTCCTGCAGCGCCTGGGCATAGATGAACGGCTTGAGCGCCGAGCCAGGGGACCGCGGCGCCCGCGCCCCGTTGACCTGCCCGTCGCACGCCGCGTCGTCAAAGTCGCCCGAGCCCACGAGCGCGAGGACCGCATGGCTCTGGTTATCCAGGACGACGATGGCGCCGTTGGTGATCCCCTCGGCGCGCAGGCGGCCGAGGTGGAGCCGGAGCAGGTCCTCCGCCGTGGCCTGAAAGCGCCGGTTCAATGTGGTGTGGAGCCGTACCTCGCCCGGGTAGTCGAGGTGCAGATCGCGGCAGAGATGCGGTGCGGCCTTGGGCCAGGTCTGCCTCCCCGCCGGGGTCTCTTCTTCGATCGCTTCGCGGTAGGCCGCCGCGGAGATCATGCCGCGGGCGCGCAGACGGGCCAGGACCCGGTCCCGCGCCGCGCGCGCCCTGGCGGGGCTGGCGTCCGGCCGGCAGGCGGTCGGCGAGTTGGGCAGGGCCGCCAGGAGGGCGGCCTCGCCCAGGCTCAGCTGCGACGGTTCCTTACCGAAATACAGCCAGGCCGCCGCCGCGGCGCCTTCGATGTTCCCGCCGTACGGCGCGATATTGAAGTAGATCTCGAGCAACTGCCGCTTGCTGTAGCGCAGCTCGAGCTGAAAAGCGCGCAGCGCCTCCCAGGCCTTGCCCCAGACCGTCCGCCGTTTCGGTTCCATCATGCGCGCGATCTGCATCGTGATCGTCGAGCCGCCCGAGACCACGCGCCCGGCGCCGAGATTCAGGAGCGCGGCGCGGCCCAGCGCGACCGGATTCAAACCCGGATGCAGGTAAAACCAGCGATCCTCGAAGCCGAGCAGGCACTGCCGTAGCTTCGGGGAGATCTCCGCGAGGGGCGTCCTGATGCGCCACATGCCGTCGCTGGAGATGTAGGCCTGCAAGAGTTGTCCGTCACGGTCGAAGACCAGCGTGGAGGATGGGCGGTGGAGGGCGGCTTCCGGGAGGGGGATGAGCCAGGCCAGGGCCTTGAGCGCCAGATAGACGGCGAGGAGGAGCGCCGCGGCTTTGATCCGGAGATGAAAACGCGGCGGGAGATGCGGCAGGCGGGGGTAAAGCGTCTCGAAGCGCCGGTAGAGTCCGGTGAGGTTGGCGGTTAGCGCCCGGAGCATGGGGGCCTCCTGTTGGTGGTGATTCGCCGGGGGACCATGCGGCCCGATCCCGGCACTATTCATTATAGCTCAGGCCGAAAAGCACGTCTTGCAAAATATTGCCCTTCGCTGAAAAAGACCGCTGGTAACCTGTGTTGGCGACGGAATGGGGGGGCCATGGTGGATGGAGCCTCCATCATTTCTGGTGGTTCATTGCCGGCTCCGAAATAGCAAGCGAGACCGTCAAAGAATGACGGTCCCGTACAATTACGTCCCTGGGTTTCATTTGGCGCGCCTTACTCTCTTGGCCGCCAGTTCGAAAGCCTGATCTTTGTCGCGTTTTTGGACGGTCAGAATATACACCACGTCCCGTGAGGGGGCTTTCCTTAATACCTCATAGATGATCCGAACCCCGGCATCCCGTAGCTTAATCTCGCGGTATCCGCGCAAATTGCCCGGGAGAGGCTTGCCGATTTCACCGGCCCGATTCTCCAGATCGGCAAGCTTTTTGGAGTCAGGCCCTCCTGCAGGCCGTTGGGCCAGGCGAGGTCGATGATGGCGCGCCGCTCGCCCGTATGCGGATCGGAGTATTCGTACTTTTCCGCGAACTCGCGGACTTTCTTCTGCTTGGCCTCTTGTGTGCGGTAGGCTCTCAGCCTGCCGTCGGCCATTATTGCGTCGAGCGATGGGTCAGATC
>JBLNCE010000062.1:0-9604 GCA_050260415.1 Bacteroidota bacterium | reverse complement strand
GTGGTCGGACCGGAAGACGCGCTCTACGAGGACGAACTCACGGCGGAGGCGGTCAACTGGATTGCCTACGGCGAACCAGTGCCCCCTTCGCTCCGGGTCGAGGCAAAGATCCGTTACGGCGCGCCGGCGGCGGCGGCCACCGTGGCGCCGCTCTTAGACGGGCGGGCGAGGGTTCTTTTCGACCGGCCCCAGCGGGCCATCGCGCCGGGGCAGGCGGTCGTGTTCTATGACGGAGATGTGGTCGTGGGCGGGGGGACGATCGTGTCCCGGCATTGACTTCGCCTGCCATTGGCCAGGCTTGACGGTGATGGAGTTCCTGATGACGCTGGGCCAGGTGGTGGCGGCGGCCGCCGTTGGATTAATCCTGCGCGCGCAGCAACGCATTGCAGCAACGCATTCTGGACAAGGCGCTCGCCGAACGGCAACAACTGGCCCAAACAGTCTGCCACCTCTCGGAGATTAATATTAACCTCCAGGAGTACACGGCCAACGCGGACATCATCGCCGTCGAACGGGGCCGTAACCGCATCATGCGCGAGATGCACGACACCGCCGGGCACGCGCTCAGCAGCCTGATCATGATGCTCGAGGCCGCCCGGCAGATGGCGTTAACGGGCAAAGAAACCACGGTAAGACAGATCGATCTGGCGATCGGCGTGGTCCACGAATGTCTCCTCGAGGTAAGACGCTTGACCCACGGCCTCAAACCCTCCCCGCTCGAGCGGGAACGAGGCTTGGCCGCCATCAAGAAGCTGGCCGAGACGTGCGCCAAGAATACCGAGGTCAAGATCGTGGTTAGCTTTGGCGATACCCCCCGCTGCTCGATCCCGCCGGAGCTGGACATCGTGTTGTACCGGGCGGCGCAGGAAGGTCTCACCAACGCGCTACGCCATGGGTTCGCCCGGCGCGTCGATATCTCTCTCCAGCGCGAGAAGGGCGGCCTGAGCCTGAGAGTCATGGACGACGGCGGCGGTTGCGCATCGTATAGCGAAGGCGGCGGACTGACCGGGCTCAGGCAGCGTGTGGCCGAGGCTGGCGGGACGGTCGAGACGCAGAGTTGGGTTGGTCAGGGCTTTCTCTTGAATGTCTGGCTGCCATTGAAGGTTGAGGATTGTGTCGCAGATTCGGCTGCTGCTCGCGGATGACCAACGGCTCTTTCTGGAGAGCCTGTGCTCGGTCATCGAAGCCCTGGCTTCCGAGATGACGGTGGCCGGTACGGCTCTGAACGGCGAATCCGCGGTCGAACTCGCCGTCTCCTTGAAGCCTGATGTAATCCTGATGGACGTGCGTATGCCGCGCATGGATGGTGTGGAAAGCACGCGCCGTATTCGGGCGGCGATCCCGGAAGCCAAAGTCCTGATGCTGACGACCTTTGACGATGACCAATACGTGGTCGAGGCCCTCCGCCTCGGCGCCGTCGGCTATCTGTTAAAGGATATGGCGATCGCCGAACTAATCAACGGCATCAGAACCGTCACGAGGGCGGAGTGTTGATCGCCTCGAAAGTGGCGGCGCGGTTGGTGGCCGGCGTGGAGGCAGGCGGTAGCGCCTGTTTCAGAAGGAGACCGAAGTGGTGAAAGATCTCAGTGAGAGAGAGCGGCAGGTACTGACCCTCCTGGCCAAGGGCTACGATAACGCCCGCATCGCGCGGGAACTAATCATCAGCGAGCATACCGTGAAAAATCACATCAGCAGCATCTACAACAAGCTGGGCGTGCACGATCGCGTCTGCGCCACCCGCCGGGCGATCGAGAGCGGCCTGGCATGAGTTTAATCAGTCCAGAACGGATGGCATCCATATGTACCGCAGCGCTGCGGGATACGGATGCGCGCGTCATGGGCGGGAACTTCCGCATCCGCCGGCGCCGTTCCAGGACGAGCCTACGATGCGCGAACCCGCCCCCAGCCTGGGCGGGTGGGTGTATACCGCGGCGGAGTGGCCGATCGGCGGGTGGCAGGTCGAGGACGAACCGATCGTCCGTATCGAGGTCCCACTGGCGGCGCGCCGGGCCGGGGAGGACGTCAACCTGTGGCGCCATCATCTGCTGGTACGCCCGGATGGACTGATATATTTATTCTACAACTCCGGCAAATACGGGCAGGAGCGGCTGTTTGCCAGGCGGGCTTTTTGATCCTCCCGCCGGCTCATTCACCGCTCAATAGCGCATCAATGGCAACCTTCCGCCCCGTGGCCATCGACTTGTTGGCCGCGATGCCGATCAGGATCGACATGGCCCCGGCCCGACTGCCGGCGGCGTGGCCGAGCGGATCGGGCACGTTTTCGCGGAAGAGCATATCGAGCAGCCGTTTGTCGCCGCCGCCGTGTCCGACCTTGGCCGCCGCCATCTCAATGGTCTGCACGCCGCCGTAGATCGGGTAAAACCGGATCCGGTGAGATTCCTTGCGGGCCGTTTCCCCCGTGGCGGCCTGGTACCAGTCGGCCGGGTAACGGTTCGCCGCGTCGGCGCGCGCGGGGAAAGAACGTTGCTCGCGCGGGATAAAGGTTTCTTCCTCGGTCACCTCCAGCCGGCCCTTGGGGCCGTTGAAGGCGACGGACCATCCCTCAAACGGCGCGTAACTGCTCAGATCGTAGGAGAGCAGCATGCCGTCCCCGTAGCGCACCGTGACGGACATGGTGTCCTCGATGTCGATGCGCGGCGAGAAGACGCAACCGTCGCGATGGTAGCCGTCGTAACGTTCGTTTTCCAGGTAGAATTCGCGCAACCGTCCCTGGGATATATCGAAAAAGAACTCGCAGGTCTCCTTGTATCCGCAATCCAGACAGCGTTCACCGCGCTCGGCGCGGGTCGGCCCGTAGAAGCGCAGGGAACCTGAGGCGAAGACCTCGGCCGGCTCCCGCCCCGTCCACCAATTGACCAGGTCGAAATGGTGCGTGGCCTTGTGCACCAAGAGCCCGCCGGAGTTTTTCTTCTCGGCGTGCCAGCGCCGGTAGTAGTCCGCGCCGTGCACCGTGTCGAGGAACCAGCGGAATTCCACGGATGCGATCTCACCCACGATCCCGTCGCGGAGGAGTTCCTTGATCCTCGTCTTGAGGGGGGCGTAGCGGTAGTTGAAGGTAACCCTCACCTTGCGCCCGGTCCGCTTCTCCGCCGCCAGGATGGCACGGTATTTCTCGTCGTCCACGGTCATCGGCTTTTCCGTGATGATGTCCTTGCCCGCCTCGAGGGCTTTGATGATGAACTCGTGATGCGTGCAGTCCTCTCTGGAGTTGGATGGTATGAAAACAAAAACACCGAAAGGGCGGGATTGCGACCCGCCCTTTCGGTGTGCAAACAAGGAACCTTTGAATCTTGCTAGACCGGCCTAACTACTTGCGCTTGTTGTACCGATCCAATGCCGCCTGGTAGACCTTGACGACATCGTCGATGCCCATCTTCTTGACCTGGGCGACATACGCGTCAAACTCCGAAAGCTTCGCCGTGCCCATGATGAACTTGTAATACATCTCCAGAACGTAGGTGCTGATCTCAGTCAACTTGGCCGAGATGGCCTGGACCTCTTCGGGCCTGGGATTCACCGAAGGCAGGATCCGGCTCGTGTCCATGGATTTGGTCCAGATCTGGATGGCGTCCCAAGCGGGCGTGCCCTGGACGCCGGGGACCGGGATCTTCTGATATTGCTCAAAGTACCTTCCATCCTGGTCGGTCATCCAGTTCGTCCCGTAGACGTACAAGCCCAGCGCCTGGGTGATATTGAGCCCCTGGCGGTTCTTCGTGATCATCTCGGTATAGGTGGGATAGCCTTTGACCATCTTGTAGGTGAGGCCTTCCACGCCGAAGTTGAAGAGCATGTGGCCTTCCTTGCTGAAGCCGTAGTCGAGGAACTTGATGGCCGCGATCGGGTTCTTGCAGGCGGTCGTGATGGCCAACCCGCTGCCGGTGGCGAGATTGATGACCGAGTTGTCAAAGCTATACGGCTTGCTGCCGGGGGCCTTCGGATAGGGGACGCCCTCCATCCGGAAGGACTTGGGCTCCTTGCCCACCATGTTCGTCATAAAGTAGGTAATGCCGCTGCCAGCGTTGCCAAAGGTGGCGCCAACCCGGTCGGCCAGGACCTTGGCCTGGAACCCGTTGCGATCGGTGATGGCGAAGTCCGGATCGATCAGGCCTTCGGCGTAGAGCTTGTTGATCCAGGTCAGGGCCGCCTTGTACTCGGGTGTGATCGGGCTGAAGACAACCTTACCATTCTGCTGCTGGAGGCCGTTGTTCCAGGACGAGCCGATGTTCGCCCCGAACATCCACGGCAGCTTCATCATCTCAAAGGGGCCGCCGCCGGGGTGTTTCGACCCGCCGAACGGGATCTCATCCGCCTTGCCGTTGCCGTTCGGATCCCTGGTCTTAAAGGCCTTGAGCACGTTATACCACTCATCGGGGGTCTTCGGGTCCTTGAGGCCCAGTTTGTTCATCCAGTCGCGGCGGATGAAGAAGCCCGCGTAGACGCGGATTTCCGGTCGCAGCCGCATCTGAGGCACATAGTAGATCGAGCCGTCGTCGGCCATCAACTGCTTGCGGAGTTCAGCGTTCTTATTCAGCAATGCTTTGAGATTCGGGGCGTACTTATCGATCAGATCGTTGAGTTTGATAATGATGCCGTCCTTGTAGAACTTCTCGGCATTTCCACCGCTGTTCCAGCCGCCCAACCCGGAGGGGAGGGTGAGCATGTCCGGCAACTTACGGGAGGCCAGCATCAGGCTGAACTGCTCGTTATCCAGGCCGGTCGTCGGATTGGTCCAGTTAATCTTGATGCCGGTTCTCTTCGAGGCTTCCTTGAAGCAGAGTACCTCGGAGAAGTTCTTGAATACCGAGCCGCCGGGCAACGGGAACCAGATGCTCAACTCGGGATTGCCCGCGACCGGGTAACCCTTCTCGGCGGTCAGCACCGGCACGAGGAGCGTGATTACCGTCATCAGCGCCACCGAGATCAACAGGACACGCACCATACCCCTTGAATTCCGCATGTTGTTCCTCCTTTTCGATATCTTTTATATGGTTATGGGCGCGCGAAACGCCTCGATAACCCGGGGGGATTGTCCACTTGGGTGGGATAAGCATTACCGCTATCTGTATCATACAACCCTGCCCAAGTCAGGAGCAATCGACCATTTTTGCAGACATCTACCCATACTAACGGAATGGTATGTTTTCGCCTACACGGAGCCGTTCTTACGGAATGGAGAATGACTCGGCCATCGGTTCCGCTGGTTGGGGCTGGGTATTGACAAGCCTCTCCGGACCTGTGTATAATGCATATAATACCACTTCGGCCCATATAAAATACCGCATTGATGGGGTTTTGGCCCGCCTGGACGGTGCAACAGAGAGCTGGTGGCCGGTGCGAACCAGCCCTGAAGGCGGTGACCTTTCTCGCCCCGGAGCTGTGCCTGGGAATGGACAGCCGGATGTCCGGGGTGTCCGCGGTACCAGGCGCCGGACGGCCCGTTACCGCCGCAGTATATACATACTGGTTGAGCCCGTGGCCGTGAGGCACGGGGAATTAGGGTGGCACCGCGGACCTCCGCCCCTATGCTTATTAGGGGTGTGAGGCCTTTTCTTTAATTAAGGCGTGAGGCGTGAGGTGTGTTCCGACTCGTACCTGCTCTTAGGGGCACTTAGTACTTATTACTTAGTACTTTGTACTTAAGTATTAGTACTTTGCGATAAAGAAACACAAAGAAAGCGAGGACGGTAGCATGGCGAAGATGTATTACGATCAGGATGCGAACCTGGATCTGCTCAAGGGCAAGACGATCGCCATCATCGGCTATGGCAGCCAGGGGCATGCCCAGGCCCAGAATCTCCGCGACAGCGGGCTTTCCGTGGTGGTGGCGGAGGTACAGGGGACGGACAATTTCCGGGCGGCCATCGAGGATGGGTTTACGCCCGTCTCGGCCGGCGAGGCGGCCAAGGCGGCACAGGTCATTCAGATGCTGGTGCCCGACCAGGTGCAGGCGGCGGTCTACCGCAATGAGGTTGCCCAGCACCTCACCGCGGGCAAGGTCCTGGTCTTTTCCCATGGTTTCAATATCCATTTTCACCAGATCATTCCGCCGAAGGAAGTGGACGTAATCATGGTAGCGCCAAAGGGACCGGGCCACCTGGTGCGCAGGGTCTACCGCGAGGGCGGCGGCGTGCCGAACCTGATCGCCGTCTTTCAGGATGCGAGCGGCAAGGCCAAGGAGATCGCCCTGGCTTATGCCAAGGGCATCGGCGGCACCCGCGCCGGTGTGATCGAGACGACTTTCAAGGAGGAGACGGAGACCGATCTCTTCGGCGAACAGTGCGTGCTCTGCGGCGGCGTGAGCGAGCTCATTAAGGCGGGTTTCGAGACCTTGGTCGAGGCCGGCTACCAGCCCGAGATCGCGTACTTCGAGTGCCTGCACGAGATGAAGCTGATCGTGGACCTGATCTATGAGGGCGGCATAAGCCGTATGCGCTATTCAATCAGCGACACCGCCGAATACGGCGATTTTATGGTCGGCCCGCGCATCATCACCCAGGAGACCAGGCAGGAAATGAAGAAAGTCCTGGCCGAGATCCAGAGCGGCAAATTCGCCCGCGAATGGCTGCTCGAAAACCAGGTCGGAAGGCCCGTCTTCAATGCCCTTCGCGAGCAGGGCAAGGAGCACCCCATCGAGAAGGTGGGCGCCGTGCTGCGGGGCATGATGAGTTGGATTAAAAAATAGGCAAGAGGCGTGAGGCGTGAGGCGGAAGGCGTGAATATTGCTCATGCCTCTCGCCTCATGCCTGGTAAGTTGGGAACGGCTGGTTTCGGAGCCGCTGGAACCGCTGGGCAGCGCAGAAGTGGTTGTTTCTGTTCTGCCCCGTGGTCCCAGCAACCAGCCCGTATGCCGGTGGTATACGGAGGCGTATGGCCCCTCCGATCGCATGGTGAAGAGTGAAAAGAGGGAGGAGTTAATGATGAGAGTCCTGGTCCTGGACGGAGTGGCCGAAGCAGGTGTGGCCGTGCTCGAAGAAGCCGGCCTGGAGACGGTAATCAAGGGCACGCCCAGCAAGGAAGAACTCATCGGCATGATCGGGGAGTACGACGCGATGATCGTCCGCAGCCAGACCAAGGTCACGGCGGATATCATCGCGGCCGGCACGAAGCTCAGAGTCATCGGCCGGGCCGGCGTCGGGGTGGACAACGTCGACGTGCCGGCTGCCACCAAACGCGGCATCATCGTTATGAACGCACCGGACGGAAACACAATCTCCACGGCGGAGCACACGGTCGCGATGATCCTCGCCCTTGCCCGCAATATCCCGGCCGCCGTGGCGTCGCTAAAGGCCGGCAAGTGGGACCGCAAATCCTTCACCGGCGTCGAGGTCAGGGACAAGATCCTCGGCATAATCGGCTTGGGCCGCATCGGTACCGAGGTCGCCCTGCGGATGCAGGCGATGGGCATGACGATCCTCGGGTACGATCCTTTCCTCACCGATGAACGGGCGGAAAAGCTCGGGATCCGTCAGGCCACCGTGGCGCAGATTGTGGCCGAGGCTGACTATATCACCGTGCACACGCCGTTGACGGCGGAAACCAAGGGTTTGCTCGACGCGGGCGCCATGGCCAAGATGAAGAAGGGCGTCCGTCTGATAAACTGCGCCCGGGGCGGTATCATCGACGAGGCGGCGCTGGTGGAGGCCATCAAATCGGGCCACGTCGCCGGCGCGGCCATCGACGTCTACAACGAAGAACCGCCGCTCAACCGGGAATTGATCGAACTGCCCCAGGTGATTTGCACACCGCATCTGGGCGCCTCGACGGAGGAAGCCCAGGTCAACGTGGCAATCGATGTGGCGATTGAGATGGCCAAGGCCCTGCGGGGCGAGGCGTTCAAGAACGCGGTCAATATCCCCTCGGTGCGGCCCGAGGTCCTGGCGGTCTTGAGACCGTTCATGCCGCTGGCGGAGAAGATCGGCACGCTGTTGGTGCAGTTGGACGGCGGACGGATCGGAAAGCTGGAGGCAAGTTACCTTGGCGAGATCGCGGAGCATGACGTGACGCCGCTGACTACCGCGCTGCTGATTGGATTTCTGCGTCCGATTCTCTCCGACGAGGTCAACCTGGTCAACGCATCGCTACTCGCCAAGGAGCGCGGGCTGAAGGTGATCGAGCGCAAGGCCGCGGCTCCCGAGGACTATACAAGCTTGATCCGGGTAAAGGTCGAGACGGAAAAGGGTGTCCGCGTGGCGGCCGGCACGCTCTTTCGCCGTGATGACGAGCGGATCGTGGAGATCGACGGGTTCTTCTTCGATGTGGCGCCCACAGGATATATGCTCGTGGCCCCGCACCAGGATAAGCCGGGCGTAGTCGGCAAGGTCGGCACGATCCTGGGGGATGCCGGCATCAATATCGCCTTTATGCAGGTCGGCCGCAAGACGGCCGGCGGCCGGGCCATCATGGTGCTCTCCGTGGACAATGCCATCTCCGCCGAGATCTTGGGCAAAGTGGCCAGGATCGACGGGGTGGAGGAGGCGAAGCTGGTCAGTTTTTAGTCCGTCCATCATTTTATATATAGGTATATGCCCCCTCACCGTGAGGGGGTTTTTTTGGTGCGCCAGAAAGCTGCACGGCCGCGGACTCGCGGCAGGTATTTTTCGCCAAGTAAGCCCTCTGGCAGGAATTACCCTGTTTCATCTTGAATAATTACTTTTTGTGCTTTCGACTTCAGCCCAGCGGCGATGCTGGGCAGGCCGCGGGGATCAATACCCCACGCCATGGAGGAATTGTTCTTGAAGATAATCGTTGTGGGCGCGGGCAAACTGGGCTATGACATCTCGCGCATTCTCTCCGAGGAGCGGCACGATGTCATCGTGGTCGACAAGGATCCGGAGCACCTGAAGGCAATCGCCAGCAACCTGGATGTCATGACCGTGGTGGGCAACGGCGCCAGTCCGACAACGTTGCGGGAGATCAATGTCGCCGAGACCGATATCATGCTGGCCGTGACGGAAAACGATGAGTTGAACATGATCGCCTGCATGACCGCCAAGCAATCCGGCGTGGGGATGACCGTCGCCAGGGTTCGTAACCCGGACTATACCTCAGACCACCCCCTGGTGCTTTCCTATGCGCATTACGGCATCGACCTGATCATCAACCCGGAGTACCTGGCGGCGCAGGAGATATTCCGCCTGGTCCACGTGCCGATGGCCAGTGATATCGAGTATTTCTTTGACGGCAGGCTGAGCATGATTGGGCTGAAGATCGGGGACGAGATGGCCATCAGCGGCAAACATATTGCGGATATAGGCCTGAATCGCTTCACGGTCATCGCCGTCGTCCGCAAGGATCAAGTCTTCATTCCCAACGGCGGTACACAATTGTTGAGCGGCGATACGATCTATGTCCTGGGCCGCGCCAACGGATTCCATGGGCTCAACGGCTTGTTGAAGCTGAACAAGGACAAATTTAGGGCTCTTCGCTATTCCGTGTGGGTTATTAACATGATCGACCATAGCAGCCCACGGAAGTGTTTCCAGTTACACGCATTGAGGTGAGAGCTTGAGCTTGCCGGCGATGAGGTAGACCATCGTGATTAGGTTGTTGACGTTGCGGTATCCACGGGCTTTGCTCCTCGCCG
>JBLNCE010000061.1:0-6565 GCA_050260415.1 Bacteroidota bacterium | reverse complement strand
TCTTCTTGTTCCTGCGGGTGTCATGGTCGTGCACCCGGGTGACCGGATTGATCCGCCAGGTGCGGCGGAAGGACCGGCCGGGAACGGATTGTAGCCGCGCTTTCATCTTCGCTTCCCCCTCACGATGCTCATCATAGAGGCGAACTCCCGGCTTGTCAAGACATCTATAATTTTAGGTGTCTACGTCCTCTTATGACCGGTCCAAAGGTTGAACCTGCTCAAATTCTAATAACCGGAAATGCTCATCATAACCGGCGTATCTGGCGATGCCGCCTTCCCTCATGACCACCGCGCTGCAGGCATCGACCAGGGAGAGGGGCAAATCCTTGTATTTGTCCAGCAAACAAAGGGCGTCGACGATTTGGGCCCAGCTTACCTCAATAACATGCAGGAAGCCTGCCTCGACTTGCTTCGCGATCTGAGCCAGGAAGCGGGTGCCGGCCCAGGCTCCCAGCTTATATAGGATAAGACGATGCGTCTCAGCTAGGATTAAGGTCGTGGTGACAAGAAATTCCCCTTTGCGCTGCAAACCACGGGCGGTCTCGGCGGTGCGGAGGTGGTTGTTATCCGAGGCAACCACAAGCGCAAACCAGAATGAGGTATCCACTAGGACGCCCCTCATTTCTGATCGGCCTCGCGCAGGGTTTCTTCGGTGCGCGCGCTAACCTCGCGGCAGCTCTCATCGCCCTCGAACATACCGATCATCTGCAGGACGGGGTTGTCTTTCTCCGGCGTCCGGCGCCTTTCTTCCGCAGCCAGATACTCCACGAGGGCTTCCCGAACGAGGCAGGACTCGGTCTTGCCCCTACCGGTCGCGGCGGCGCGGAGGCGGCGGTTGAGGTCGGCAGTCAGGTAGATCTGCTTGCGCAGGAGGTCTTTTTCTTCTGACATGGTGGTTCATCACCCATAACTATAATAGCGGATGGTGTTGTTATTGTCAATCGATGACACCATGGGATTAGGTCATCCTGTCCCCGGCTAATGTTCTGAGGCAGGGAGTTCTCCTTCCTTTGCCGAACACTTCTCCCATGGCGGACGTAAAGAAACAAGGACAGACACCAACCGTAACAGGCGCGAAACCCTTTCTCAAATGGCCGGGCGGCAAGCGCCGCGTGGTGCCTTTTCTCCTGCCCCATCTTGACCTACCAGTCAAGCGCCTGGTGGAGCCCTTCTGCGGCAGCTGCGCCCTGAGCCTCGCCGTGGGCGGCCAGGCGGAAAGCTTCTGGTTGAACGACCTCAATGAAGACCTGATCAACCTCCTTGGCCAGATCAAGCGCGATCCGGCGGAGGTCATCAAGCGGGGCAAGCGCTATTTTATCCCGGCCAAGAACGAGGAATCCGCCTACTACCGCCTCCGCGACAAGTTCAACGCGTGCGAGGAGCCGCTCACCAAGGCCGTGCTCTTTCTCTATCTCAACCGCCACGGGTACAACGGCCTCTGCCGCTACAACGCCGACGGCGGGTTCAACGTACCCTTCGGCCGCTATACGGCGCCGCATTTCCCGGAGGAGGAGATCCTCGACGCCTTATCCGTGCTGGAGCGGGCGGAGATCACCGCCCTTGATTTCGAGGAAGTCATGGCGGCGTGCGGCCCCGGCGACGTGGTTTATTGCGATCCGCCCTACGTGCCGCTCTCGGCGACGGCGTCTTTCACCTCCTATGCGGCCGGCGGCTTCGATCTCCCGGAACAGGAGCGCCTGGCCAGGGCCGCCGAACGGGCGGCGGCACGGGGCGTGTTGGTCGTGATCTCCAATCATGATACGTCTTTGACGCGAAAGCTCTATAAAAAGGCGGAACGGAAGAGCATCGACGTTAGGCGCAATATCTCCTGCGACGGGGACAACCGCGCGCTGGTCAAGGAGATCATCGCCGTTTACCATCCCGCGTGACCTTTGAGGAGGCCGGAGCGTGACCGACGGCAACAGGGCCAATAAATCAGGACGGGTGCTGGAGAACGTCGTGGAGACGATCTATCGGTCGCACGGATACGAGATCATCCCGTACGTCGAGTACGCAAGGGATCAAGCCAACCATGCCGGCAAGCGGCTGCTTCTCAAGCACGTCCCCTACACCTCGATCTACGGCCACGCGGCGGTCTCGGAGTTCGTCGCGGTAGAACCGTCCGGGGAGCGGGTACGGATCGAGTGCAAATGGCAGCAGTCTTCGGGGAGCGTGGATGAGAAGTTTGTCTACCTCAACGCGGTGGAGGCCATGCCGGAAGAGCGGATCATAATCCTGGTGGACGGCGGCGGGGCCAAGCCGAACGCGGTGGCATGGTTGAAGCACGCCGCGGCGCAGGGCATGTACCAGACAGGGAAGAGGAAGACGATCCGGGTGATGGGGATGGCGGAGTTTACCGCATGGGCGAATGCGGGTATATAAAAAAGTCAATTTTTTCGCATCGGCCACGTTCCGGCTAGGCTGGCGGATCCCTTAGGCGCTCTAGGGAGGAGGATTATACATCATTAGTGGCCTGTTCCGCCTCGTTTTGCTCATCAATAGTCGAATGTGGATTTCGAAGGTTGTATAAGTCTCGAAGCATTTGAAAATAGCAGGTTTCTGTCATCTCCTTACCTGTACGGGCATCTATCAGACGAACCCATGGCTCGGATTTCCCTCCCTGGATCGGTTGATAAAGCAGCATGGTGACGTTCTCATATTTCTCCAAGGGATCCGTATGATCCACCCGCCCACTGACGGTGGCTAATAGCTTTGTAGCCCTTTGGAATGTCGATATCGTCCGGCCTGGAGTGACATCTTGATCGGCGGCCACAGGGAAAGCGAACAATGCGCAAACCACCGAATAGGGAAAGCGCATATGAAGTGTGATGGCCTCTGTGCATAGATCGGCGAATCTGTTCTTGAGGTTCTTACCAAACTGGGCAAAGTTGATACTCTTTATGGACACGGCCAGGATCAGCCCGTGCTGTTCGTCAGAATAGCTAACATCCACCTTCTTTGGTCCAAGCCCACCTTGAAACTCTTTTTCTCCTGGGCCGCCTCGTTCCGGCTTAACCCTAGGGAAGCCAACCATACGAAGACCTTCCGCCGTTTCCTCGGCTAGATTCCGGGATAGAACCTCGGAATAGTGTTTCTTTACCGCCTGAGGTGCACCATCATCCGGTATAGGTCCCGTGCGAGTGATAGCCTCACAAAGGCTCATCCCTTTAGCCTCCTGACTGTGCGGCGCTCGAATAAGATATTCCGTGCTTCACGCAGGACTCGAATGTCCTCCTCGGAGAGTCCCAGTTTTTCCTGAAGAATGCACCGGTCCGCAAGCTTGCGAGCTTCTTCCTTTTGACCGCACCTTTGAAGCGCGTCGATTTTATTACCGATTTCCCCGATCTCATCTTTGTTCAGAAGAGGCACCAGGACATTTCGCGCCTCTCCCGGCTCGAGTTTGAGCATACCGCCACCGAGACTATGTCCCTCTATCTCGCAACTCAGCATGGTCAATGAAGTCTGCCATGAGACCGCGAGATCATCCCCGGTGATTCCGTGCTTTCCTTTCAGGCGCACCACATGAAGGGTATTCGGTGCGACTGCCCCCGCTCCGTTGCTGACCATTCGCGGGCAATCCCCGCTCATATACGATAAGAAAGCGTCCGGCTGATAAACGTGGGGAACGCAATACCACGGAGAGCGTGTTCGGCACTTGTATGCGCGATGGATTCCGGCCAACTCGCCTTGGCGAATATACCATCTGGCCTGATCCGGAAGCGGTCGGTCGGGGCGGAGATCCAGCAGATATACCGCCTCGCCTCGAGCCTTTGCATCACGCCAATCATCAGCCGTATAACGGATCCCAACCAAGTCACGACCGCGACGAACCACGGGACGAAGTAAATCCAAAGGGATCCGATATTTCTCCGTCATTCCGGCGCTCAGATGGAAGAACTCGTTCGAGCCGGTTACATAGCCAATGCCAACATCGGCCAATTCGCCAAGCTTCCGAACGCACGACAGCCGCTTAAGCTTCATATACAGTTCTTGGGCGCGAGTCGGGATGAAACGTTCAGCCATTCTGAACTCACCTAGTGCCGGTCCGCCGTTGCCGGCGGATATCCCTTCCAAGTCAGAGGGGGCAAGCATCATCTTCATCTCTGACAGTTGCTCTACGTGATCCAGGTCGCGCCAATGCATTCCCTCGTGGGGGCAACCCTTGTCCTCAGCCAGGAGCAGGAATGTATCCTCGCTTAAGCCAGGGAAAAGACGCTTTCGAAACGTGAGCAAAGTAATAGTACGAAACGATCGTTTAAGGTACAGGACAACCGGCCGCGCATAAGTGGCATGTCCAATCTCCGCAGGCACCACCATAGCCAAGCGGCCACCCGGCTGCAGATGCGCGACGGAATGCACCAGAAACGGCGCCCATGAACTGCATAGCCTGGATAAAGACACGCCCTGCTCTGCGGCCGAGTTTAGCGCGGCCTCTCTAATGCCGCCAGTAAATAGCTGGTATCTAATAAAAGGTGGATTCCCCACGATAACGTTAGGAGCCGGGAACATGTCCCGTTTTATGGCAAAGAAATCGGCCCTGATTAGGTTTCTTGTTATAATGGGGTATTCGTCCAGCAACTCCTTTGATACACGGTCATGGACATAGGGATCGATTTCCACCCCGAACACCTGGGAGCCCGGATTGCCCCCAAGGCTCTGTAAGCGCTCACACGCCGAACGCAAAAAAACGCCTCCGCCAAAGCAGGGATCCAGTACAGTTTCAGTCCCTGTTCGGACTGCCCACCATACCAAAAAATCGGCAACTCGCGTATCAGTGTAGAATGCGCCGAGAGTCTTGCGTTCCGCGCATGGCAACGTCCACTCACCTCTCTTGCAGGACCGAATATGTAAATCGCCAGAATCCGGATGCTCCGCGATTGTCGTTGAGGGGAACAGTTCATGAAGCGGATTGATGAGCCGCCACTTGGTTTGGGTCACCTTGCTGCGGATACGCGACATATTGCGGCTAGGTGCTGTCTTTGAGAACAGGTGTTCGCTAATTCTTATCATATGGATCCGGGCAGGATTTGTCAAACCTTTTGTTGCATAGCCAATTCTACTTGTGGCTTTTCCCCTCCTGCATGATTATGGGCAATAAAAGGCCCGGCATTCGCCGGGGACTTCATTGCTTAGGCATCAATTTTGACCTGTGGCAGGGCGGTCTTGACGCCGTTGACCCAGTTCAGTCGCTCTGACCGTCCCGCGCGGCGAGATAAACGTCGTTCCCCTAACGGTTATGGCAAAGGCCGCGCCGCCGTCCAGGGCGACGCGTTGGTTCCCAAGCCAATAACAGGCGCCATTGTACTCAATCACGTAAGCGTTCCACCTTTACCCGGGGTAACAAATCCTCGATTTCTTCCGGCACCGGCGCGCCGGTGCCCGCGATCCGGGCCGCGGCCGAACCGGCGGCGACGCCGTAACGTCCGGCTTCCTCCCAGGACAGGCCTCTGGCGCGGGCGGCCAGGAGTGCCCCCAGCAATGCATCGCCGCAGCCGACGGTGGATTTGGCGGCCACGGGCGGCGCAAAAAACCGCGTAACCATGCGGTCCACGGCGAGTATCGCGCCCGCGGCGCCCATGGTGAGCAGGACCGCCTCGCTATACCGCGCCAGTTCCCGGGCGGCCGCGGTTGCATCAGTCTCGCTCTGGATGGTCTTCCCCAGGACCTGGCCGGCTTCGAAGGCGTTCGGCTTGATAAGATCCGGCCGGGCTTGCAAGCCCAAACGCATGGCTTCCCCGTCAGCGTCGAGGACGGTCCACGCGCCGGCCTGCCGCGCCATCGCGATGCATTCCGCGTAGATCGCGGGCTCGATCCCGCGGGGGATGCTTCCGGAAAGAACCAGGGTATTCCCGGCCTTGAGGGTTGACGCCAGTGCCGCGCGGAATGCCCTTAGTTCTTCCGCCTTGACAACCGGCCCGCGCTCGTTCAGCTCGGTCAAACCGGCGGTCTCTTCCTCGCAGATCTTGACACTGATGCGGGTCCGCGCGGACAGCCAGACGGGGCGGACGGCGATGCCCGCCGCGGACACGCGCTCATGGATGTATCGTCCCTCTTCCCCGCCGAGCAGGCACAGAGCGACGACGGGCATGCCGAGGCGATGGAGAGCGCGCGCGACGTTCAGCCCCTTGCCGCTCGGATCGCGGCGAAAGGCATCGAAGCGGTTCAAGGCGCCGGGTGCGAACCGGGGGAGGACGGCGGTATGATCCACGACGGGGTTGAGGGTGATGGTGATGAACAAGAAAGTGACCCCCAGTGCCAACCGGTACTAGTCAAGGGGCCGCGGACATGCTATAACAATCTTGGAGCCAAAGCGATAGGAAGGCGGCTGCGGCCAAGACGACTCATGGAGGATCACAGAGTATGGCGCATTCGGATACAGACCGGCATAACGTAGCGGCCACAAAAAGTAGGTATCTCATCATGCTCATCGTCCTGGCCGGCACGTTCATGTCCGTGCTGGACGGCGTGGTGGTCAATATCGCGCTGCCCACCATCACCGGCCGTTTCGGGGTCAGATTGTCCGATTCGCAGTGGATCGTCACCGCCTACCTCTTGACCCTCACCG
>JBLNCE010000060.1:0-4881 GCA_050260415.1 Bacteroidota bacterium | reverse complement strand
TCGGAGGAAGGCGAGAAGCTGCACGTCATTCTCGACCGCTACTTCGAGGAGACCGAACGTCACTGGAGGATGATGGGAACAGAACTCACGAACTTCCACCGTACTCTATCGACGTACATACGCGGCTTCCTCACTGCGGGATTTGTCCTGGCCGATCTCATTGAACCGACGATAACGAAGGAACAGCTGAAAGACTACCCCCAGCTCGACGATGAGCTGAGGGTCCCGAACTTCATCATCTATGCGCTGAAGAAGCCATGATTCCGATTGCCCGAAACAGCACAACAAGACGGATGCGGTTGGCGATACGCGTAGTGGTTTCCATCTAAACAATAGTTGGGTGGATTCAACAATGTCTGTATCAATTAAGCGCTCCATTCTCTGGGTAACCATTGGGGGACTCGCTTGCTTCTTAGCTGGTGCAATCGCGATCGGTGCAATTGGGCTACACGATCATGTCGCAGAAGCGGACCTTGCTGTCGTGCCTGGCAACACAATCAATCCAGATGGAACACCTTCAAAGCGGCTCCAAGGGCGGTTGGATGCCGCCCTCGTTTTATTTAATTCAGGCCATTGCCGGGCCATCCTGGTAAGCGGTGGGATCGGGTCAGAGGGGTACGATGAAGCAGAGGTCATGAAGGCTTATCTCGTGGCTAACGGCGTACCAGCCTCAGCGATCTTCACCGACAACCAGGGTGTGAATACTTTTGAAACAGCTCGGTATACGGCCAAATTGGTGCGAGAGAAGGGCTTCAATCGGCCGATACTCGTGAGCCAGTTCTTCCACATCGCACGGTTTAAGGTTGCCTTGGGCAAGCATGGCTTACAGAGTGGGGGCAACGTCCATTCCAGGTACTACGAACTAAGGGATGTGTATTCTCTCGCACGTGAGGTCTTCGGATGCGTTGGATATGCCATCAGACGTACTCAATCCCCGTGACAACTCAATGCACTCGGACCAAGCCGTATAACGTTGGCCGGTGATTTCGAAAGTTAAGCGGTCGCGTAAGTCCCGTGGCGCGTGGTAAAGAGAGGTTCCGGAGAGCATGGCAAGAATCTGGTCTGAGTCATACGACCCACTCAAACACGCGCAGGCTTTCATGCCGGAGCAGTTTCAAGCCGATCCGCCGCCGCTGCCCGAGCGGTGCGCTCGGCGGAGGTGGCGTGGCGTCGGACAACGGTTCGAGTGAACTACTCGAAGCGCGCTGTTACCATGCTGGATCAAGCGCTTAATCATGCGCGATCCGCCTCCCGGCGTCCGGATACACATAGTATACACCGCGGCTGCTCGATTTACAACCATAGCGGGCGCCTGATCCTGGTGCGAAACCGCTGATGCTCTCGATACGGGAGACATGGCTAGTCACGGAATCAGGATCCATGGCGAGCAATAATTGATGATTGAATGGCCCTTGTGGACCGGTGGTTTTTGCGTTATTTTTAACCAGAGAGTATCGGTCATCATCCTTCCCGGCGAAACGAGAATCAGGCGTCATCAATACCTAGAAGGAGCGAAACCAATGAACAAACACGGCTACTTCAGCGAGGACGGCACCGAGTTCATCGTGACCAATCCCAATCTGCGCAAGGAATTCGACAACTTCCTCTTCAATGATGTGATCTTTTCCTACGTGCAGCAGACGGGGGTCGGGTATTGCTGCTACCGCTTTGACGATCCCGAGCTGACCGAGCTCCTGCCGGGGCACACCGACGTCGAGTACAAGCGGCCCGCCATGATGAACCGTCTGTTCTACATCCGCGACCGGGGCACGGGCGAGTTCTGGAACCTGAACTGGGAGCCGGTCAAGAAGGCCTATGAGTATTTCCGGTGCATCCATGGGCTCGGGTACACCATCATCGAGACCAGCGTGCGCGATCTCGCCGCGAGCTTTCGGGTCTTCGTGCCCGCGGGCCGGGACGCCGTGGAACTCTGGACGGTGAAGATCAAGAACAACACCGGCCAGAAGAAGGAGCTATCCCTTTTTGGCTACAATGAATTCTCCTTCAAGTTCCTCTGGGGTTTCTTCGCCTACGGGCATCACATCTATAAGACGAGTGAGTTCAATCGCGAACTCAACGCGATGGTGGCGACCAAGCACCCTGAACATAAACCCCATAACAATCTCACCGGCTTTCTCACCTCGGATGTGGCGATTGACGCCTTTGACGGGAGCAGGGATTTCTTCCTGGGAAAATACAACCTGCTGAATGAGCCCCTGAGAGTGGTGGAGGGTAATTGTTCAAACAGCAAGGGCTCCACCGAGGAGATCACCGGCGCGGTGCAGTTCAACTTCTCCCTCAATCCCGGCGAGGAAAAGGTGATCAACTTTGTGCTGGGCGCCACGGATTCGGTCGACGGCATCCGTGCGTTGAAAGAGAAATACCTCGGCCGCATGGAGCATTACTTTGCCGAGCTGAAACGCGAAAAGCAAGCGATGATCGCCACAAACACCGTCGCCACGCCGGACGAGCAGTTCAATAGATTGATCAACATCTGGTGCAAGCAACAGATGCTCTATGGCTGCAAATGGACGCGATGGGGCTATAAGGGCTACCGGGATATCGTCCAGCACGCCTTCGGCATCTCCAATGTCTACCCCGAGCTGTGCAAGGAGATCATCCTGGAGGCATACAAACACCAATACAGCAGCGGCCTAGCGCTCCGGGGCTGGATGCCCGTGGACAACAAGGCCTATTCGGACAGCGCCCTCTGGGTTATCTATACCCTGCTCTATTACATCAAGGAGACGGGAGATTTCGATATCCTCGACATAACGGTACCCTATTACGATCGGGGAGAAAGCACGATCCTCGAGCATATTCAGACCACCCTGGATTACCTGGAAAGAAACAAAGGCGCGCGCGGCCTGACCCTGATCAAGGACGGCGACTGGAACGACTCCCTGACCAATATCGGCCGGGGCGGCAAGGGCGAGAGCATCTGGGTCAGCATGGCCTATGCTTCCTGCTTGCAGGAGGTCGCCACGCTCTATCGCTATCTCGGCCGTCCGGAGCAGGAACAGGAGTGCCTGAGGCGGTACGACAGCATCGTCAAGGCCATCAACGAGAAGGGCTGGGACGGCGAATGGTATCTCCGGTGCATCAACGACGTCGACCGGCCCATCGGCTCCCGGGAGAACGAGGAAGGCAAGATCTATATCAATAGCCAGAGTTGGTCAATAATCTGCGGAGCTGCCGATGAGAAACGGGCGGCCAAGGTGATCGAGTCGCTGGACAAGTATCTGCTCACCGGGGCCGGATACAGGAAACTGACACCGGCATATACCAAGTTTAAGGCGGATATCGGCCGGATCACCGCCATGGAGCCCGGCATCGCCGAGAACGGCACCATCTACGCGCACGGTAACGCCTTTGTGATCTGGGCTTTCCTCAAGATGCGCCTGGGAGACAAGGCGTACGACACCTTCAAGCGGGTGGCGCCGGGCTATTTCCACGGTGAAGACGATCCCAAGCTGGAGGGGCCGTATTATACCTTCCCCAATTGCTATTTCGGCGACGCGCACAAGAACAGCCCGTTCATCGTGGAGTTTCCCTGGATCACCGGATCGGTCAACTGGTTCTACAACCTGGCCTTTGAGTACATGATCGGCGTGCGCAAGGAATACGACGGGTTGTCGATCGATCCATTGCTGCCGCGCGAATGGGATGTGGTAAGGATGCAGCGTTCGTTGCGCGGCAAGACGTTCGACATCACGATCGACAATAAAAGCAAAACCGGCGCGCCGAAGGTCTCGATCGTGCTCAATGGCAAAAAGCATGAGGGTAACAAGATCAAGTACGCCGATTGCCAGACAAACAACAAGATCGAAGTCGTGCTCTGCGATTAGTTCATACGACTCACGTTTGGACGGCATGGCAGCGGTCACCGGACCCAAGCACCGTAGCGGGGTTGGGTCCGGTGCTTTAGGTAACGCATCGCAAAACCGCCAATTCCCTAAACACCACTCGCCGACCCACCCTTCCGGGTGGTCCGTTTTTTCCCGCAGCGCGCTAGAATCAGGATGAACGATGCGCAAGAACGGGTGGTGCGGTCATGGACCATTACGAGATCATCGTCCAGGGCCACCTGGATGCCCGCCGGGCGGATTGCTTCACGGGGCTTGCATTGAAGCCCCTCCCGGACGGCGTGACGCTGATCGCGGGCCTGCTGCGCGACCAGGCCGAACTGCATGCGGTGCTCAGCCGGATCCGGGATATGGGGATCACCCTGGTCTCGGTAAAGCTGGTGAAGAAAGATCCACCGGAAAGTGAGCGTGTTTGACAGGATTTTCGGGTGCGCTGGGGGAATAACCGCCATCGACGATTCATGCCGCGTTTGAAGCAGATCGCCTTTGGAAGAGAGGCTGGCGTTATGAGCATGGACGAGTGCTATATCGATCTGGCGGCAGCCCTGGACATGCTGCCCAACGGTTTTCCTAGGACGGCTTCGGGCGTGGAACTGAAGATCTTGAAGAAGATCTTCTCGCCGGAGGAGGCGTTCCTCGCCAGCCGCTTGCGCGGCACCGCGGAATCCGTGGCGGCCATCGCCGCGCGGGCCGGCTTGCCGGTGGATGAGGCCAGGGCCAGGCTGAAGGGTTTGGCCAAACGCGGATTGATCTGGGGCGGGCCTGAGGAAAAAGAACTTCGCTTCCGGCTGGCCCCCTTCATCGTCGGCATCTACGAGGCGAAAGCGGTGCCGATGGACCACGAATACGCCCATCTCATCGAGGATTACATGGCCGAGGGCGGGGCGGCGGGCATCATGCAGCCCGAGCCGGCGCTGCATCGGGTGATCCCCGCGCAGAGCGCGGTCAAATCCGAGTGGATCCTGCCGTATGACGACGTGCGCGCGATCCTTGCGGCCGCCAAGACCTTTCATGT
>JBLNCE010000059.1:0-11698 GCA_050260415.1 Bacteroidota bacterium | reverse complement strand
CTCCGGCCCCCGCTCGCGCCGCAAACGGTCACCCTCCTCGAACATCTTGCGGATCCAGGAGGCCCGGCCCAGGTTTTCCTTGACGCGCGCGCTGATCGCCAATTGTATCTCCCCCAATCGCCTTAACCTATCTTAGTGCAAATTTCTCTCCCGGCGGACAGGATCCTTCTGAGGGAAACGCAATATGCATCGGCAATCGCAGCGCTTGACATAATCTTTTACTACGTGATACAATTAAAGGCAATCCTGCCACTTCTTATAATATTTTTTTCATCAGGCGCCCGGGCGGAGTCCCGGGCGCATTTTCATCTCGGAGGGGTTGTCATGCTGCACCGTCTGGCGGCCTTCGTCGTCCTGATCCTCATCGTCTTTGCCTCCGTGTTTGCCGTGCAAGCGGGTTCGGATGCCGCGGAACGCGGCGTGGCCTGGCTCGTGTCAAGGCAGCGTCCGGACGGATCCTTTGGCCAGCGCATGGATATCCCCGCGACGGCCTTGACCAGGGCCGCGATGGCGCGCCGGCACCTCACCCCCGCCGGATGGATCAATCTGCCGCCCCCCGAGATGTGCAACGCGTGGGAGCTTTGTTTTCGAGCCTGGGCAATGGGTGAACCGGAGACGCTGGACCGCCTCGTCTCCCTGCAGAGCGAGGACGGGTCGTGGCTGAACCGCATCGACCTCACCGCTTTGGCCGCCATGGCTTTGCGGCAGGGCGGCCGGGCCAACGAGGCCGCCGTGGCTTATCTTTCCACCTGGTCGGACCCCCTCCCCCCCTCCCCGGACCCCTTTGACCTTGCCTTGACTGGTCTCTCGCTCCATACTAACGGGCGCCTGGAAGACGCGGCGCGCCTCGGTGCCTCGTTGGAAAGAGCGCAATGGTCGGACGGCAGCTGGATGGGCGACGCGGCCGTCACCGCGCTCGCCCTGCGTTGCCTGGCGGATTGCCTCCCCGCCTCGGCCGCCCTTATGAGAGGCCGGGCTTTCCTGTCCGATCGGATGCACGAGGACGGGAGCGTCGCGCCCAGGTTCGCCGAGACGGGCTTTACCACGAGTCTGGCCGCTTTTTGTCTCGAGGACGACCCCCTCGTGGAACGGATGCTCAATAACCTGATCGCCAAGGGCGAGCCCGGGTTCATCCCTCAAATCGGCGCCGCCGTCCGCGATACGGCCGCCGTGGTACAAACGCTCAAGCTCTTTCCGGAACAGGCGCGTCCGGTGTCGTCGGCCCAAGCGTGGCTTGGGCGCCTCGATCGGCAGGATCTTGATGCCCGGGCCGCGCGGCTGCTTGCCGCCGACCTGACGCTCGAGGAAAAAGCGGCTGGACTGGAACTGCTCTACGCCATGCGCGCGGCCGGAGGCGGATTCGGACTCTGGCCGGAGGAACTAGCCAATCCGGTCGACACCGCCGCGGCCCTCGCGGTCCTGGCGGCCGTCTCACCCGAGGACGCCAGACGGCAACAGGTCGAGGCCGTCCTCCTCGCCATGCAGAAAGCCGATGGCGGTTGGGGCTTGGGGCAGAGCAGCGATCCGTATCTGACCGCCCTCGTCTGCCAGACCCTCAGACCCGAGGTGGAGGCTGCCCGGACCGCCCTGACGCGGGCGTTGGATTACCTGACGACCCTGAAACAGCCGGACGGCTCATACGGCTCCGACCTACACACAGCCCTGGCCGGCCTGGCCCTCCGCCTCCACGGCCGCAACGTAGACGGGGCGGAAGCGTACCTGGCGGGCAGGCAAAGAGAGGACGGCAGCTGGGGCGGGGATATCTTCACCACCGCCGCGGCCGTTCGTTTTCTCAACCTCTTCCAGAACCTGCCCAATCTTTCGTCTAGGGAAGATGCGATCCCGGAACTGGTGCAAGGGGAACAAATCCGTCTCGCATTTATGGTCAGGAACGACGGTAAGCTTCCCGTCTATAACATCGTCGTACGTCTATGGGAGGGTGTCAAAGGGAACGGCGGCACGAAGCTGGGCGGCGACCGGCTTCTCCTTGGACTAGACCCGGGCGAAACGGAGACGCTGACCCTGGACTATCTGCCCCAACGCATCGGTGCTCTTACGCTCGGGCTGGAGATCGACCCGGAAGCGCAGATACCCGAGTACAACGAGACCGACAACCTGGTCTATGCCACGGCCACGGTCCTGCCGCCCACGCCCGCCGGGTTCGCCGCGACCCCTAACGACGGCGAAGTCCATCTGCGATGGAACGCCCCCCCGAACGTGGCCGGTCTGACCGGATACGAGCTTATCCGGGACGGCGCCGTAATCGCCGATTCACTGCCGCTAGCGGCGGCGGAATACCGTGACGCGGGCCTGCAAAACGGCGAGGAACACGAGTATGCTCTGGTCCTGCGCGCGGGCGGCCTGAAGAGCTGGCCCGCGGTCCTTCGCGCCGCCGCCGTCCGGCCTCCGGATGGGATCGACCTCTGTCTCAAGGATCTGAGGATCATCCCCGGCAGCGACCTGCACGTCGGGCAGACGGCCAAGATCGTCGCGACGGTGGAAAATCGGGGCGCGACGGCGGCGGCTGAGTTTCCGGTGCGGCTGTATTTGGGCGACCAAACGACCGGAACACCCATCGGCTCAGACCAGATCATAGCCAACCTTGCCTATGCGGAAACGCGGGCGGTGACGGTCGCCTGGACTCCCGCCGAAGCGCGGCCGTCGGTGGACATAACGGCGATAGTGGATCCCGATAAAACGCTGATCGATCTGGATCGGGCAAATAACCTGAGAAAGACCTATGCCAGCGTAGTCGAGGCGGCCAATCTCGTGGTGACGCCGGGGGATATCAGTATTGCCACCGAGTACCACAACCACCCCGGGACCCCGTATTACAGCTGGATGATGTGGGGCGGCGCCACGGTGGTCAATAAGGGCAAGGCCCCCGCCGGACCGTTTGACGTGAGGATTCACGGCTTGGCCCAGAGCGGTTATGAGAGCAACGCCAATTTCATCCGTTGCGACGGTCTGGCGCCGGGTCAGAGCTTTTACGTACCCATCCCTTGGCAAGATGCCTTCTACGCCGTCTTTGTGCAAATCGACGGCCAAAACGAAATCCCGGAGAGCGATGAGAGCGACAACATCGCCGGGCGGGCCGTACCGGGCGTGGCTAACGGCGTCAAGGCCTACCTGCTTTCACCGCAAACGCTCGTAGTTCCCCAGGCCGAAAAAAGCACGATTTTACGTCTCTGCAATTACCTAAGCCAACCGGTTACCTTGGATCTGAATCCTCAGTGTCCCTCCGGGCTGGCAGTGACCGGCGCGAGTCAGATAACCGTCAGTCCGGGCGGTACCATGGATGTTCCGTTCCTCCTCCGTGCCGAGGGTGAAGGGGATTTTGCTTATCGGATCGCGGCCACCGGCGTCACATCCCAGCCCATTATGGTTAAAGGCTTGGTCCTGGCTCGCTTTTCGTCGGTCAAGATCTTGAGCGCCGAAGTCACTCCCGGCTGCCTTGAATCAGGCGAGACGGGCGAGGTTTACGGCCGGCTCTTCAATGCCGCGAACTGGCTGCAGAGAGTTTATGCGGATATGATTATCCTGGATTCCGAGGGCAAGGAGGTCTGGCGCCGTGATGGGGCCAATCCGATTCAGGTCATGACCAGGGCTGATGAGTCGCCGGTTAGCCTGGGAAGCATCTCGACAGGAGGTCTTCTACCTGGAGATTACCGCGTACGCATAAGCCTTAGGGATGCGGAAGGGAACACCATGGCAGGGGCCGCGGCTGAGGCGGTTTTTGCCGTTGGTTCGCGGCTTAGCATTTCCCGCACTGTCTCGGCTGACATCCTCCCGCCGGGGGATTCCCAGGTGGAATTAAGGATTGGAACGGAGATCAAAACGGAAGGGATACCCGAGTTCCCGGAGAGACTCAACGCCGCGTTCAGCATGCGCGGCGCCAGGGTTTGGGGCGGCCAGAATGCACTTTACATTAATGATGCCAGTATTTCGACCAACGCTAACGTCGGCAATAGCAGTCATGGACAGCCCGTGGTCATCGAGTTGCTGCGTAACAGTACCATCAATCTCTATCAAATATATCTTTCCACAAGTTCGCCGAATAGCGGCTATAAGATAGAGTCTTCCCTTGACGGCGTGAATTGGCGGGTGGACGTGGATCGTAGCACCGGCCGTTATACCGGTTGGAGGGCAGAGCCGATCACGCCCAGGGTGGTACGCTACATTCGCGTATGCGGTTATTATGGTGGCAATACTGCTCAAATTGGAGAGTTCAGGGCGCTGACCGGTTCCACCCCAATAGCAAACCTACCCCCATTCGAGGTGGATACGCTTATCGAAAACGTTATTACGGGAGCTTTCAACGCCTGCGCGCCGGGGATTGCAGATATCGACCGGGACGGCGTACCGGAAATAGTAGCTTCCAGTCACTATTATTTATATGTATTTGACGGGCAGACCGGAGCGCTTGAATGGAGCATCTTCCGAAGCGATTCAAGTACAGCCACTTTTTCGCCACTTCTCGGGGACATCGATGGCGATAACCAGGCCGAAGTCGTAGTCTATCGTTGCCAAGATGGATGGCCGCCGCGGTTTTATGGTTCGTACGTGCTTTCGTCGGTGGGTCAGGTTGAACGGAGCCTCGCAGGCGTCTTTGATCCAGTAATAGTCTCCGATCTCGAGGGGGATAGGGTTCCGGAATTAGTTACACGCAGTAGAGACTGGAATTGGAACTGCAGTCTGTTGGCATGTCATTCTGACGGTTCGATTCACTTCAATGTTGGCGGCAGGCCTTACTCTAGAGATGGCTCCCCGATAGCTCTGGATATTGACAATGACGGTGCTATGGAAATCTTCGACAACCTCGGCGATCCATATGCCGTTCTCTATGAGACGAACGGCCAGATCCAGTGGCAATTGCCGAATCCGCACGATCCCAGGATCGGACCCGCATATTCGGATAGCTGCGCCGTCGATCTGAATAAAGACGGTCGCCCCGAAGTAGTCACTGCTTACGAGCGTATCTACAATGTTGCGCCTTATATGTACGGTTTGAGTTGCGACAGAGACGCAATACTCGTCGCCCTTGACAAACAGGGGTGCGAAATCTGGCGGCATACCGAAACAAAGGCGAGCTTGGGCGAGTTATTGATATCCGCTGATTTTAATAATGACGGTACTCCCGATATATTGTACTCTTTCTATCCACAAGGCTCTTCCAATACGGTTTATTTAGGAGTAATTTCCGGGATTGATGGATCTCAGCTCTGGCAGCGCTCCAAGTCGTCAGGAGTAACTCTTGTTGTCTTTGATTACGATGCGGATAGTGTTATGGAAGTCATCTACACTGACACACAGCCAGGACTGCAAAGCATTTTGTGTGCTTTGGACGGCCGTGACGGCAGTGTGGAGGGTATCTACCGGTTCCC
This sequence comes from Bacteroidota bacterium, assembly GCA_050260415.1. Lineage (GTDB taxonomy): Bacteria > Bacillota > UBA4882 > JAAYXC01 > JAAYXC01 > JBLNCE01. The sequence goes on along the minus strand of JBLNCE010000059.1, from coordinate 6,314 downwards.
GTCCAATGCGGGGCCGTACGATATGCGGCCCGTCGATGTGGATGCCGACGGCCACCTGGAGTTGGTGATGACTCTGACCGTCGCTCCGTATCAATTACGGATGTGGATCCTCGGCGATCCCACCTGGGTGCCGGCACGTTCGATCTGGAGCGGCGATAACTACCATGTCACAGACATCACCGACGATCTCAAGATCCCAATACAAGAACAGCCCAGTTGGGTAGTGCATAACACCTATCGCGTCCAATCATCTGGTTCAGACCACACCACCTCCTATGCCCTGACCGTAGATCAGGATTTAGCGCCAGATGCCATTGTTGTTCCCGACAGTCCAGTACCCGCCCCGCTCTCGCAGACCGCCGATAAGATCGTCTGGTACCACCGTCTGGCCGATAGCGGCCCCGCTTCGCAGGCGGTAGGCTGCACACTCCAGTTGACAGGCCTTCAGCCCGGCAGGGTCTACGAGGTAACCGGCGAGACCCGCGTAACCGCTAAATGGGACGGCGGCACCCGCGAGATCGTCCTGTCGCCCGTCACCGTGGCGGTGGAGCATGCCTGCTGGCTTGAAAGGGATCGCGTCAGCGTGGCCGAGTACGGACAAGCAGAGATCGGGGTCTGGATAAAGAATCATCGCGGGACCAGCGAGACCTTCACCGTCCAAATCCTCGGCCTACCCGAAGGCTGGGCGGAACCATCCGCCCCCGTGACTCTGGCATCCGGTGAAAAGCGGCTCGTCATCATCAAGGCCAACGCCCCCTATGGCGCAAATGAAGGTGTTCTGCGCTTTACCGCCGTCGTCGAGGGGGATCAGGGCATGCACGACACCGTTTCCGGCGAATTCGTGGTGGAGTCCGCCGGCCGGGCAGCGCTTACCTTAGCCCAATATGAGTTGCCGCCGGCTCAACACCTGCTGGGCCTGGCTGAGATGGATAACGGCGGGGCAATCCCCCTCGATCTCCAGTACATTTTGAAGGTTACCGACCGCGCGGGGACCCTCGTGCGCTCCATTGCCGCCGGGGAGTTCACCGTCGCGGCGGGGGAGGGTTGGGAGCGGTCCATCGATTCGTCTCCGGGCACCATGGCGCCGGGGGATTACAGCCTGGTCCTGGAGGTCTATCGCGCCGGTTTGCTCTTCCGCCGGGTTGAAGAACACTTCACGATCCTGCCCGAACGGAACCTGACCCTGACCCTCGCCGCCGATCGGTCCGAGTACGGCCCCGGAGCGGACGCCAGGATCATAGCGACCTTCACAAACAGCGGCCGCAATGCCGCCTACGATGACCTCGCATGCAAGCTGCTGATCGTCGCCCCCTCCGGCGAGACGGTACAGGAGACGAACTATCCGGGACCGTACCTGGCGCCGGCCGCAAGCGAGATCCAGCTCTTCGGCTGGCATACCGGCGCTCATCCTGCCGGTACTTACCGGGCGCGGCTCGTAATCTTCTCAAGCGGCCAGGAGCTTGCCACTGCCGAGTGCGCGTTCACCGTCCGCGAGGGCACGGCCGCGCGGGAGCTCTTGACGGGCACTCTGGACGTGGACCCCCGCGTGGTCAAGGGGCCGATGGCGGGGACCATCGCCTGGAGCGTGACGAATCAGGGGAATACCTCCATCTCGGCCCAAGCCGAACTGGTCCTGGCTGGCGCCGAAGAGCAAATCCTGGCCGAGGAACCCATATCCCTCGCCCCCGGCGAGAGTCAGAGCTTTACCCATGCCTGGGACCCGCCGTATACCCCAGGCGACTACATCGTCATGGTCCGCGTCAGGCGTGGCGAGGAAGTTCAACCCATCGCCCTGGGCGGGTACGCGGCGCTGCCGTACGACATCACGCCGCCGGAGACCACCCTGAGCTATTCCAAGGACCCCGTCGCGGTGGACGGCAAGGAGTATGTCCCCGGCGGTACGAGTTTCATCCTGACCGCCACGGACGACGAGAGCGGCGTGGGCAAGATCCGTTACCGGTTGGACGAGGGTGGGGAGCAGGAATATACAGAGCCTGTCGCCTTGTCGCCAGGGCCTCGTCTCATTACATACTGGGCCGTGGACAAGGCCGGTAACCCGGAGAACGCCAAGTCGGCCGCGGTATACTGCGACGCCGTGGCGCCCGTCACGACGGCTGATGCCCCGGCCGGATGGCAAAAAGCCCCCGTCACGCTGATGTTCATAGCCGCGGACGAAGGCAGCGGCGTCGCGGAGACCCTGCATGCCGTGGGTAATGAGGCTCCCGGAAACGGGACCACCCGGATCATTGAAAACGAAGGTACTCACTCCGTCCGGTACTGGAGCAAGGATCGGGTGGGCAACATCGAGGCCGAAAAGACCGCGACCGTCCGCATTGACATAACGCCGCCGGTCATTAAGCTCAATACGGAGATCCAGGCGGCATACCCCGTCGGACAAGCCGTCGCCCTCGACTGGGAAGCCCTCGACAGCCTCTCCGGCGTGGCCGCGCGAAGCGTCACGCTCGATAGTGTACTGCTCACCGGCTCAGGCTTCACCGTGACGCCGGGCGACCACGTCCTGGTCCTCCGCGCCGCCGACGCAGCCGGGAACGAAGTGTCGATCGAGCGGAGCTTCAGGGGCAAATACCTCGTATCCATCGAAGTAAAGCCGGAGTCATGGAACCAGAACACCGGGACCTTTACCGTAACCATCAACGGTCTGCCATCTGGCTACACCGCGGCCGGCATCGCCTGGGCCGCATGCGACGGTGCCAGCGCGGAGGAGATCAAGGCCGCGGGGGACAAGGTCATCTTGAAGTTCAGACGGGATGATGTAACGATGCTGCCGCTCGATACGACCTTCGTCCTGACCGGGCAGTTTACCGACGGAGTATGGTTCGAGGGCGTGGATACGGTGATAAAGGTGAAGTAGGTACTGATCTCGGTGCATAACCTAGCCCCCTTGCCCCCTTCCCCGGGGGGGAAGGGAGAAGGTTGGTATTTGGGGTTTCAACAACGTCTGGGGGTAGTCATATGAGCCGCAAAGTGCGCAAGATCATCGCTTCGGTCATGGTGCTGCTGCTATTGCAGAATCTTCTGCTGCCGGCGTTTGTGATTGGCGACGATCCCGGCGTGGTCGAGTCCGGGCAAGATCCAGTCGAGGCGCGCCTCGCGAGGTACGGCGCCAAGCTCGACCAGTTGCCGCCCGCCATCCAGCAGCGCTACGAGGAGTTCGTTCGGAACGCGCGCGGGGAAGGGGACGGTACGGAGAGGGTCTCTACCGCGTTTTCCGGCACTATGGCGGGCTCCAGGGCCATGAGCGTCCAGACCATGGCCGCCCCCGCCATGGAATCCTTCGTCTTCCCTCTCGCCGACCGCGGCGATGCGCCGCCGGACGAGGCGGACCTAGCCCTGGCCGGTCTCACCGCGGCCACGCCGCTCTTGCATCGGCAGGCCGATCTCCTGGGCAAGGACCCCGTGCGGATCTACAACTTCCTCCGCCAGTCCATCCGGCACCATCCGTACCTCGGGGCCGCGCGGGATGCCGAGGCAGTGTTGCGGGAAGGCGCGGGCAACGACCTCGATCAGGCCACGCTCTGCCTGGCCCTCTTGCGGCTCGCCGGCATCCCATGCCGGTATGCATCGGGGGAGGTCTCCGCCTCCGCGGGTTCGGTACGCGCCTGGCTCGGGGTAAATACGACCGAGGCCGCCCTGCGGCTGCTGGGCGAGGCGGGCATCGCCGCTTCGCTCACCCAAGAGTCTTTCGGGCAAGCGATCAGATTCCGCCACTATTGGGTCCGCGCCTACCTGAGCTACCTGCCGCAACGGGGCGCCGCCCCCGGCCTGGAGGGCGAAGAGATCTGGTTGGACCTCGACCCGAGCTGGAAGCGCCTCCAGCCATCCCCCGTCCCGAACCTGGGCAGGGATCTCGGCCTCGACGGCGGCGCGCTGATGGCGAAACTCAGGACGGGCGCAAAGATTAATACCGATTCCGTCGCCGAGATCCCCGCCGCCGAGATCCGGAAGACCCTCGACCAATGGACCCCCGCCGTGACGGAGTACGCCGCCGGCGCGGGCCTGGGTGCGGACCGGCTCGCTGGTATTCCAAAGATCGACGCGCAGCCATCCACCGTCCTCCCGGCCAGCCTGCCCTTCATCGTCAGCGCCCGCCAGACCTGGTCGATGCTGCCGGCGGCGATGGCGGCCATGCTCTCCTTCGGCGTGGACGGCAGTGCCTGTCATATTAACCTAAGCGAACTGGAAAACGGAGCGCTGACCCTCTCCTACCGTCCCGCCACGCCCGATGACGCAACGGTCTTCGATGTTTACCGGGATGAAGCGGAGTTCCCGGCCTTTCTCGTCCGCCTTTGCCCGGTGCTTTCCACGGACGGGCAAGAAATCTGGACCGGTCCCGCTGTGGCGATGGGGCGGGAACAAACGGTCTCACTCATCCTCTCCGCCTGCGGCAAGGAACGGCGGGGAGAAATGAGAGTGGTGGCCGGCTCGCTGACCGCCTTGCTCCCGCGGCTTCCCGGGCAGGGTCTCCTGGGTTTTGAAGAGCAGCTCTCGCATCTGAAAGCCCGCACCGAGGCGGAAGGAAGCCAAAGCACCAGCGCCCTCCTGGCTGGTCTTGCCTGCGCCTGGGATCTGGAAGCGGGCCAGCTCCTGTCCGTGGCCGCCGCCCAGGCTGGCCTCTATACCCATGAAGACTACGGCGCGATCGGGGCCGGCCTCGGCCTGACCGTGGAAGACCTCGGCGGGCTCCCGTTTACGGCCAAGGCGGACAAGACCCTCCTCATGCGGCCCATCGCCCGCCGGATGCTCTCCCCCGGCGACAGCGCCCGGGCTTCCGGACGTCTGGCCGAAGTATGGCCGGGGCTCCTGGATGTGGCGGCGGCCGAGTCGGCCCTGAAGGGCGCTTTCGGCCTGCCGGGCGTCTCCGCCCTCGAACTCCTGGCGCGGGCCAACGACCTTAAGGCTCCGGCCTACGGGGTCACCGCGGTCAATCTCGACACAATCCTTGCCAAGCTGGCACCCGAGTACGCTACCACGATCGAATCCGCACTGCGGGAAGCGGTCGGCGGCGGCCGGACCGCCATCATCCCCGGCCAAGCCTTGGCGTTGTCCAGTTGGCGTGGCGGCGCGGTGCAGACCATCGGTCCGGGGCTACAAAACTCCAGCCTGGTCCTGCCGGAAAGAGCGGCGGCGGTGGCGCCCACGGAGGGGGTCCTCGCCTCGGACTTGGTCTCCGGCCTCTCCGTTGCGCGGAAAGAGTCCTTCACTGCGTCCAAAGTTCACCTCCTGCGCCAGTTCCCGCGCATCGCCGCCGGGTTGGCCATGACCTATCTCCCCAGCCTGATCCTGGCGGGTGACTGGCTCGGGGAGGCCGACCCCGACCTCCCGACCTCGGTCAGTACGGCCATTGCCCTCGGCGCCACCGGTACCCAGTACGTCGAGGGGATCCAGGTCATCGGGGCCAGGGGTTACCCCTCCCTCATCTCCCCGAACGGCGACGGCCTCGATGACGCGGTGACGGTCTTTGCCGGCCTCTCGCAGGAGGCGGACTGGATCCTGGTCTGGAAGGATATAACAGGCGCTGTCAAGCGAAGCTACAGCGGGCGGGGGGCGAGCGTCACCCAAGAATGGGACGGCCGGGACGGGGCGGGGAACGTCCTCCCGGACGGGGAGTACCAGTTCGCTCTGACCGCGATGCGGGGCGAAGCCCGTTCCTGCGAGACCGGCACGGTCATCGTGGATACCACCCCACCCCGGGTAGAGATCGCCAAACCCGCGGCGGGCACCGTCTCCGGCCCGATTTCCGTCTTCGGCCGGGCGGACGATCTCCATTTCTCCGCCTGGGCGGCCGAGTACGGCATGGGCGAGGCGCCGTCCGCCTGGACGCGGATTGCCTCGGGCAGCCTGCCGGCGATCGATAACAGCCTCTGCCACTGGGACACCCGGAACGCCGCGAACGGCGCCTACACCCTGCGCGTCTGGGCGCTGGACCGGGCGGGCAACCGCGCGGAAGCCAGGGTGGGTGTGACCGTCGCCAACCCGATCCCGGACACCGTGGCGCCCACGGTGGAGATTTTATCGCCTTTGCCCGTCACTGTAAACGGCATCATCCCCCTGCGCATCGCGACGGCGGACGACCGGCGCGTGGCGCGGCTCGAGATTTACGCCGATAACGACACGGTACGGGTAGTGCTCGACCCGCCGCCGGTCTACGAGTACGACTGGGACACCATTACGGTCACAGACCTGTGCCAAATAGTGTTCAAGGGAGGGGTTAGGGCACAATCAATAGGATTCAAAACCATAAGATGGAAATAATGAACTCTGGATTCATGAATTCGAACCAATAATACGGCTAG
>JBLNCE010000058.1:0-9862 GCA_050260415.1 Bacteroidota bacterium | reverse complement strand
TTGCTCGCGCCTCATGCCTCTCGCCTCACGCCTAATTAGAGGAGGAATCCAGGTGCCCCAGGGTTACCTGTCATTGGTTTTGCACGCGCATCTGCCGTACGTCCGCCATCCCGAGCAAATGGATTATCTCGAGGAAGACTGGTTTTTCGAGGCGGTCATCGAGACTTATCTGCCCCTTCTGGATCGTTTCCGCCGCCTTGCCGCGGACGGTGTCCCGTTCCGCCTTACCACCTCCCTTTCTCCCACCCTGCTGGCCATGTTCCGGGATCCGCTGCTGATGGGGCGTTGTGAGCGTAGGTTGGAGAGACTGCTGGAACTATCGGCGAAAGAGGTCGCGCGCACGAGGTGGCAGCAGGAATATAACGATACCGCCCGGCATTACCAGGAGCGCTTCCAGCGCGCGCATCAACTGTATACAGCGGAACTCGGACGCGATATCATCGGCGGTTTCCGCAGCCTGCAGGACCAGGGCTGCCTGGAGGTCATCACCTGCCCCGCCACGCACGGTTACCTACCCCTCATGATACACCCGGAGGCCTTGCGCGCTCAGTTGCAGGTCGCCGTGGACTATCACCAGCGACAGTTGGGCAGGCGGCCGCGCGGCATATGGCTTTCGGAATGCGGATACCAGCCCGGATGCGATGAGCTGCTGCGGGAGGCCGGTCTACGCTATTTCTTCACGGATGCGCACGGGGTCTTGCATGCCTCGCCGCGGCCAAAATACGGGACGTATGCGCCGATTTACTGCCCGAGCGGGGTCGCCGCCTTCGCGCGGGATATGGAATCCTCCAAGCAGGTCTGGAGCGCGGATGAAGGTTATCCCGGGGATTACAATTACCGCGAATTCTACCGCGACATCGGCCACGACCTCGACTATGATTACATCCGCCCGTATCTGGGCAGCCATGGCATCAGAACGAACACGGGCATCAAATACCATCGCATCACTGGACGGACCGCCGACAAACAGCCCTACGCCTATGGGGCCGCGCGCGAACGGGCCGCGGACCATGCGGGCAACTTCATGTTCAACCGGGAGGCGCAGGTGCGGTTTCTGGCCAGCATCCTGGACCGGCCGCCGGTCGTGGTCGCGCCGTACGACGCGGAACTCTTCGGGCATTGGTGGTATGAGGGTCCCGAATGGCTGGACTTCTTGATTCGAAAGGTCGCTTACGACCAGGAAACAATCAAGCTAATCACGCCCGGCGATTACCTGGACCTCTTCCCGCGCAATCAGGTCTCGACGCCGTCCATGTCGAGCTGGGGCTACAAAGGCTACAACGAAGTCTGGCTGGAAGGAAGTAACGATTGGATCTACCCCCATCTACACATGGCGAGCGAGCGCATGATCGAGTTGGCCAACGCCAACCCGCGCGCGGAGGGAATGCTGCGGCGCGCGCTCAATCAGGCCGCGCGGGAGCTGTTGCTCGCGCAGAGTTCGGACTGGGCGTTCATTATGAAGACGGGAACCATGACGCCGTATGCCGTCAAACGCACCAAGGATCATGTGGGCAGGTTCAACCGCCTGTACGAACAGATCCAGGCGCGGGACATCGACGAGGGGTTCCTGGGCGAGATCGAGAACAAGGACAACCTCTTTCCCGATCTTTCCTACACCTGGTACCGCTCCGACCATCGCATCGGCGCCGAGCCGCGGGTGCTGGTGGCAAGCGCGTAGAACTTGAACTCACGGGGTAGGAATCGGGTTCGCGATCGTCAAGTCTGCGGAGTCGTATAAGCTTTCAGGCTCTGTTCTGGATAACGGTTGCTCCTGCAGCTGTAGATGCTCGGGCCGACGGCGCCCTGAGAGGACGCCGCTACACAAAGGCAGGTAAGCCATCCTGGCTACGGGGAAAGAACGGGATCCGGATCCTAGGGCATTTATACCCTTGCCAGATCTAGTGTAGCGGTAGGCTCTCAGCCTACCGTCGGCAGAAACGATGTTTCGGAACAACCGTCGCTCAGAATAGAGCCAGAAAGCTTATACGACCCAGCAAACTTAACTTAGTGGTACTAGGCTGAAGGCTTAAGTGATCTCCACCGCATTCGCCCCGGCCACCCGGGCGAAGTAAAGGCCGCTATCCTTCACGGTCCGCTTCTGCGTTTCATAGTCCACCCGCACCAGACCAAAACGCTTCCCATACCCCTCGGCCCATTCAAAGTTGTCCAGCAGGCTCCAGACGAAATAGCCCCGGAGGTCGATCCCGGCCGCAATGGCCCGGTGGGCCTGGACGAGATGCGCGTGCAGGTACGACAGGCGTTCCTGGTCGTGGATGAGGCCGTCAGGCGCGGGCACGTCATGGTAGGCGGCGCCGTTCTCCGTGATATAGAGCGGCAGCGGTCCGTACTCGCGGTAAAGCCGTTCGAGCAATAGATAGAGTCCCTCCGGGTATATCTCCCAGCCCATGGCGGTCTTCGGCCCGGCTCCCGGCACCTGCCTGGCGCCCGTGAGGGGATTCCACCAAGCCTGTCGATGTAATAACCGGGTGTAGTAGTTAACACCGAGGAAGTCCAGCGGCTGGCCGATGCGCTCCAGATCGCCCGCACGGATCGGCGGCGCGCCGAGCCGCGGACGAAACCAGCGTGCGATATCCTCCGGGTAGGTGGCGCGAAAGATAGGGTCCAGATACCAGCGGTTGATGATCCCGTCCATGCGCCGCGCGGCGGCGAGATCCCGTGGCCGGTCCGTGGCGGCTTCCTGAGGCCAGAGGAAAAGCGCCAAGCCGATCCGCGCCCCGGACGGACCGCCCTCCCTGAAGGCCTGCACGGCTAAGCCGTGCGAGAGCAGGAGATGGTGCGCGGCGTGCAGGATCCGTCTCGGCCGTTTGAGCCCGGGCGCGTTGGTGCCGAGCCCGTAACCGAAAGCAGCGGCGATAAAGGGCTCGTTATGCGTGATCCAGAACGGCACGTCCGGCAGGTTCGCATACAGGAACGAAGCGTAATCGGCAAAACGGTAGGCCGTATCGCGCGCGAGCCAGCCGCCCGCGTCCTCCAATGCTTGTGGCAGATCCCAATGATACATGGTTGCCATCGGCATTATGCCCCGCGCGTGGAGACCGTCCACCAGGCGGCGGTAGAAATCGAGGCCCGGCCGGTTCACCCGGCCGCCGCCGTCGGGAAAGATACGCGGCCAACTGATGGAGAAACGATACGCGTTCGCTTTGAGGCGCGCCAGGAGATCCAGGTCTTCCGGCCAGCGATGATAGTGATCGCAGGCCACATCGCCGTTCTCGCCGCGCGCGATCTTCCCGCTTGTATGCGCGTACCGGTCCCAGATCGACTCCCCCTTGCCGTCCTCCGCCCATGCGCCCTCGATCTGATAGGCGGCGGTGGCGCAACCCCACAGGAAACCCTGGGGGAAACTGAGCGTCCCCACGGCCCTCACCTCTTTTTTAGGGGCCCCGTCCTTTGGGAGACCTTTTTTTCGTAGGTGCCGACCGCGGTCTCGACCCTGGTTTCCAGACGGAAAAGGTCGGGAGGCGGCGCCTGCTGGCCAACCGCGGCCTGCGCCGCCAAGCATACCACGGCCCATAGTTCCTGCTCGTGCGGAGTGTCCGCCCGGTCTTTGCCCAGGAGATAATCCCTGGCGGCGGCAATGACCTTGGCGTTCAGCCCCGTCGCCGGTATGCCCGCTTCGACGGCGCGTTTCAGGCGCCAAGCCCTAAAGACCAGCCGCTGTTCGTCGGCCAGGCGCCGGCGTTCCGGTATGGAGGCAACCGCCAGTTGTTCCCAGGACGCTTCGGCCGCGGGCGTATTTGCCTCCGCGGGATATCCGGTCTCCAAAAACTCGCACGCCAGGTGAATTTCCAGCCGTTCCTCGCGGGTGAGGCCCAGTCGTTCCGCCACGGCCAGCGATAGTTCCGTAAGCGGCGAGCCCGTGCTGTGTCTGACGATCTGGGTCAAGACAAAGAGCGTCAGCTCGCGGCTCGTGCGGCGATCCAAAAAGTGCATGCTGGCAAAACATCGCTCCACCAGGCGCGGCATGGCCAGACCCAGACCAATGCAAACGATCGGCAGGACCAGGAAGATGTCGCTGAGATGTCGGTCGGGGCTGAACCAGCCGAAATGATAACCCTCATCCAGGATGAAAAAGACGAGGAAGAGAAGCCAGGTGACGATGAGAAAACCAAGGCGGAGCCGGATGGCGAAATCATCGATCTCAACGGCGGCGCGGACGTGAAAGAACAGCAAGAACCCGATGAACATGGTAATGGAGGCCAACAGCCAGACGGGACCCACTTGCGTCTCGATCGCTACGCGCGTCAGCAAGTATGGCCGCGGGCCGACGATCAGGGAAGTCCAGTATTGCCCCACCAAGAAGGCGTAGAAAACCATGCTGGCCGCGAAAGCGGCGTTCAGCACGAGGCGGGACCGCCGGGGCTCTTGCAGCACCAGGGTCTGCGAGTAGGCGAAAAAGTAGAAGCTGGCCACGGTCATGAAATCGAGGTACGGCTCGACGGGCGTGAAGAGGAGGGGATAACGGAGTATGGAGATGCTCAGGCCGATGGCGATGAACAACTGCTCGCGCTGGCGTGAGTCGCGAAGATAACGCATCCATGAGGAGCGGAAGAGATTGATGAAGATCAGATAGGCGGGCAGATAGACGAACGCATCGGGGCTCTTGCACACATGGAGGATCGAAAGCGCGGCGAGCAGAAGCGCGAGGAGGAGGATTGATGCCAATGCGGTCCGCCGGCCGGTCTTGGCGGTCCGCCAAAACCCGGCCACATCCCGGATCAGACTTGGTTGCATTTCTTCCTCCGATCATGCGCTGAAAAACTGCCTGAGCCTGGTAAGCACGGTAGGGCGTCGCGGCCGGCGGTATATCATGCGGTCCAGGACCACCCGGGCGAAGAGATCGGCCCGCCACTCGTCGTAGGGCTGCGCTTCACGATTTGGAACGAGATGGCCCAGGATGAGGTGCCCGAGTTCGTGCAGGATGGTATAGTCCTCCGCCAGCAAGGTATGCCGGCGGTTGACCAGGATAACCAGGATAATGGTACGCCCGTCACGGGAGGCCAAGCCGAGCCCCCCGATCTCGGACGGCATCAAGGTGCGATACGTATGCAGATCCGTGCCCAGGCTGTCGGCGACAGCCTGACAGAACTCCCGGAGCGTGAAAGACGGCGGGAGTCTGAGATGCAGCAGCAATTCGTCGACCAAGGCGGCCATCTCTTGCTCCAGGGTGACCTTTTCCCTGAAAGCTAGCATGCGTCGTTTGCTTCCCGCTCCATCTGGTCCAACTGCTCACTTGCGGCCGCCAGCGTTCGCGTGAGGAACTCCTGCCCGGCCTTGCTCAGCTGCCTGCCGGTGAGTTGCATGACCAACGACCGCACGGCCTCGTTTTCATCAAGCGTCCGCCGGATCGCTTCATCGAGACCGGAGCGCGGATTACCGGCCAGGTAGCCCAACCGGCGCATCAAGTCCTCATGGGCGACGCCCAGGTAGGGTGCTAGTTTGGCAAGGCTCTCGGGGGAAGGGGTTGGTCGGGAACCGCCCTCGATGCGGGAGATCTCGGAATGGTTCAGTCCGCTCATGCGGGCCAACTCCCGTTGGGAAAGTCCTTTCTCCGTACGCAAACCGCGAACGTAATGACCAAAACTCTCGTTCACTTGGCTACCCCCTTGCATGGTTATGGCGCCGGACGCCGCGCGCCACTTGCCACATATCTAGGTTATCACGCGGGTTTGGCGGTGTCAACACACGGATCGACCGGGCAATATAAGTATTCGTGTCCGGTGTTGCTTTTGTGGGCAACACGGCCCTGGAACCGGGTTTTTTTGACCAGGTTCCGTGCCGAGACTCCAAGAGAGAGGCCGAATCGGCATCCATCCGAGGGTTTGTCGCGAACGTGCTTTCACGCGAAAAGCCCTGGTCGTTTATTATTCCTTAAGACCCCGGTTTTGCCCGGGGAATGGGCCTCATCCGGACTGGAATTCCTGGCGCGGCGATTCCCGACGTATCAACGACGTTTCATTCGATTGCCCGCTTCCGCGAGCTGTCATCGTGTGCCAGGCACGAAGACAGAGGTCGACAACTCTACATCTTGAGACTTATAATACAACAGGCACCATATATGGTATATTACTCCCCCCCATGATTGCATTCCCTGGAGGCGGTGAGGCTTTGCGCTGCCCGTATTGCGGCCAATCGGAGAGCAAGGTCCTTGACTCGCGCGCCGTCGACGGCGGGAATTCCATCCGCAGACGCCGTGAATGCCTGGCCTGCGCCAAAAGATTCACTACTTATGAAAGGGTGGAGGAGACCGCCCTCCTGGTGGTGAAGAAGGATGGACGGCGGGAACCTTTCGATCGCCACAAAATCTTGGCCGGCCTCAGAAAGGCTTGCGAAAAGCGGCCGATACCCAGTACGACGCTGGAGAACCTCGTCGATCGGATCGAACAGGATCTACGGAATACAGGCGATCGCGAAGTGCCGACGGCCGAGATCGGGGAACGCGTCATGAAGGTGCTGCGTGATCTGGACGCGGTGGCGTATGTGCGCTTTGCCTCCGTCTACCGGGAGTTCAAGGACCTGGATACCTTCCGGGATGAACTGGAGGCGCTCAGGCATTAAATATCAAGGGAACGGGAGGAGATAGGGTTGGCCAAGATCCAAGAAGAGCTGGTCCTGCCGGAGGAGCCGGAACGCGGTAAGAGCAGGGTGCAGATGCTCACGCTCCAACCGTTGCAGCCGATGGACCGCATCTTCAAGTCCATCCGCAAGCGCGACGGGCGGGTGGTGGCGTTCGACCGCGGTAAGATCGCGGCGGCGATCTTCAAGGCCGCCAAGGCGGTCGGTGGTGAGGACAGCCAGCTGGCCGAGGAATTGGCCGAGGCGGTGGTCAAGTTCCTCATCGCCAAGAAGAGCGGCGGCATCCACTCGGTCGAGGATGTCCAGGACGCGGTGGAAAAAGTCCTCATCGAGACAGGCCACGCCAAGACGGCCAAAGCCTACATTCTCTACCGGGATCGGCGCACGCGGCTCCGCGAGGCCAAGTCCGAACTCATGGACGTGGTCGAGGATATCCTCGTCGAGACCAGCCGGGAAAACGCCAACATCAGCAATTCCCCGTCCGCCAAGATGCTGCAGATCGCGTCCGCGGCCAGCAAACGCTATTACCTGACGCGGCTGATCCCGGAAGACATCGCCCGCGCCCACCAGGAAGGGGATCTGCATATCCACGACCTGGATTTCTACGCCAAGACCCTGACCTGCGTGCAGATCCCGTTGGCCAGGCTCCTTTCGGAAGGTTTCGACAACGGGCACGGCTACATCCGCCCGCCGAAGCGGATCGGCTCCGCCGCCGCCCTGGCCTGCATCATCCTCCAAAGTTCGCAGAACGACATGCACGGCGGGCAGTCCTTCGCCTTTTTCGACCGCGACATGGCGCAGTTCGTCCAGGGCGCGGACGAGAACGAGGTCTACCAGGCGATGGAAGCCCTGATCTATAACCTCAACTCCATGCATAGTCGCGCCGGCGCGCAGGTGCCCTTCAGCAGCCTCAACGTGGGCGCGGACACGAGCCCCGAGGGGCGCCTGGTCACCCGCGCCCTCCTGCTCGCGCACGAAAAGGGCCTCGGCCGCGGCGAGACGCCGATCTTCCCGAACATAATCTTCCGGGTCAAGAAGGGCGTCAACTTCGACCCGGGTGATCCGAACTTCGACCTGTTCCAACTGGCGATGCGGGTCTCCGCGCAGCGGCTCAACCCGACCTTCTCCTTCATGGATTCCTCCTTTAACGCGCCGTACGGCACGGAAGTGGGCTACATGGGCTGCCGGACGAGGGTCATCGCCAACCGGCACGGGGCCGAGGTCACGGACGGTCGCGGCAACATCTCCTTTACAACTATCAACCTGCCCCGCGTGGCCCTGCGTTCCGGCGGGGACCTCGAGGCCTTTTACGACGGCCTGGACGCGATCATGGATCTGGCCGCCCGCCAGCTCTATCACCGCTACCGGATCCAGTCGCGCCTGCGGGTCAAGGACATGCCCTTCCTCATGGGCCAGCATATCTACCTCGACTCGGAGCGGCTCAAGCCCAACGACCCGATCGCGTCCGTGATCAAGCACGGCACCCTCTCGATCGGCTTCATCGGCCTGGCCGAGGCCCTGGTGGCGCTGACCGGCCAACACCACGGCGAGAGCGCCGACGCCCGCCAGCTCGGCGAGGAGATCGTGAGCCTGATGCGGCGCAAGGTCGACCAACTGGCTGAGGAGTACGACCTCAACTACACCCTCCTGGCCACGCCCGCCGAGGGCCTCTCCGGCCGCTTCGTGGGCCTCGATCGCAAGGTCTTCGGCCTGGTCCCGGGCGTGACCGACCGGGAGTACTACACCAACAGCTTTCACGTGCCGGTGGATTTCGAGATCGGCAGCTTTGAGAAGATCATGATCGAGGGCCCGTTCCACAAACTGACCAACGCCGGCCACATCAGCTACGTCGAGCTGTCGTCCCCGCCGGTCCATAACCCCGAGGCCTACGAGACCCTCCTCCGCCACATGGCCGCCTGCGACATGGGCTACGTCGGCATCAATTTCCCCATCGACGAGTGCCACGCCTGCGGCCACCGGGGCATCTTCCCCGATAACTGCCCGTCCTGCGGCGGCGGGGAGATCCGGCGGGTACGGAGGATTACGGGGTATCTGTCCACGGTGGACAGGTTCAACGACGCGAAGCAGGCGGAGTTGAAGGATCGGAAAGTGCATGCGTAATTAGGACGAGCCCCGCCCCCGGCGCGAAGACGCGGCCCCTCTCTTGACGTGAATTTGGGAGAGGGGCGGGGGGAGGGGTGGAGATAGAGTTGTGGGAAGATTTTGAGATTGGGGAGTCGGGTGGAATGTTTAACTCACCCCCGGCCTTCGGCCCATATGCCGCATTCTCTGAGGGGTAGACACGGTCCGCTTATTCCGGGCGCCGGGGGGAATGCTCCGCTTCCATTAACCGCCAGAGTGGGGTAGAATAAAGGCAGGACTCACCAAACCTCTTGTAAGGAGGTCTACTCATGCTGCCGAGTGAGAAGATCCAAAAAATCCTTGAAGACCTGCCGGCGTCATATCAAGCCGAGGTCCTGAGTTTTCTGGAATACCTCAAGACTAAAGCGGATCGCGATGCGTTTTGTCAGGAATGCCGGGACAGGTCGAATCTATCACTTTATAGCGCCATGCGGGAGATAGAGCATGAGGAGTCGTCTGTCAATATCCCGTTCAATCACGGTGAGGAGGGGAAAAAACCTCTCGAGGGTTGTAGAAGGATTCTGGAAGATGCACTATCTTTACCTGCGGATGCACGGATGGTCTTGATCGAGCAGCTCTTGGCAAGCCTGAACCTGCCTATCCAGGCCGAAATCGACCGGCTCTGGGGCGAAGAAGCGGAGCGGCGAGTGGCCCAGATAGCAAAAGGTGAGGTGGAACTTGTTTCCGGGGAAGAGGTCTTCTCCAAGATTTGCGAGCGGTATCACCGATGAGATTCTCTTTTCATCCGGCTGCCGTGACGGAATTCAACGAGGCAGTAGAGTATTACGAGGAATGTCTATCGGGCATCGGGATCCAATTTGCTGAAGAAGTATATGCCACAATCGCACGCATCATCGAATACCCAGAGGCTTGGTCCCCCCTCTCCAAGAACACTCGCCGATGCTTAACAAATCGGTTTCCATTCGGTATAGTCTATCAATTAGATTCAGATCGTATCAGCATCATTGCTGTTTCCCATCTCCACCGCCGGCCGGGGTATTGGAAGGGCAGATAGAGAGAGATAGACCGGGCACGAAAGGCGCTGGCTAAGGGGGGAGTGTAAGATGACGCATGAGATCATGTGCGAAATCTGGCGCGTCAAAGATGAATCGCGCAATCGTATGAC
>JBLNCE010000057.1:0-36371 GCA_050260415.1 Bacteroidota bacterium | reverse complement strand
GCAAAGCGCGCAAGAATGCCACCCAGACCGGTCTCAAGAACGTGGAATTTCGCCTGGGCGAAATCGAAAACTTGCCTGTTGCCGACAATACAGTGGATGTTATTATCTCCAACTGCGTAATCAATCTATCGCCGGAAAAAGAGCGGGTCTTTCGGGAGACTTTTCGGGTGCTGAAGCCGGGTGGAAGATTAGCGATCTCCGACATAGTCGCGACGGCGGAATTGCCTGATCAAATAAAACAAGACCTGGCGCTTCATGCGGGATGTGTGGCCGGCGCGTCGCTAATCGATGAACTTGAAGCGATTCTAAAGATCGTGGGTTTTGAGAGGGTCCGAATCAGCCCCAAGAGCGAGAGCAAGGAATTCGTCCGCACCTGGGTGCCGGGAAGGCAGATTGAGGACTATGTTGTTTCAGCAATGATCGAGGCAGTAAAACCTGACGTTCAATAACTTCAGCGATAGCCTAACGTATGCCTCGCGGAATAATGAAAGCCAGGACAACTACCTGGCTTTCGTTTGTACGTGTGCCCGGATAGGTAGGGACATCTGCCCGACAAGTCCAAGACGCCAAAGTCAACCAAAATGAAAGGCGGGTTACCCCGCCTTATCTCTTTCTTTCAGTTAAAGATGTTCCCACAAAAGCAGAAGAGGATGCATCATGCCTTAAATGTGCACATATGACTAATGCCTTTTCAGTTGCTCAATGACTGATACAAGCGGCCTTGCCGACACCAGCCAATCCGACAAGGTCAAAATCCAAGATAGATGAAATATCCCGCCAGAGCAGCGTAATGAGGCCAAAGATGATCTATATCGCTTTGCCCGCCTTGGCCATATTCGGCGAGTCCACTAAGCGCTGGACGAAGCCCAGGGATGTTCCGGCCATGAGGACCAAGGCGCAATGGCCGATTGCATAGAAGACGAGCAGCAGGATGCCGTAGGTCAGGTTTGCCCGCCCGGTCACGAAGGCCAGGATGACTGCCAGCGGAGGCGTTGCGCAGGGCGAGGATATCACCCCGGCTACCGCGCCGAGGATCAACGCCCCCCAGACGCCGCCCCGCAGTTTGGGCAGACGACAAGATGAGCCACCGCCTGGGCCGAACGCCCCCAGCAGCCAAAGACCAATGAGGGCGGCTATTCCCCCCAGGATGAGATAGAACCATTTGCCGACCCCGGTCATCATCCGGCCAAGAATAGCGGCCAACACACCCAGGGCAGTGAAGGTGGCAGCCAGCCCGAAGCAGAAGACCAGGGTATAGCGCACGGAGCGCCTGCGGTCATCCGCATAGCCCCCGACATAGCCGACGACCAAAGGCACGGAAGCCAGGACGCAGGGACTGAAGGCAGAGACCAGGCCGGCCAGCAGGGCCAGTGGAAATGCCAAAGCGGGATTGCCGCCTATGTAGCGACCAAATTCAGCAAGAAAATCGCCCATCTGCCCACCTCATCCCATCCAGCCGAATTCCTTGAACTTGCCCAGGATCTCTTCCCGCGAGAAGAATCCTTCGTGCCGGAAGAGTTCATTGCCTTGGGGGTCAAGGAAAATCTGCGTGGGGATAAGGTAGATACGGTACTTTTGCGCCCAATCCTGGTGCTCGTTCACATCAACGACCTGTACGGTCACCTTGCCGTCGTATTCATGCTTCAGTTCTTCCAGAATAGGCTGCATCTTTCTGCAGGGAATGCAGGTCCCAGCCCCGAGATCTAGGAGCATCGGCAGACCACCGCCCGGTTCGACCAGTGACTCGCCAGGCTGTGTGGAGTTGCCTGTTTCAAGAAGACCCGTCGGTTCCGCTTCGTCGAGTAACCGTTGGGCCTCCCTGTCCATACGCACATAATCGGCGTTGCGTTTAACGGTATAGAGTATGGGTATCGAGATGATGACGAGGGCTATCACCAGAAGTCTCCAATACTTCTTCAGGGCACGTCACCTCACTCCCTTGTTTGGCGCGGTTTGCTATGCCCAGAGCTAATCGCATGTGACCATATTGAAAGTCCAGCCCAGGAATTTACTCCTGGGCGGAGACGAAACGCAATCGGAGGCTTCAAGACATACTAGAACCCCTCGAACGACACCACTTCCCCAAACGCCTTCCTGCTCTTCGTGCCCGCCTGGTCCGCGGGATAACCCAGGGGCATCAGCTCGACGACCTTGCACGCATCAGGCACGCCCAGGATGCGCTTGACCTCCTCCTGGTCAAAGGCCCCGATCCAGCAGGTGCCCAGGCCCGCGGCGGTCGCCGCCAGGGTGATCTGGGTCATGGCGATGGCCACGTCCACCGCATAGGTCGGCACGCCGCAACGCATCACGCGGGTGGGATTCAGGGAAACGCCCGCGATGACGACCGGGGCGGTGCCGATGAACGGCTGCCCGGCCGCGGCGGCCAAGGCCTCGATCTTCCCCCGCTCCCGCACGGCGATGAACCGCCATTCCTGGCGGTTGCTGGCCGACGGCGCCAGCCGCGCCGCCTCGAGGATGCCGCGCAGGACTTCTTCCTCGACGGGAGCGGTCTTGTAGCTGCGGACGCTTCGTCTCTCCGCAATTGCCTGCCTGACGTCCATGAGCATCAATCCTTTCCACGTATTACTGATGGCTACCATCCTCTATCGACCCTTATCCTGTCAGCCCTTTGCACCCCTTCACACAGCCCCGGTTCCGCACCCGGTAATCTTTCAATCTCCGCGGCATCGAGCCACTTTACCGACTCCGCCGTCGGTTCGCCGAATCGCCAGTGCGCCAGGAAGAGGATCCCCAGCGACGCCCTGCCCGCGGCATCAAGCCGGAGCCGGTTGCCCACGTAAAGCATTTCCCCGGCAACCTCGACCCCGTACTCCTCGGCCAAGATCCGTCTGAGCGCCGCCTCGAGCACCCCCTCCGTCTCACCGTTCAGAGGCGTGACGGGTCCCCCGGGGAGCGAGACGGCGCCGTCGTCCGTATCTTCCGGGGCGATCGCCAGAAAACGCCCTTCCCGCGCCACCGCGCCCTCGACCACGACCCCGAGCGCGGTCGCGGCCGGCCTGGACTCCGGCCCGAGCACCGGCACCGGCGCGTCCGCTACCTCGCGCTCGTAACCTTCTTCCGTTGCCTCGGTCTCGCCGTTGGCCAGGTCGATATCCTCCAGCAGGCTGCCCGCCATCTCGAACTGGTCCGCCCGGACGCCGACCGCGACGGGGAAACGGAGCCGTTCGATCAGGTTCCCGCCCGGGAGGTACTCGATCCCGGCGGCGTCAAAATGAGCGCGGAGGATCTCGTACTCCATCCGGCTATTGACCGCCAGGAGCGGCACATACGCCGCCGGGTCGACGGGCTTCTCCGGCGGCAGCTCCGTCACGAGCTCCTCGCCACAGTCGAGGCAGAGGAAGAACCCTTCGCGGTATTCGGTCTTGCATTTGGGGCAGATCATGCATACTCCTCCCAAGCCTGTTCCCTGTTCCCTATATGTACCCGCCCAACAATTGCCTCATATCATTCGGGTCGGTATCGGGGTCGCTATCGGGGTCGCGATCACGATCGATGCCGTTGAATTCGAGGGTCGAGGGATATGAACGAATCCGATTCCGATACCGATTCCGATCCCGATACCGATACCGATCCTGCTCCTGATCCTTCTAGAGTAATATCCCATCGACCCGTCATTCTCCTGCTTTCGGCTCCAGGCAGGAAATCCACGCCAAGAGGGGTAAAGATCAGTAAAAGCATAACGGCACGGGAGGTTGGCGCGATGTACGAAGAAATCCATGCCTGGCACACGGATGAGCTTTTGGCGCGGGTCGCCGCGGGGCTCGCGGCGCGGGGGTTCGAGACGGCCGTCAAACGGACCGCGGCGGAGATCGTGGACCATGTAGCCGCGCTCGTCACGCCCGGCGCCTCGGTCGGCGTCGGGGGCTCGGTCACCGTGCGCTCCCTCGGCCTCCCGGGGATGCTTGCGCGGCGCGGCCATGTGGTCCACGACCACTGGCGGGAAGGACTGTCAAAGGATGAGGTCTACGAGACCAGGAGAAAGCAGCTCACATCCGACTTCTTCCTCACGAGCGCCAACGCGATTACCCTCGACGGCCGGCTCGTCAACATCGACGGCGCCGGTAACCGCGTGGCCGCGATGAGCTTCGGCCCGCGACATGTAATCGTTATCGCCGGGGCGAACAAGATCGCCCGGGATCTCGATGCGGCGCTTTGGCGCGTCAGGCACATCGCCTCGCCGCAGAACTGTAAGCGCCTCGCGATGAAAACCCCCTGCGCCGCCACGGGACGGTGCCATGAATGCGGCGTGAAATGCGCGGTCTGTAAGATAACCACCATCATCGACAGCAAACCGATGGCCATGGATTACACGGTCATTCTCACCCCGCTGGCGCTGGGGTTTTGAGACCAAGGCGAAAACCCGAACTGGCACCCGGCGTGCGCGCCACCCCCCCTCTTTCGAAAAAGAGAGGGTGCAGGGGGGTTAGTTTACTTCAGAAGAGATTAGAAACGATGCAGTGTTACACGCTCTCCCGGGCCAGTTTCCTGAGCAGATCCCGCACGGCATTGCGCGCGGCTTCCCGCCGTAGTTGCGGGTAGAGCGGCTGGACCGAGACGGTAAAGGAGATATAGGGCCGCCCCAGGCCAAAGGAGAAAACCTCGGTCGCGGATTCGGCCGCCTGCCGGTAGATTAGCGTAGCCCCGTCCGCGGCCCGGACCAGCCGGAGGTTAAAGGCCAGGTCGACGGCGAGGTCGACCTTGAAGTCGGCGCTAAAATCGCTTTCGCTCCCAAATGCCAGACGCAGGTGCTCCCGGTGCGATTCGTCGTACGCCGTGACCTCCCCGAGGATAAAGGCGTCGATGCCGTATTGCCGCCCGAGATCGGCCGCGCGCGCGCCCATGACAACCTCGGCGGGTGTGGGGAGCATCCCCGCTTCGAACGGGGCCCCGTCGATTACCTCCGCGGCGATTCGCCCCGGGAGCCGTGCCAGGAGTTCGTTCTTGATCTCCGCGGCGATCTCCGGACAGTCCGTATAGTTCTCGGGCGTGAGGACGGCGAGGCGCCCGACCCCGGCCAACGCCACCGGGGCGTTGCGGCAGCCGGCCAAGAGGACCAGGAGGAGGACCGGGACGAAAAGCAGGAGACGCTTCGGCATATGTTTTCTCTCCCTTCGGATCTCTCTCCTTTAGACGCGCGCGCACCCGTTCCGGTTCGCAGCCATCGTCGCCAGCCAAGCGCCTCTCCCTCGACCGCCACGCGGGCGGCCATCCCGGCGGCCAGCAGATCCGCGACCGCCCGGGCGGCATCGGTTCCGGACCACCGCAGCAGGCCGGCGATCCGCCCCTCGGGCAGGGCTCTGCTCGGGATAAGTGTTGAGCTTCGTACAGCGACGTGTAAAAAGTCCAAAAATCACCCCTGGCATCCGAGCGATGCCAGGGGTGATCTGCGCCGGCCTGCAATCCTTTTCTGTCGCCTATTCGCTCGCTTGACCAGGTCCTGGACTGCGAACCTACACTGCGCACTGCCGGGAATGTAGGGCACCTCGCTATTGAGGTAGATATTTGGGTATGAAACGGTCTTGATTCAGTAAAGTTTGATTACCCCGGTCGAATACGCCGGCAGTTCGAAAACCCCGTCGGCGGCCAGCTTCAGTGTGACGGGCTTGACCTTATCGGGCTCTTCCCTCGTATTGCGGTCGGTCAACTGCCCGGCGATGTATCGCACCTCCACCGTGCGGCCCTCCAAAGAAGCGCCGGTCAGTTCCAAGGCGACCTTCTTCGCGCGTTGGCTAGAATTCACGAAGGGAACAAAGATCGTTCTGCCGTCTTTTCCCAGTAGAGCACGGGCGGTCAACTCGCTGATCTGCACCGGGTCGGTGGCGTCAAAGTTTCCCGACATCAAGGGCCGGGCAAGATAAACCTGATCGTTCTTCACGGTGATCCCAAGGTGCTGCGCCGAGTTGGCGATGGCGCCGCCGATCATCGAGAAGCCATAATAAGACGGGGTTTTGATCAATTCCGGCGACTTGGCCATGTCCTTGTAGAAAAGGACCGTATTGTCGTTCAGCAACTCGGTCAGCGCGGTATGTTTGATGTACATTCTGATGATGTCGTCATGCGCAAGCCAGTTCAAGATGTAGTTCATTTCGGTAATTGTATAGAGAATACCGGTGGCTAGATAACTGGCGCCGCCCGGGCCGTCGGTGACGTAGCCCGACTCGGTCAGCCAGATCTCCTTGCCCGGAAAGGTGCTGCGCCATAGCTTGGCCGCCCGGAGCGGCATCAATTGCGTGGCCGCCATCATCTTGTCCAGGATCAACTGTGGATCGTCGCCGGTCAGGGCCTTTATCTGCAGATACGGATGCATGGTGACCGCGTCGTAGAAACTCTTGTTCGGATAGACGAACCACAAGTTATTGAAGGCGTCGCGGTTCAGACCGTCCGCCACGGCCAGAGTGCCGCTCCAGGCCCCAAAGACGGCGATCTTGGCCTCGGGGAAGATCTCACGGATCGCCGTGCCGGCCCGTTCCGATTCGCTGAGCACCCGGGGGCGATCGTAGAAGCCGTTAAAGCGGTTCTGGTTGGCGTAGCAGGCCAGTTCGTTCCCCAGTTCCAGGTACTTGATGCTCTTGCCTTTGTCTTTCAGGTATCGCATGGTTCCCACGAAATAATCCACCGGGTCCTTGCCGTCGGGCGCCGTGGAGATGTTACCCATATAGACGGCGTCGGCGTTCATGTTCTTCGTCAGTTCCAGGAAATCCTCATAGCCGTATTTACCGCGCCGCTTGCGGAGTCCCTCGATCGTGTTCAACCACCCGTCCAGGGCCTTCTGAAAGTTCTTTAAGGTGTTTTCGTAGGCCGTCCTGTAAGCCTCGGGAGTGGCGTACGTATTGGGGATGCTCGGGATGTAATAGGAGGCGGGCTGTTTGAGCGACCAATCGATGAAATCATCGGTGCTGAAATCGTAGAAGTTGCCGTACGTGCCCGCCGGAAAACGCATCAAGGTCGCGCCGGATTCTTTCATGGCGGCGGTGAAATTCGCCTCGTTATAGCGGTAGCTGATCGCCATGGTCTGGTTGTTGTACCCGATCCGCATCTGGACCGGTTTGGTGACAGCCGGATCGATGGAGATGGTCACGTTGCCCGTATCTTCGGCTTCCAGCCAGATATCGTATGGTGCCACGCTGGCGGCCTTGACCGGCAAGGTCAGAATACGGGGGTAATACTTGGACATCTCCGCCACGATAATGTAATTGGCGTTTGGCGCGGGAACATCCAGTGAGTAACGGCCATTATCCGCCGCCGTGGCGGTGGCGATCGGATTCGCCAGCGCCTTGTCGTTCGCCGCAAAGAGTTTGACGGAGGCGCCTTTCAGCGGCTTTGCGTAGAACACCGTGAGATCGGTTCCGGCCAGCGCTTGCTGCGCGGTGGTGGTTACGGTACCCGAGATGGTCAATCCGGCGGCGTAATTCGTCGCCAATACCAGGGCCGAGATGATCGCAACCAACGCCGTGATGAAAATCGCCTTTCGTATCGGAATCCCCTCCTTTTTTTGTGGGATCAGCCCTGCAGCGCCGGCCGGTTGTTCGTCAAGCAGAGATCGACCAGGTCGTCGATCCTGGCGGTGCCCGCGCACATCACCGAGTCGGCGGCCCCCCAGTATATCTTCACCGTGCCGTCCTCCTCGGGGACAGCGCCACACGAAAAGACCACGTTATGCACGTAACCTGTCACTTCCCACGGATCCTCCGGCTGCAGAATCCAATCCTCGCCAACACCCAGAATTTTGGCCGGATCTTTCAGGTCGTGCAGGGCGACACCCAGGCGGTAGACGGCGCCGTCCATGGTCGGGAAGACGCCGTGGTAGATGGAAAGCCAGCCTTTGGCGGTCTTGAACGGCGGGGCGCCCGGCCCGATCTTCATCTCGTCCCAATGATACTTGACCGGCTGCATTATCAGCTCCGACTCGCCCCAGTAAATGAGGTCCGGGGAGTAGCTGATCCAGATCGCCCAGGGAGAGATGTCGCCGTGCGGCCGGTCGAGCCGGACATAACGGCCACCGATCTTCTCGGGGAAAAGCACGATGTTGCGGTAATCCGCCTCGGTAATCATCGCCACCCGTTCCACCGTCTTGAAATCCTTGGTCTTGGCCAACCCGATCCGGACGCCGAGGGCGGAATAGCAGCTATAGGTAATGTAATAGACGCCGTCGAGGCAGGTGATGCGCGGATCCTCCACTCCGCCCGCTTCGTATTTTTGGAAAGGCCCCTCGGTGGCGGGCACAAGAAATGGTTTGTCCTCGGCCACGAACTTGTATCCGTCCTCGCTTGTCGCCAGCCCCAGCACGCAACGGCCGTTGCCGCGGTGGGCGCGGAAGAGCATGTAATACTTGCCGTTGTACTTGGTCACACCGGCGTTATGCACGGTATGCACCGGATAAGGGATATCCTCCTTGGTGAGCACGGGGTTGCCCGGGTAGCGTTTGACGATCGGTTCGTACATCTCGATCCACTCCTCTATGCATTATTCACACCATATCGGACTGGCGTAGGCGATATGGTTGTCGATCTGGGTCGCCCGCGTATACCAGTACGCGGGCTCGGCATCGCTGATATTCAGATCGGTCGCGAACTCAAGGGTCTTCGGCTTAAAACGCTGATATAACTCACCGTTCCTGATCAGATCCACCGCCTTTAGCGGCCGTTCGCCGCGGACCGCGATCCGGATCGTCTTCAGGGCCGTATTGGGCAGGATGGACCCCATCAAGCGGCCGTTGATGGTAAAAAGGAGCCGGATCCGGGCGTTGGTGGTCCCGTAGACGCGGCGATGGCGCAGCGCGTCCAGGATCGCTTCCCTTGTGAGCTCGCGGGCATAGACGGCCGTCAATCCGTTGAAGCCGGGGTTGCCCTTGTGCCCGTCCGAGTTACAGATCAGCCCGTAGCGGTGGCCGCCTGTCAGGAGATACCGGCCATGCCGGTCGGGGCGGAACGACTTGACCTCGGGAATATGGCGCTCTAAAACACGATCGCTTTCATAGCTGCCATGGCAGGAGTAGATCTCGAGATTTGGTTCGACCCCTTCGTAAGGGCAGGCGTACCATTTTCCCTCCGCCAGACTGCCCGGATTGTGAAAATGGGGAATCGAGAGATAGTTACACCCCCGCAGGCGTTCCCAGAGGTTTCTGATGTCCTTGAGCCGCGGATCATCGACGACCTCGTAAGGAACGGCCTCCCCGAGGACGATGACCGTATCGCCCCGCGCGCAACGGAACTCGAAACCGGGGAAGGCGATGAACCGGCCGTCCTTGGTGGCCGCCGCAGCCGCTTTCACCGTGTATTCAAAGTTCTCCCGGCCGATCTTGTTCCGTTCGATATCCCAGGGTTGATGGTGGTCGGTTACCGCCAGGAAGTCAAGGCCCGCCGCTTTCTCCGCGAATTCATACATCCTGTCCGGAGGGACCTCCATCTTCTCCCGTTCGATGCAGTCGTTGGAGAAGGCGGAGTGGGTATGCAGGTCGCCGAAGTAGATGTTCAACCCCTCGAACACGCCGGCCGTCCCGGGCGTATCATAGAGGGACAAGCCCTTACTGGCGATCGCCACGCCGGGGTCGGCGATCTCAAAGACCCCGTATTCGTTCCGGACAGCGGACGGGCGCTCGTTGATGAAGGGCGCCAGCGACTCCACCGGGCAGATGTTGGCGAATCGGTCCAGGACTTGCAGCTTGGCCTGCCGGACCGAGCGGATTAGCCGCAACCGTGCCGGTTCCCTGGGCAGGATCCGAAAGCTTAACGGTATCTCGGCATCAGGCACGGGCCGGGTGTAACCTTTGAAGGACCGGCCCAGGTCCGGCAGGGCCCGCGCCCCATCCCGAAAATAACGCACATGAATGGTGTTATAGAACTCGCGGGCCAGCACCACGGTGCAGACCTTGGTTCCCACCCCGAAACCATTGCGGGTGAAGCCCCAGACCACCTCAAGCTCGTCTCCGGCGCCGCCGTTGCCCTCCAGGAAGTCAATGACAAAAATACGTTGCGCCATCCCCTTGAAACTGGTCTTGGCCGAGGCCGCGAAGTCCTCGGTCTCCATGTTCCAAGTCCGCTCCAGATAGCGGAGATCGGGGTTGGAACAAAAGACCGCCATGTACCCGTGGTCTTCCTGGTCGTAACAGGATGGACGGGTATAGCCGAGATATGCCGGCATGTCGAAGACGATCCGGCTCCCCGGGACGACAAAATCCGGCCCCAGCACCAGGCGAACCGTAATCTCAACGCTATCGCCGGCCAGGACTTCCCGGGGGGTGACGGCAGCTTCACGGAAATAGACAGGTTCCCTCATAGCGAATTGTCCTTGACGAACGCAATCAACTCGTCAACCTGCGCAAAAGCCAGACAGGTTACGGTGTCCGCGCCGCCGTAATAGATGGCGATCCGGCCGGTGGGCGCGTCGCAGAGCGCCGCGCACGGGAAGACCACGTTCGGAACGTCCCCCACGCACTCATAGAGCGTCCGCGGCGAAAGGATGTATGGATGCGTCCGGTATCTCACCCGCCATGGCTCGTCCAGATCCAGCAGGGCGGCCCCGGCGCTATAGACATAGCCGTTGCAGGAATTGAGCACCCCGTGGTAGATCAGGAGCCAGCCCTCGGTGGTCTCGATTGGTCCCGGCCCGGCGCCGATCTTGGTGCTTTGCCAACCCTTGACGGTGGACATTACCGGCCGGTGGCGGCCCCAGTAAATCAGATCCGGACTTTCGCTGTAAAAGATGTCGCCAAAGGGTGTATGGCCCCGATCGCTTGGCCTGCTTAGCAGGGCGTATTTACCCTGGATCTTCCGGGGGAAGAGCACCCCGTTCCGGTTATAGGGCAGGACCGGGTTTTCGAGCTGGTGGAATGCCTTGAAATCGAAGGTGTAGGCCAATCCCACCGTGGGGCCATCGATGATGTTAGCCCAGGTGATATAGTAACGATCCGCCAACCAACAAACGCGCGGATCGTAGCCATGGGCGATCCGCCCCCTTTTCCCATCGGCGCGTGGCCAGAGGCGCGGTTCACGCTGTTCGTAACCGGGGACGATCGCCTCGAGACCGCCGCCCTCCGGGTCAAAACGGATCGGATCGTGGTCGATCTCCCAGTTGATCCCGTCCGTGCTCCGGCCGGCGTAAAGCTTGCTCTGCCTTGTCTTGTCGTCGCAACGGAAGATCCCGGCGAATCCGCCTTGGTGCGGCACGACCGCGCTGTTAAAGATACTGTTGGCCGTGGGGATGAGATCGCGCGGGATGATTGGATTGCGGGTGTAACGCCATACCACGTCGCGGCAGCCCGCCGGCTTCTCCTCCCAGGGAATGCCCGGCAACGCGGGCCCGATTATGGTTGCTTCCTTGTTCACCTATGTCTTCGCTCCTTTTGGTCCGAGAACCACAATGATGTCGTTTCCTGTCCAGCCGCCAGGCTGGCGCACTATTCGGCCATCTTCCGTTTGAACAAGTCGATTACCTCGACCAGCCCGGGATCGATCCCACGCGCCAGGGCCAGATAGATGCTGACAAAATCGGCAAGGTGGATCAGGGAGAATACCCGCGTCACCAGGGAATCGCCCTCGGCGAAAACCTCGATCACGCGGCTAAGACGCTCTCCGAGCAACTGCAGACTGACATCTTTCCGCTTTTTGATCTTTTCCGAGTCGTATTGTTGGTCGCGCAACATGATCAGGCAGAATCGATCCAGCAGCTCCCTTTCCATTTCCCAGCCCACCGCCTCGTCATGATGCAGGCTGGGTATGACGTTGCAAAACGCCATCATCTTGCTGTTCTCGCCGAACTGCCTTTTCCAGCGGGAAGCCGCGGCACGGTAATGGTCCAATGAACCATAGATCAGCGGGATCTTGCCTTGGATCGCCAGGGCCAGCTGTTTGGCCCGATTTTGCGCCACGGGTACCTCAACGCGGTAGCGTTCGGCCAAGCGACGGAAGTGCACGGCCAAGGCTTTGATCTCCGGGGTAAAGTCGCGGATCAAGCCCAGCCGGTGCATGAAGACCAACAGCGGGACGACCGAATACCCGATCAAAGCCCGCGGCGGTTGCCGGTCGAGCGGCATCATCAAACATGGGATCCGGTGTGCCTTGCAAACGTCCAGCAGCGGACCACCGGCCAGGACGGCCAGGACGGATGCCCCCCGCGCGTTCGCCTGTGCCGTGGTGCTTAATACCTCCTCGACATTCCCGTACTTGGACAGCACGATGACCAGCGAATCGCAGTCCACGTGCGCCGGGAGGTTGTAGCCGGGGTAGTTGAGGAGGGGGACCTTGAGTTCGTGGAACAGTATGTCCTGAACGATCTCCACTCCCTGGGCCGACCAGCCGCCGGTGCCGATGGTAACGACCTTGCCCACCGGCGCGTGGCGCGGCGGCAGCGGCAACGCCGAGGCGGCTTCGAGGACGTGCAGAAATTGCCCGTCATAAGCAGCGGTGATGCCGAGACAGTCCAAGGAATCATGATGCCTGAGAACGTCCACCGCGTCCAGGTCCAGCATGGGGCAAAATCCCTCCGGAACTTGATTAGGGCTATGGCATCAAAAACTGCTGGATATGGTCCCGGGAGCGCAAGAGGCCCGCTTTCACCTTGGCCTCGGTGCCTTCCCAGACCGGATCCTCGTGCTCGATGCTGATGGTGCCGTCGTAACCGATCTCGTAAAGGTTGGCGACGATCCTGTTCCAATCCAGATCCCCCAATCCGGGCAGACGGTGGCGCCACCATTTATTGTTGTGCAGCACACCGAGTTCCCTCAGCTTGGGGGCCAGTATCTCCGTGTCCTTGCCGTGCACGTGGAAGATCCGCTCACGGAACCGCAGGATATTCTCGTAGGGATCGATGAACTGCCAGACCAGATGCGACGGGTCATAGGTCAGACCGAGACTCTTGCTGCCGATCGCCGCGAACATCTTGTCCCAGATAAAGGGCGAGACGGCGATATTGCCCATCATCGGGCAGTTCTCGACCGCCAGTTTCACCCCGTGCCGCTCGGCCAAGTCCACCATGCGCTTCAGGAACTCGATTACCCTGTCCAGGCTGGCTTCAGGGTCGAAACTCATCCCCTTGCACGAGGCCGGAAGCACGCCGGTGGAACAGACGATCTTTTCGATGCCCATCCGGGCGGCGAATTGGATCCGCCGGCGCAATTGCCCTTGATGCTCCGCGGCTTCCTGCTCCGATTCGCAAAGAAAATTGCGGCAATAAATCAGGGCCGAGATCGCGATCTTCCCTTCATCCAGGATCCGGCCGAAGACCGCTTCATCCAGCGGCGTGGCCGGCCCCACTTCCAGGTCCGCGAAACCGTTGGCGATCGCCCAGGCGGCGATCGCCCGCAGATCCTTGATCCCCGCCCAGACGAGACTGTTGGTCAGAAAACCCATCTTCATTGAGAATGCCTCCCGTTTATAACATAACGACCTCACCCTTCTCGGCCGCCCTCGCCACGGCGTCGATCAGGCCTTGGATATAGAGACCGCGTTCCAGATCGGGTTGGACCGGACGGCCGGCCAGAACGGCCTCGATGAAGCGGTTAATCTGATCGTTGAAGAACGGTTCCACGATCAAGTCCGGCGGCACGGGTATCGCCGCCGGCGCGTTGGTATAACCGGCCTCGGGATCCTTGAAGGCCGCCTCAACTTGGTTCGGCCGTGACTGCCGGAAAAGGAGCATGCCGCCGGAACCATAGATCTCGATGGTGTGATCGCTCACCCCGAGCCGGCTCGCGACAAAGGAAAGCAGCGCGCCGCGGGCGGTGCGGGCCGCAAAGACCGCGCAGTCGTCGTTGGTGACCGGTCCCCGCCCGGCGCCGCCAATCTGCTGACGTTCTTTGATGAACGTATTGGCCAGGCAGTTAACTTCCCGGATCTCCCCGGACGTCTCCCGCAGCAAGTAATCCGCCAGATCCATCATATGGCTGCCAAAGTCCGCCATTGCCCCCGGGCCGGATTGTTCGGCCCGCATACGCCACTCCAGCGGGACTTGGGGGTTGGCGATCCGGTTCCCGCCCATGGTCTCCCGGTAGGTGTAGATCTCGCCCAGCTTGCCGTCGTCCAGCAACTGTTTCATGAATTTGACGGCGGGGAGGCCGCGGTAACTGAGGCCGATCATATTCACCAGGCCGGCGGACCGGGCATATTTCACCACCTCCGCCGCATCCGCGTAAGAAACGCCGAGCGGTTTTTCGCATAGGACATGCTTACCCCGCTCCAGGGCGCGCTTGGTCAAGGACGCATGCGTGAAATTGGGCGTGCAGATGCTGACCGCCTCGACCAGAGCCAGCAAATCCTCGTAGTCGTCGCAGACCGTGGCATTGAGCCCTTTTTGCGCGGCCCATGCCGCCGCCCGGCCCGCCACATTGTCATAGAGCGCTATCACTTCCGCGTTGGGATTGGCCTGGTATCCCGCCAGATGCTGGCTGGCGATTCCGATGTTGGCCCCGGTACCGACGATTCCCACGCGTACTTTCACGGCCATGTTTTCAACCCCTAAACCTTATTTAGCGCAAAATAGATTACTCATAATCGCCATTACGAGATCACGCCGGCCCCGTTTCAAACCTAACCTCCGCCCAGTTCCCTTCCGTCCATCTGATTATGGTATTTTTATCAAGTTATGATATGACTAAGGATAGAGTTCCCGGTAACGCGAACCACTCCCAGCGCCGGGTGGTGCTCAAAGCGCCATGAGTTCGTTGTCCCCGTTCTTGGCAATGATCTCCCGGTATCGTCCCGGAGTCACTCCCGCATACTTACGAAAAGCCTTAATCAAAGCGTCGTCGCTTGAATAGCCAACTCTTTGGGCTATATCGGAGATTCGTAACGTACCAATTAGTAATTGTTTGGCGTTGCTCACACGGGTCATGTTGATATAATCAACGATGCTTTGATTCGTTTGTTCTTTAAAAAACCGTGAAATATAACTCGAAGTCAAGGATAACGCTTCGGAAATCGTAGTAAGTCCAAGATTTATATCGGTATAGTTTTGCGTGATGTATTTTTTTATCTCATCAATAACTCTATTATTATGTTTGACTTGATTGATTTTATTAACAGATTCACAGATATTTAGGAATATGTTATGGACAACGGCCTTCATCTCAGCAACGTTTTCACATTCTAATAAATATGCAATAGGGTTAAGATCATATTGCGCTATACAACTACTCTTAATACTACTAACTACTTTAATTGCGGTAGATACTATATCAAAAAACAAACAACGGGCAATATCGAGTGACATTTGTCCATCACTCAAGTTTTCGTTGAAGATTCCATCCAAAATGCGTTTTACTTCGGCATAATCACCAGTCTTTGTATTAATTATCAATCTGTTCTCTATATCCATGGGATAATAATACTGTAAGACGCGCACGTGGCCATCGATTATTCCCTTGAACTTGTTGCTCCGGCGGACAAGATCGTCGAATATCCGTTGCATGGAAGCATATTCATTATTCTGTTCCGGGATCTCGATGCTCAGTTCGGTGCTGAGGTGGTCAACCATGGACTTCAGCGGCCGATAGTTGCGGATCGCCAAGAGATACGCCATTAACAAGCCCATGATCAAGGAAAGAACGAAGATCCCAATCGTCAAGGTCCGGATATAGTTCACCTTGCTCATGAAGACTTCCGTCGGTACGATCGCCACATATTTCCAGCCGCTGTAATCCGATTCCACAAAAGAGACCGCCACGTTGCGTCCGTCAAGTCGCCGGTAAAACGTGTCCTTGCCGCCCGCCAGATCCCGGCCCGGATCCGCGAGTCTGAAGGAACGGTCTCCCAGGGCGATGAGCACGCGGTTATTTTGATCCAGAACATAGAGCACTCCCCGGTTGAGCGTCTCGATATCCGCCAGGAGATTATTGATCTTCTCCTCGTTGATCAAGGCGACCAGCGCGGCAAGCCGGCTTTGCCTCGCATCGAGCGGTAATGAGCAAATGTACGTAATCACGTTGTGTGAGGCGCCGTTGTTGTCCATGATCTTCCCGACGGGCAGAAAATCACGGTCGTGATATTCGTCCAGGGTCCTCAGCCACTGCGCATAGCTAAGGTCCGCATAATGGGTCTGGCTCTCGTAAAAGAATTCCGGTGTGTATTTGCCGGAATGGGTCAGAATCATGCGCGATTTCTTGAAATATATGTAAATGCTGTCGAGAAAGGGATTCAAACCTTCATCGTTACTGATTTTTTGCGTGACGCTAACCATCTGATAGATGAGCTTTGGTTCGCGGGGATTGGTTTCATACATCAAAGCTTGAACCAGAGGATCCCTGGCGATGTCCACCGATAGCTGTTTGAGCGCCTCAATCTGCGTATCGATGGCCTGGCGCGCCTGACCGAGCATTGCCCGGTTATATTTGGCCGATTCCTCGGCGACCACGCCAAATGCTTTGAAATAGCAGATACCGCCCAAGATCAAGGGGATAATCAAGATCGCCAGGTATGAGACTAGGAAGATTCGGAAGATGCTTCCTTGACGGTGTTTTCGGAGCAACTCGCCCAGAGCTTCGCGGCCCAAGCTTAACCATTCCCGTAAGCGTTGAAGGTGGCGCAAGACGATCAACTCCTACTATAGACAACTACGCCATACCCATCCTTGCGCGCCGGAAAGCGCTTCAAGATTACCCGCGCCAAGTCCGGCTGGCGGACGCCTCGGCTTTAATTATAACGCCGAAATCGCAAAAGTTGAGCGGATATGCAACTTCCCGTCGCCGTGCTTGCGAGTCCCGCTTATTCTTTGAGCGACCCGATCATGACCCCTTTGACAAAATACCGCTGCAGAAACGGGTAGATCACCAGCACCGGCACGGTGGCCACGATGATCGTCGCAAACTTAATCGTCTCGCCGATCGGTTGCACATCCGTACCCACCGTTCCGGTGGTCATGTCTGTGGAATGATTGATTAGGATTTCCCGCAATACCAATTGCAGGGGGTACAGATTCCGTTTGCTCAAATAGATCATCGCGTCAAACCAGGCATTCCAATGCCCCACGCCGTAGAACAGAATCATCACCGCCACCACCGGCATGGCGATCGGAATCATGATCCGGAACAGGATCGTAAAATCGTTGGCCCCGTCGATCCGGGCGGACTCCTCCATGCTCTCGGAGATGCCGGCAAAGGCCGTCCGCATGATGATCATGTTCATGGTGCCGATCGCCCCCGGAAGGATCAAGGCCAAACGGTTGTCGATCAGACCCAGCCGGTAAACCAGAAAATAGCGGGGGATCAACCCACCGTCGAAGAACATGGTGAAGACGATCATGCCCATGATCAGATTGCGAAAGTACACCCCCCTACGGGAAAGGGCATAGGCGCCGAAGGCGGTGAGCAACAGGTTGACGGTCGTGCCCGCAACCAGGTAAAGCAGGGTGTTACGGTATCCGCTCCAGATCAATTTATTGCCGAAGACGGCCCGGTAGGCATCCAGGCTAAATCCCTTCGGCCAGAGCAATAACCCGCGCTGTCCAAAAATGGCGACCGGATCGCTGAGCGAACCGGCAATCATGTACCAGAAAGGATAGAGCATCAATATCATCAAGAACATTATGAACAAACTATTGGCGGAGTCGAAGATCCAACCGGAAAGACTTCTTCGTTCTTGACTCATCTGCGGCCACCTTCTACCAGAGACTGGTTTCCGTCAGTTTACGGCTGAGCCTGTTGGCGATTATGAGCAGGGTGTACGAGATTACGGCGTTAAACAGCCCGACGGCGGCGCTGTAACTGTAGTTGGCCTCCAGCAAGCCTTTGCGATAAACAAAAGTGGAGATGACATCCGCTGTCTCATAGGTAATGGGGTTGTATAGCAGTAGAACCTTTTGCAGGCCCACGTTCATCATATGTCCGATACGCAAAATGAAAAGGATGATGATCGTGGGCGCGATACCGGGCAGGGTGATGTGGCGAAGCTGCTGAAAGCGATTAGCCCCGTCCACCTTGGCCGCCTCGTAGAGCTCTGGGGAGATGCCTGCCAGAGCCGCCAGGTAGATGATGGAGTTCCAGCCAACGTTCTGCCAGATGCTCGATCCCACAAAGATCGTCCTGAACCATTCCGGTTTGAGCAAGAACGAGATCGGTTCCTGGCCGAACATCCTCAAGATGGTGTTGAAGAGCCCGTCTTTGGTGGTAAAGTCCGTAACCATCCCGCAGACGACCACCAGCGAAATAAAGTGTGGGAGGTAGACGATGGTCTGCGCGGTACGCTTGAAGACGGCATTACGGATCTCGTTCAGGAGCAGAGCGAGGATGATGGGCGCGGGAAAGCCGAACACGATATCATAGAGATTGATCAGAATCGTGTTGCGGATGGTCCGCCAGAAGTAGAAACCGGACACGAAATCCTGCAGATGCCGCAGCCCCACCCAGGGGCTGCCCCAGATGCCGAGGCCGGGGCTGAAATTCTTAAAGGCCATGAGCACGCCGTACATTGGTTGATAATGGAAGACCAGATAATAGGCCATGACCGGCAGCAGCATCAGGTAAATATACTTGTTCCGCCGGAAATCCTTGCGGATGACGTCCATCTTCCCGACCCTGGCCGTCTGCTGATAAGTTATCTCCGTTACCGTCCCCGCCATGAAGAGTTTCCCCCTGAAAACTTATGACATTGGTATTCTCCGGCTCCTCCGCCGGTTGGCGGAGGAGCCGGCATACGCGAAGCGTGGTGATTCTTCCTTACCGTTTCAGGTAGCGGTCGAGCGCCGCCTGTTGGATCTTGATCGCTTCCTCGATACCCATCTTCTTGAGATTCTCGATGTACCGCGGGAAGTTTTCCAGCGGTTCCTGGCCCATGACGAACTTGTCATGCATCTCTTCCTGGTAGGTGATGATCGCGTTCATGATGGCGGCGAACCGCTCGCTCTCCTGCGGGGTGGGCGTGACGGGGGGCAGGATCAAGGCATCGGAAGCCTTGGCCCATATCTCCAACGCCTGACCCTGTTCCGGGAAGACGGCGGTGGAGGTCCGCCAGTAAAGATCGTCCACCACGAACGGGCCGGTGGAGGGGGCCAATCCGTATGCCATGATGGCGCTGTCCAACCCCAGGCTGCTCTTGAGGATCGACTCCTTGAACTGAGATTTTCCGCCCGACACCGTGTAAGCCTGGCCCTTGGGGCCGTAGCTCATCAGCATGCTGCCTTCCTTGGAGTAGCAATAATCGAGCCATTTCACGGTTTCCTTGACGTGTTTGTTGGCGGTGGTGATGACCGTGCCGTCGCCGGTGACCGCGTTGGTCTTGAAGCCGTATACCTTGCCGTCGGTGGCTTTGGGGAAAGGCGTCCCCACCAGGGAAAAGTCTGTGTAACCTTTATCCCGCATGGTCTTGATGAATAGGCCCATGAAACCCATACCGCAGCCACCCTGCATAGCGCCGACCGTGTTCGTGGCCACTTTGGCGTTGAAGAGCGCCCGTTCGCACAGGGCGAATTCCGGATCGATCAAGCCTTCTTTGTACCACTTGTTCATGGTCTTGAGATAATCAAGGTACGCCGGCTCCATGTAGCTGTATTTGACCCGGCCATTCACGGGGATGAAGCCGCGGTTGTTGGGGGCGATACCAAAGGCGTACATAAACCGGGTAAAACCGCCGAACCCCTTGTTGGTCTGTTCGCTCAGGAACGGGATCTCGTCGGCCTTGCCGTTGCCATTGGGGTCCCTTTCCTTGAAGGCCTTGAGCACGGTGTACCATTCTTTCATATTGGTCGGAACCTTCAACTTCAACTTATCGAGCCAGTCCTTGCGGATCATGAAGCCGTTCATGAGCTTGTTAAGTTCGGAACTGCGGACGAACGGGAAGAAATAGATCTTGCCGGCGTCATCGGCGACCATTTTCCTCCATTCGGGATGCTGCCTCATGAGCTTCTGAAAATTCGGCGCGTATTTATCGATCAGGTCGTTCAGTTCGATAATCAACCCGTCCGCGGCCAACTTGGCCGCCCCGCCGGGGAATTTCGTCCATGTATAGTCCATCAGATCGGGCAGGTTCCGGGATGCCACGATGAGATTGATTTGCTGATTGGCCTGTCCCACGGCGGAAATCCGGAACTCGAATTGGATGCCCGTCAGTCTCTGCATCTCTTTGAAGCAGGCCATCTGATTGAAATCGTTCACCGCGGCAAAGCCCTTGGAACCCATATCCTTGAACCAGGTCAAGGTCAGCGGGGTTTTCACGATGGGCAGCGTCAGCCGCTCGGCCGCCAGGCCGATGGACAACGAGGACACGATCAGTACCAGCAGGGCTGCGATAACACTGGTTTTCCTTCTCGATTCCCTCATCAACCGTTTCCTCCTCTATCCACTGATTACTCCGGGGTTTCCCCGAATTCCACGTAAACACGGAGCCGCGCGGGTCATGCCATAAAAAACCAGCTCAACTCCGCATTGATTAGAGTATAAAGCCAATCCGTCCCCCGATAAACCGTCATTATTTGACTTCGGCTTGTTTATTTTGTCGTGCTGGCAAGGCGCTGGGCCCAAGTCCGCCCGCGGACGGTATCCTTCGCGCGGTATCACAAAAATCACGGGTCGGGTGCGAGATCGAGCGGTTTATTTCCATTTTCCTATCTTTATATAATTGAACCAGGGGAGGGGGCGATGATTATCGCGATGAACGGAGCTTTATCCATGCTCAAGGTGAACGGCGGGCGGATCGTCGATGCCGACAATCAACCAGTCCGCTTGCGCGGCGTTTGTATTGGCGGCTGGATGAACATGGAGAACTTCATCAATGGTTACCCCGGCGCCGAATATACCCTGCGCGCGGCGATGGCCCGGGAACTCGGTCCCGCAAAAGCAAGTTTCTTCTTTGACCGGATGTTGGACTACTTCCTGGCCGAAGATGATCTTCGTTTCATCAAGGGTTGCGGCGCCACGGCCGTCCGTCTGCCTTTGAACTACCGTCATTTCGAAGCTGATGCCCAGCCGTTCATGTACTTGGAAACCGGCTTCGCGCGTTTGCAGAGGGTGGTCGACTGGTGCGCCGGACTGGGGCTCTATGTGATCCTGGACTTGCACGCGGCCCAGGGATGGCAGAGCACCGACTGGCACTGCGACAACGCGCATTGCCAGGCGCTCTTCTGGGAACACCCCCATTTTCAGGATCGTTTCGTCGCCCTCTGGGAGGAATTTGCCCGCCGCTTCAAAGACAATGCCGCGATCGCCGGCTACAACATAATGAACGAACCGGTCTGCAATGCTCACGGCGGCCGTTACGTCTACGAGACCGCCCGCGACTGGGACAAGATGAACCGGATCTACCGCCGGGTGGTAACCGCGATCCGCGCGCTCGACCCCGCGCACATCATCTTCCTGGAAGGCGATAATTTCGCCACCCTCTTCGAGGGATTGGAAGCGCCCTTCGCCCCCAATCTTGTTTACAGCAGCCATAATTATAATCCGGCCGGCGTCGGCCACGGCAGGTACCCCGGCACAATCAACGGCGAATGGTGGGATCGCCGGCGACAGCGCGCCAAGTTTCAAGAACACCCGGGAACCCAATTCGCCGTAAAGCATAATGTCCCGCTATACGTGGGCGAGTTCGGCGCCTCCGCCAACGGGCTTTCCCGGCAGCGTCCATGCCGCCTGCGCGCCTTGGACGACCAGATCGATGTCTTCGAGGAACACGGCGTGCACTGGACCACCTGGACGTATAAGGACGTCGGCGTCATGTCCTGGGTGCGCCTGGATCCTGAATCCGAGTATCTGAAGCTGATTGCCCCCGTGCTCAAGGCGAAGATTTTTCTGCATACCGATTCCGGCGCATGTTGGCTGCCTCCCACCCGGCCGCTCGGCGTCGTGCGCGGCCTGGGCCGGCTGGTGGCGAAGACCGCCGGTTATACGGACGTAAATCCAAAAGCCAATGAGTATTACTTGAAGCGCCTGCTCTTGGACGGGTACGCCGGCTCGATGCTCCAACCGCTTTACGCCGGCAAATTCAAGGGTATGACGGAGACGGAGATCGACCGCATCTTGCAGTCCTTTGCCTTCAAGAACTGCCGGCCCTATGACGGGCTGGTGGAAGTGGTCAGGAAGCACATGGGCCGGCCGGTATAGGAGCCCCCCGCTTGTAGTCTCTTGCAGGGGCGCGGCATGCCTCGCCCGGCCCGGAATTGTTCCCAGGACCGTTATGCGCGGGAGGAAAAGCTACTTGACTGATCATGGTCCGGTCTTGGCCATCGACATCGGCGGCTCGAAATTGATGCTTGGCTTGGTGAACGAGACCGGAGAAATCCTGGCCAAGGTCAAACGGCCGTTTCCGCCCTCCATCACCGCGGACGGGATTCTCCGCGCCATCCAAGAACTCTGGCGCGATTTGCGGGGCTCATGCCCAAACCTTCAGCCCCGCTGCGCCGGGGTGGCCATCCCCGGGTTGGCGGATCCCCGGAACGGTATCTGGGTTCATGCCAACTTCACGGAGATCGAGGATCTCAGGATCGCGGCCCTGCTGGAAGAGGAGCTGAAGATCCCGGTTTTCATCGCTAACGACGTCAACGCCTGCGCGATTGGGGAAAAGTTATACGGCGCCTGCCGGGAGGTGGACGATTTCCTCTGGATCACGATCAGTAACGGCATCGGCGGCGGGTTGGTCCTGCGCGGCGAGATCTATGAGGGCGCTTACCGTAACGCCGGTGAGATAGGGCATCTCACCGTCGTGGAGGGGGGCGAATGGTGCCGGTGCGGCAAACAGGGCTGCCTCGAGGCCTACGCCTCCGGCGCGTCGATCGCCCGCCGCTACGCCGGACGGCGGCATTTGTCCGATCCCGCGGCGGCAACCGCCGCGTCCATTGCCGAGGCCGCCAGGTCGGGCGATGACGCGGCCAGGTCGATCTACGCCGAGGCCGGCCGCTTCCTGGGGCAAGCCATCTCTTATGCCGTGAACCTGCTCAACCCGGCGAAGGTGATCCTGGGCGGCGGCGTGGTCATGGCGTTCGATCTCTTTAGGGATGAATTGACCGCCACCATGCGGCGGATGCTTTTTGCACAAGCCAACCAATCCCTGGCGGTCGAAACGACCGCGCTCTCATATAACGCCGCCCTGATTGGCGCCGCCGCCATCGCCTGGACGGGCTTAAGGGGGAAAAACCATTGCTTACGACAATGACGCCGACAATCGACCAGTATTTACGGGGACTGCGCGTGGTCCTCGACACGTTGCACCCGGAGGAAATGGACCGCGTCATCGCGGCGCTGCGGGAAATCCACCGGCAAAAGAAACGGGTCTTTCTGATCGGCAACGGCGGCAGCGCCGCCACCGCCAATCATTTCGCCTGCGATTTCGGCAAAAATGCCATCAAAGATGAGGAAAGCAAGTTCAAGATCATTTCCCTCAGTGATAACATTTGCGCCATTACCGCTTATGGCAACGACGAGGGGTATGAGAACACGTTCGTGCAGCAGCTCAAGAACTTGATGGAACCGGGCGACATGCTCATCGCCATCTCCGCCAGCGGCAACTCCCCCAATATCATCAAGGCGGTCCAGTATGCCCGGGCCAAGAACGCCTTCGTGATCGGTCTGACCGGATTCGACGGCGGCAGATTGAAAGCTCTTTCCGATATCAATCTCAATGTCGGGACCAATATTATTGAGCAGGTGGAAGATATACATCTCATTATATTGCATATCATTGTTTATACCGTCAAGCATAACTTTAATTAGCCAACGTCATGCATAAAGCGATCTTTCCACAGAATTTCATCTGGGGCGCAGCGACTTCGGCTTACCAGATCGAGGGCGCCGTCAATGAGGACGACCGGGGAGTCTCCATCTGGGATGTCTTCTTGCATAGCCCCCATATGGCTGGGCGGGATCACGCCGATCGGGCCTGCGACCATTACCATCGCTTTCGGGAAGACATCCGCCTCATGAAAGAGCTGGGCTTGAAAGGATACCGTTTCTCAATTGCCTGGCCCAGAATTTTCCCCACCGGGTCGGGGGCGAGCAACCCAAAGGGCGAGGCTTTCTACCAGTCGCTCGTGGATGAATTGCTGGCCAACGGGATCGAGCCAACCGCCAACCTGTATCACTGGGATCTGCCGCAGAAACTACAGGAGATCGGCGGTTGGACAAACCGGGACGTGATTGGCTATTACACCGATTATGCCGCCCATATGTACCGGCGCCTGGGCGACCGGGTCAAACAGTGGTTCACCCACAACGAGCCCCGGGTAGTGGCCAATCTTGGCTACGCGGTCGGAACCCATGCCCCGGGCTTCATGGATCATTCCTTGGCGGTACAGGTCTCGCATCACCTGCTTCTTTCCCACGCCCGGGCCGTGCAGGCCTTTCGCCAACTGGGCCCGGAGGATGGGCGGATCGGTATCACGCTGAACCTGTCCCCGATGTACCCGGCCTCGACTTCACCCGCCGATACGGCGGCGGCGGCAATGGCGGACGGCATCCATAACCGCTGGTACCTGGGGCCAATATGCAAAGGAAAATACCCGGAAGAGACTCTCCGGCTTTATGAAACCAAATTCCGCGCCCCCGCGATCGCGCCCGGCGATCTCGATCTCATCGCCGCGAACCCTTCCGATTTTCTTGCCCTTAACTACTATAACCGCTGCCTGGTTAAGGAAGCGCGTGAAGCCGCGCCGTTCGGCCTGGAGATGCGCTGGGAACCCTATCCTCGCGGGTTATATGACCTGCTGACCAGGCTCGATCGGGATTACGGCCACCCCGCGATCTATGTCGCGGAAAATGGCTATGGAAACGATAACGAGGAGCCGGCCGACGATCGGGTGGAGGATGACGACCGCATCGCCTATCTGCAAAACCATCTGCATGAGGTCCACCGCGCCCTCCGGGAAGGGGTCGACATCCGGGGCTACTACGTCTGGACCCTGCTGGACGACTTTGAATGGCGCGGCGGTTACCGCCACCGCATGGGGCTCATCCGGGTGAACCGGCGGACCATGGCCCGGACCTGGAAGAAGAGTGCTCATTGGTATCGCGAAGTAATCAAGAACAACGGGTTCTAAAAAGATACGATAGAGTTATCTGATTATATTTTTAGGGGGAGCTACTTAAACTCCCCTGGATGCCTCTGTCTTAGCTGCTCAGCGGCTTTTCCCCTTTCGGTGCGCTCCAGATATGCGCAGTATTCCGCTAATCTGCCTTTGGCATGATGCGGTCCGCCTTCCTTCATGACCGTCCAGAGCGGATCGACTTCGTACGGCATGGAATCCATCATGGCATCGTGCCATTCGAGGAGCAAATGCGCGGCTTCATGACAGACGGAACGTTGTTCCGCGGCGATGTCTCTCGCCTCTTGCGGATCGGCAAGCAAGTCAAAAAGCATCTCCTGCGGGAAGAGATGATATCCATCATGATACGTGCGCATGTAGAGCCAGGGGCCGAAGCGTACGCTACGCTGGCAGACATGAGCGCATTGGCTCAAAACCAGATAGTCGCGACCGCAATCTTCGCCGCGCAAAACGGCGCCGGCATAACTTCGTCCATCCCAGCTCTTTGCCTTGGCTTGGCCCAATAGTTCGGCGAGTGTTGGGCCAAGGTCCAGGTTATAATGTAAACCGCGGTCCACACACCCCCTCAACCCGCCCGGCCAACGCAAGAGCATCGGAATACGGCAGGTAGCCCGATCGGCAGTGGCGTGTTCGGCATAAATTCCCAGTTCGCCAAAGTTTTCGCCATGATCGGCGCTGACGATCACGGCCAGATCGTCGTAGATTCCTTTTGCTTGCAGCGCAGCCAGGATTCGCCCGATCTGGCCGTCCATATAACGGATGCCGCAATCATAACCGTCGATCAGGCGCCGCAGATCGTCGAGATCCGCAAGCTCTCCCGGTTGGCGAGGGTATCTGTGATCGGTCGCGTTGCCGTACATACTGATCTCGCGCGGCTTGTGCGGCCCGGCTTGCAGGCGATGTTCCGCCAGGGTCGCGGAGGTGAACCACGGCGACAGCGGCTCGTTCGCGAACGGATTGCCGAAATGCGCGGGGGTCCGGTAAGGCGTGTGCGGATCCCAGAAATTGATATGCAGGAACCAGTTGTCCTCGGTCGCGTGCCTTTCGAGCCAATCCAGAGCGGTGGGAGTGATCTCCTCGGCCAGCTCGTTTCCGCCTTTGCCCGTGTTAAAAACCTCATTAAATCCGGCATAAAAATGCCAGGCCGCATGCCGCTCGGCGAACGGACTGATCGTGACGGTGCGCAGACCGGCCTGACGTAAAAGCGCGGGCAGACTCTCCTTGGCATAGATATCGCTAAGAGCTCGGCGCGCGCCTTCCAGACGCGGATCGGCCGCGGTGCCGCCGTGTCCCACCACGCCGGTATGAATACCGAACCGGCCGCTCATCAAAGCGGAGCGAGAAGGCAGACAGGGCGCGTCCGCGCAATAGTATTCATCGAAACGGATCGCTTCCGCCGCGATCAGGTCGAGGTTGGGCGAAGTATTGCGGTGATAGCCGTAGCAGCCAAGATGATCGGGCCTGAGCGTGTCGAGATCGAAAAAGATAATCCGCAAGCTAATCCCGCTTTCATACCGATATTTCAGGAGCCCTCAACCTTTGATGGCTCCAATCGTTATCCCCTTGACAAAATACTTCTGCACGAAGGGATATGCCAGCACAATCGGGCCGATAACCACTACGGTCATAGCAAGTTTCAGCGTTTCCGCGGGTGTTTCTTGCACCACATCCGATAGCCCCATAGTGAAGTCCTGCCCGGCGGCTCTCGCTGAAGCTAGAAGCAGGTATAGCAGATACTGAAGTGGATACAGATATTCTTTTTGTATATATAACATGGCATTATACCAATTATTCCAGTGACCCAACAATTCAAAAAGTCCGATGGTCGCCAGGGCGGGTTTCACTAAAGGCAGAACAATCTTGAAATATATATTGAAATCACCGGCGCCGTCTATTTTTGCCGACTCAATCAGGGCGTCAGGAATGGAATTAGTCATAAAATTCCTCATGATGAAGAGAAAGAAGATATTTAAGATGCCTGGCAGGATCAAGGCCAACAAGTTATTCTTCAAGTGAAGATACCGTACCATGAGAATATAGAATGGTACAAGTCCCCCGTTAAACAGAGTGGTGAAATAAAACAGAAAGGCAAAAAAGTTACGGGAGCGAAAATCCTTTCGGGAGAGCACATACGCCGTCATACTGATCAAAAGGAGCGCCAATATGCATGCGGCACAGGACACGAATATCGAAACGCCATAAGCAGTCAAGATTTTTTGCGGATTGCTAAAGATAACCTCATAAGCACGTAAAGAGAAACCCTTGGGCAACAGTCCGTAACCCGTCCGTAGGATTAAAGACTCTTCTGAAAAGGAACCTGAGACCAGCATAATAAATGGAAGCACGCATAACAAAGCTAATATACCCAGCAGACTATAGGCAATGATATTGAATAGAATAACATCCATGGATTTTCTCATTGTGTTGACTCTCCTTTAAAAAAGAGCATAATCCTTGCGCACCATCTTGACCAGTTTGTTGGCAACAATAATGGTCACAAAGCATAGGACGGACTGGTAAAACGCTATCGCCGAGGCCATGCCGAAATCTGACCCGTTTACAAGCGCCCTGAATACGAAGGTATCGATGATATCGGTGGAATCCTGCAATACCGGAATTGTCCCCACTAATTGGTAAAACATCTCAAAATTACCCCTCAGGATCCGCCCCAATGCCATCAGAATAAGCAGGATCATGGTAGGAGTGAGTAGAGGCAACGTAATATGCCGTATCCTCTGGAAAACGGAGGCGCCGTCGATCTCAGCGGACTCATATATTTCCGCATCAAAGCCCATGATTGCCGCCAGGTATATGATCGATTCGTAGCCCACGTATTTCCAGGCATTAAATATTGGCAAGAGGATCGGCCACAACCATTTGGTACCGTAAAAATCGACCGGGGCTATATGTAGTGATCTGAATAGAGTATTAATTACCCCGAATTCGTAGTTGAAGATATTATAGGTGAAGGAAGCAACCACTACCCAAGATACGAAAAAGGGCAGAAATAACATGGACTGAAAGATCTTCTTTAGGAATTTTCCTCCCATTTCAGCAACCATGATTGCAATACCTATATTAAGTATGGT
The DNA here is from genome assembly GCA_050260415.1 of Bacteroidota bacterium. Classification (GTDB taxonomy): domain Bacteria; phylum Bacillota; class UBA4882; order JAAYXC01; family JAAYXC01; genus JBLNCE01. The sequence continues at coordinate 8,310 of JBLNCE010000057.1, read as the reverse complement.
ATTAGTTAAAAGAAACGAAATATTATATAGAATAGTGTTTTTCGTGATCAATAGAGCTTTTCCAGAAACGAAAAAGAACCTAAAATTTTCTATCCCATTCCATGGACTCTTAAATAATCCATCAATGTAGTTGTAATCTTTAAAAGCAACAACCAACCCGGCCAATGGTACGTAGGAAAAAATTATAATGTAGACCAGCGCAGGAATAAGCATTACCAAGAGTGTCTTATTCTTTAAGAAATCATGTAAGAACCCATTACTACTTTTCATCGATTGTACCTCTTCATATTATTTTGCCTCGGATAATTTGTCCTCAGGGGTAGAAAACCGGGTTTTTCGGATAAGCTCCCAGAAAATTAGATGGCTCCTGGTTTTGAGGCTCTTAACCAATTTCTACGCGAACTGCTGAATAGTTCTAGATTCATTATATCCCGTCCGTTCTCAACGGAAAATCGAGTATATTTCTTTTATCTTTGAATTCTTCCGGTGTCACAGGCCTCGTCCAAAAAGCTGACGGGGGGTCTCCGGCAGCCAGTCATCCAAGTACGGCGGCAGGAGCGTGATCTGCTTCGGGTTGTATTGCCTAAATGTCTTATCCATGCTGCATGGATGCGATATCCAGATGCGGGATTCCCGGTATCTTAAGGGTGGATTACCCACACAATCCTTAAGAACACTTGCTCGGGCCAATGGCTTGTGCTATTATTATCTATATGGGTCTTCCTTGTGATTTTCTCTTTATTGGGGGTTTACGAGGAATAGGACCCTTTTTCTTTATTATAGGAGATAGATCATCATGATAAAACTGCTAATTGTCGATGACGAAAAAATGACCAGAGACAGCTTACAGGAGTTTATACCCTGGAATGAATTGGGGATTGATATCGTTGCAGTAGCAAAAAATGGTATCGAAGCCCTAAATATAGCAAAAAAATTATGTCCAGATATTATGCTATGTGATGTCAGAATGCCTAAGATGGATGGAGTTAAGCTAGCGGAAGAGATCAGGATCATGTTTCCTTCCTGCAGGATTATATTCTTAAGTGCATATGCTGATAAAGAGTATTTGAAAGCAGCGATCAATCTGAAAGCTTTACGATATATAGAGAAACCCATATCATCCAAGGAAATCGAGGAGGTTGTCAGAGAAGCGGTTTCCATCCACCTTGAAGAGACGAGAAAAGATGCGGAGCTTAAGAGCTTGCATGAAAGTATTTCCGGGAGTATCCCCCTGATCCGCCAAGAGCTTGCTTTGGAATTGATAAGGGAAACTCGCGACACTGCTTCAGTAATGCACAAATACCGATATCCATCTTTAAACATAACGCTGGAAGGATGGTTAACGACCGGAGTTATTTCTCTAAATTGGCATGAAAGCGCACCATTAAAACTCAAAGATGAACTAAGAGATTTTATACTACAAGGAATATATGATATTCCATTACTCCCTACCGATCATTTCTTGACCGGTTTTACCGGCTTGGAGGAAATTATTCTCATCGTAAAAGGGAAAATTGATCGACAGACGACTTCTTCAGAAAACTTTTTCGAAATAATACTGATAAAGCTACTGGAATTATTCGAGGAGAATTGCATGATCTCTGTCGGAGTAGGTCCGTCGGTCGAAAGCGTCTCTAAGCTTCACTCTTCATACACCGATGCGGTCTTGTCGCTAACAAAGCAATTTTACCGTGGATCTAATAAAGTATTTTATCATAATGACCTGAATCGTGAGTATTTTAAGTCGGAAAAAGATGTTCTTTTCCAATTCGAGACATCGTTAACCAATAACGTAAGAGATACTGCATTGCTGATAGACAAACTTACAAATCAAATCAAGAACGCTGAATATTGTAATACTGAAGAAATTAAGGAACTATATTTTAACTTATATCAAAAAATCCTTGACATGGCAATCAGGATGAACATCATAGATAAATCGTCCGCCGACTATGATGAATCACGCCGAAAAATCAAGGGTCTTAAGACCCTTGACGATCTGCATGCATTCGTTTCTTTACAAATAGAAGGAATCTTTGTAAAGATTGATGAAAGGGAGGAATCTGGCCGAAAAGTCTACGAGATCATGAGATACATCCGAGATCATTATGCTGAGACTGATCTCTCGATCCAAACCATTGCAAGTCATGTGTATTTAAGCCAATCATACCTCTGTTCGCTTTTTAAAAGAACTACCGGTCGAACCTTGAATGAATTTATTACTGAGACAAGAATCGAAAAGGCCAAGGAACTTTTAAAAGATAATCGAATTAAACTGCTTAATGTCGCGTACAGCACAGGCTTTACTGATGCCAACTATTTTTCAACAGTATTTAAGAAACAAGTCGGTTGCTCGCCCTCTGAGTATCGGGAACGGTTATAAGACATGTATAAAAATCTTGTGCGATATTTAAATGGATTAAGCATCAAGTATAAAATCTTTATATCATATCTAATAATCATCATCATTACCATCGCTCTATTCTTAACCATTAATTACTTTCGATTATCATCCGACGCAGAAAAACAAGCTACCTATTCGGCTAGTCAGACACTGCTGCAAACAAAAAAGTTTCTTGAATATAAGATAAATTCTGCCATATATCTTACAAATCAGATTTGTTTTAATGAAACTATTCAAGGAATACTAAATAAAAACGCCAATAAATATATTAATCCATTATCAGAGACTATCGATATTCAAAAAATAAAATCGATTATAACTTCTCTTCACGCTGACCCTAGCATAAAAGGTATTCATTTATATATCAGCAGTACTTTTGCCTATGCTACTGAAGGACAAACCTTTTACGATTTGGATCAAGCCATTGATAGTAGTTGGTATAAGAAAGTGGTGGCCAATGCCCCATATCCTGTCTGGTTTCCAGCCTCATATTTTTCAAGTCCAGACACAGGCAGAATCATTTCCGCAGTCAGACTGGTCGTGAGCCCTGAAGACTATAATCAGTATATTGGGATAGCAAGAATAGATATCTCAGAAAATGATATAAAGACCGTAATTGAGAAATCGAGACTCACAAAGAAATCATCGATTCTACTTATTAATTCCGAAGATAGCATAATTTGTGCCTCTGATGACCGTTCTTTCGCTAATGACGAAAGTTTTAATAGTATCCTCACCATATTGTCAAATAAAGATGATAATGATCTCTCATGGCATACAACATATGTCGCAGGTAAGAAATATCTTATTGGTGCCGAAAGAATCGATCGAACAGACTGGTCTATGGTCCTGACCATTCCTTATAAGGACCTATTATTGCTCTATTCCAGATCAATGAATAGTATTCTTGTTGCTGCTATATTAGTTATCCCAATCGCTTTTATGCTTTCATTTATTTTCTCGGCATCGAACACAAAACGAATCAGAGAACTTATCCTGAACATGAGACGAGCAGTAAAAGGTAGCGGAGATTTTAATATAAACATTTCACCAACTGGCAATGACGAAATAGGAGAGCTGGTTAAGAATTACAATTATATGCTTACTAGGATCTCCAAACTGATGGAAGATGAATATATGCTAGGGAGACAGATAAAGCATCTTGAACTTAGAGCCCTACAGGCTCAAATCAACCCCCATTTTCTTTATAATACTCTTGATCTTGCCAACTGGATGTCTGTAAATACAAATTCACCGCAAATAGGCGTATTGGTTCAAGCGTTGTCCAAATTTTACAAGCTTAAGTAAAGGAGAAGAAGTTGTAACTTTACGTAATGAGATTGAGCACATAAAAGCATATATTCAAATACAAAACATGCGTTTTAATGATAGTATCAAGCTAGAGATCCAGTTGCCGGAGAAGTACTTAGATTGTCTTATACCTAAGATAACATTGCAACCTATTGTGGAAAACTCTATCCTTCATGGTATTCTTGAAAAAGAAGACGAGTCGGGTGCGATTAAAATATGCATAGAAGAAGACGAGAACGATCTGATAATCATTATTGAAGACGACGGCGTAGGCATGACAGCAGATAAGATATCAAGTCTGTTTGTTGATTTCAACGAAAACGACCTACACGGATACGGTATTAAAAACATCAATGACCGACTCGCTCTCCATTTTGGCGCTAAATACGGGCTGACTTATGAAAGCCAATATGGAAAAGGTACAACCGTGCGGGTTAGAATTCCAAAATCCGGAAGCATATAATCGCCTAAGTACCTCAAGTGAAATAATCCTAAAAAGGGCTGAGCAAGATTTTAATCCTGCTCAGCCCCTATTTCTTTTATTCTTGCTGGTCCTATTGCGTCAACTTGATGTAGTCTATGCCAAGCTTGTAGTCGACGCTGCTTGGATTCTTGCCTGTAACTGTGAACTTGAATAGCTTATTACCGGCAGAACTGAATGTCTTGTTCCCAAGGTCAACCTCCACGAAGGGATATGTTAGAGAGTAAGTATCAACGGCAGAACCCTGGTTCGTGCCACCGATCGCCAGTTGAAAAATGGCCCCGCCCTCTCTCTTCTGATACCGTACCTTTATGTTGTATGTTCCTGCCGCCGGTACGTCCACGGTATACTGAACATAGTCATTAGCGGCATTGCCGTCGAAGAGATTGAAGGATCCACCACTGGCGTCTGCATTCGCGGTATCCGCCTGGGTATCGCCTGAGGAAACAGCCGTTGTGAGACTCTCAGCTTCATATATCGTTCCGCCGCCACCGGGAGTAGGTGTCGGGGTAGGCGTAGGCGTAGGTGTAGGCGACGGTGACGGTGTCGGTGTCGGTGACGGCGCAGGTGTCGAACCGTCGCCGCCCGTCAGCTTGATATAGTCTATGCCAAGCTTGTAGTCAAGACTGCTTGGATTCTTGCCGGTTATCTTGAACTTGAAGAGCTTATTACCGGCCGTGCTGAACGTCTTGTTCCCAAGGTCAACCTCCACAAAGGGATATACGAGAGCGTAGGTATCAACGGTAGGACCCTGGTTCGTGCCGTCGATTGCCAGTTGGAAAATAGATCCGCCCTCTCGCATCTGATACTGTACAACCACGTTATATGTTCCTGGCGCGGGTACGTTCACGGTATACTGAACATAGTCATTAACCGCATTACCGTCGAAGAGGTTGAAGTATCCATTGCTGGCGGCTGCATTCGCGGTATCCGTCTGGGTATCGCCCGAAGATACTGCCGTCGTGAGATCCTCGGCTTCGAAGATCGTTTCGCCGCCGTCACCGGGAGTAGGTGTCGGAACAGGTGTTGGAGTATTACCGGGGGTAGGTGTGGGTGTTGGTAATGGTGACGGTGTCGGTCCACCCTTGCTTAGATCTACTGTTTCCAATACTGCCCCGGAACTATTATACATAACCAAATGCAGCGTTGTTGGGGTTACATCGACGATGGCGTAGCCAAAGGTCTTTGCCGCCATTATCGTATACGGTTTGGTGGTGACGTCATACAGGCCCGCTCCTCCACCGCCAATAACCATATGATGTATTCCGTTCACCTTATTGTGCTGCATGCAATGGTCATGCCCGCCTATCACCATATCGACACCATGGGGTTCGAATACGTTGGTAGTCAGTGCTTTCATGCCCGGATCTTCACCATGTATGGCACCTGAACTATAAGCCGGTCTGTGCGCGACCACAATCTTCCAGGTCTTTGTGGTGTTGGCAATGTCGGTTTGAACCCAGTTGTACTGGACGGTTCCCGAAGTATAAGGCAACTCGTTATTGATCACTGTAAAATGGATATCACCATAGTCGAACGAATAATAAGCCTGCGAGCCTGAAGACGAACTGGGAGCCTGTGTAAACGCCTGTGTAAGCGAATTCCACTCTTCATGATTGCCGGTCGCATTGAAGAAAGGCACACACGAATCAAGATTCTTTTCGTTGGCAAGATTGAAGAATTCAGCTTTACAAGTGGGGTAATCCGGGGTATTCCATAAATCCCCTGCATAGACATTGAAATAAGTGTTTGCGGCGTCTATCCTTCCGGAAATGGTATTGTGCGTAGTTGTACCACCCTTGCAGTCGGACATAACGCCGAAACGGAAACCTGTTCCCGCATTCACAGCCGTCCGGAAGGTATAGTCGGCGCTGGTTGAGGTCCCCTGCCTTACCCGGTAGTGATAAACTGTATTCGCCGACAGGCCTGTCAGCTTAATGTTATGGACGTATGTGGCGGGGGCGGCCGTCGTGGCCTCGACGCTTTCCGTTGTTGCAATGGAACCATATGACGTCGTAAGGCCGTAATCAACATATGCAGTCGCCGTGGAATCGCATTCAACCAACACATAGATGCTGTTGGTTGTCACAGCCTGAAGATACGGCTGAAATATCGTATTTGCATTGGCTATCCCTGAGAATAATAACAAGGAAGTTAGGGCCAGGATTAACACGATCATAGATTTTAGAAACTTTTGCTTCTTTGACAAACTTATCCCTCCTGTTTTTTTAAAAAGTACCTCTTTCAGGTTTACCTCGTGAGCATAGGCGACCACCTCCTCCAACGGGCTCGATCAAGATGAGCCTAAAGACAAGTGCCATACCGGCTGAGGCACTTACCAAAACCAAGGTGGGTGGTGGGCTTGGCCACGGACAAAGACAGGCCTACTTAGGTTAAACTGCACGTAGTACCCATATTGAACTCTTTGAGGCAGAAGCGGTGGTCGTAATGGATTGTTACAAGGGCTATTTTGGGCTCTCTAGCTCGTTTGCCGGCATGATGCAAAGGTCTATGCCAAAGAGCCGGCGGAGTACGCGAACTGCTGGATAGATCTAAATTTATCATATCACGTCCATTCTTAACGGAAAATCGAATATATTCCTATTATCTTTGAATTCTTCCGGTGCCCTAAACAAAACTCTAGCGGATTCATCGGGCACCACACCGGAACCACCACAACCTGAGATCCACAAGCTTCTTTCCAATAAGCTTTCAAACTTGACAATGCTTTACAGTTTTAATACTGCGATCCTCTGGCTAAATCGCGTGAATTACAGCTAGGATACTTTCCCTTCTACATAATCGACAATGCATCCGTCAGATACAATGCAATACAACTGACGCATATTGAAATGAAAATGATGCGGCGATGTATGCAAACCTGCTAAAAAAAGGCTGAGCGAAATTTCAATCTTGCTCAGCCCCATTTTCTTTTATTCGTTCGCGGTTTTTATTGTGTCAATTTGATAAAGTCTATGCCAAGCTTGTAGTCAAGACTGCTTGCATTTTTGCCGGTTACTTTAAACTTGAATAGTTTATTGCCGGCCGCACTGAATGTCTTGTTCCCAAGGTCAACCTCCACAAAGGGATATGTTAGAGCATAGGTATCAACGGTAGAACCCTGGTTCTTGTTGTCGATTGCCAGTTGGAAAATAGCCCCGCCCTCTCTCTTCTGATACTGTACCTTTATGCTGTATGTTCCTGCCGCCGGTACGTTCACGGTATACTGAACATAGTCATTAACCGCATTGCCGTCGAAGAGATTATAGTATCCGTTGCTGGCGTCTACATTCGCGGTATCCGCCTGGGTATCGCCTGAAGATACTGCTGTCGTGAGACTTTCAGCTTCATATATCGTGCCACCGGGAGTAGGTGTTGGTGTCGATGTGGGCGTCGGTGTCAGTGTCGGCGTCGGCGTCGGTGTCGGTGTCGGCGTCGGTGTCGGTGTCGGTGTCGGTGTCGGACTGGTACCGCCCGTCAGCTTGATATAGTCGATGCCAAGCTTGTAGTCAATACTGCTTGGATTCTTGCCGGCTACTTTAAACTTGAATAACTTATTGCCGGCCGTACTGAATGTCTTGTTCCCAAGGTCAACCTCGACGAAGGGATATGTTAGAGCGTAGGTATCAACGGTTGAACCCTGGTTCGTACCGTCGATTGCCAGTTGGAATATAGCCCCGCCCTCTCTCTTCTGATACTGTACCTTTATGCTGTATGTTCCTGCCGCCGGTACGTTCACGGTATACTGAACATAGTCATTAACCGCACTACCGTCGAAAAGATTGAAGTATCCATTGCTCGCGTCTGCATTCGCGGTATCCGTCTGGGTATCGCCTGAAGATACCGCCGTTGTAAGATCCTCGGCTTCATATATCGTTGCGCCGCCGCCGCCGGGAGTAGGTGTCAATGTCGGTGTAGGTGTTGGCGTCGGTGTAGGTGTAGATGTTGATGCTGATGATCCATATTCATGTGCACCGATGTCTGCTGCTCCATTATACCTCACATTTCGCACCCTTGTTGATTACAAATAATGGTTTTCGCTGCAACAGTTAAACTACGTTAGTCATGTTGCCGCTACCGGCGGAGTAACGTAAATGGATATGTCGAATCCACA